>CAVAVT010000073.1:0-7213 GCA_963592185.1 bacterium | reverse complement strand
AAAAACTGAGAAAAACGGAGTATTTGGGAGATATTGCAAGATTATATAGGGAGGGATGGATATTATGGAAATAAGGAGGCTTTTTTGCCATTGATTAAATCGGGCGTTAAAGGAATTGATAGAGTAGTACCTATTGGTCGCACACTGGATTTCGATTTAATCTGGGATGGATATAATCTAGTGGAGAGATTGACAAGGAGCATCAGTGTGTTATAGAGCTAGTACAAAATGCTATATCAGAGGGGAAACAATATGTATCAACGTAAACCTACCGTATCCATTTATACTCAAAGCTATGATTTGGCAGAGCCTTACATCATAGAGCACCTGGAGTCTATTAAAAACCAAACATATAAAAACTTTATTTGCTACATATATGATAATGGTTCAGGACAGGCTGTTAAGGATATTATATCTTCCTATGCTGCCGCTGATGCCAGGTTTAAGGTGGTTTTGATTGAGAAATCTGATAAATCTATTGCCTGGCCCTATGCCTTTCCGCAGATACTCAATGACTCAAATGGGCAGGGGTATTTTACCCGTATAGATGCTGATGATGCCCTGGAACTAGATGCATTGGCAAAGCTGGTGGCGTTTGCAGAGAGGAATGCTCTGGATATGACGGTGGCAGGTGCTCATTTTATAGACGCCCAAAGTGGAAATTTAATCGGTGATAGATGTATCGAGAAAAATATAATTGTTGAAGGTGAGGAATATGGTCAGATTTTTCCTCAAACATATCAGCTTATGAGAACTCATTGGCTGAAGTTATACAAAATGGATGTGATTAAATCCATAAATACATCTACCATTGAAATATTGCCATATGGTTCAGATACTGTATTTGTGCGTCGGAGTATATTGCACAGTAATAGGATAGGTATATTGTCAGAGTGCCTGTATCGTTACCATGTCTATGGAAATGATAATAAGCCATATAATGCAAAATGTGATCGTCTTTATGCCCCTGAGAAATTGTTTCAGAATGATATTATTTTCCTCATCAATAAATGTGGATATGTAAGTAGAACAAACTTGATATTTTTGCTTAATGTGCTGCTAGGTGAAACGCGGGATAGTTTTCGTCTTATCAAGCAGGGAATATATGGTGAGAATGCCATTGAATTGGTACATAGCATTGCCTGTACTAAATGGTTTAGGCAGGCGGTTCGTACGGTAGGAAATAAAAATGCCTGCTCAGAAATTGCTACTTGGCTTTTGGGGCAGGATATATTCGCTGATGATAAGACAATGAAACAAGCAGCTGAAATATTGGCTGCATTAGCCCTGTATCCTGAAGGATTGCCAGGTAGCGATACTTCCAAGGAATTGCTATTGCTGCTGAATATCCAGCATTTTTGGGAATATGCCGAGTCCAAAGATGATTTGGAAAAGCTGATAGCCTTAAAAATGCATAAAATTCCATTGTTGAAATCATGCACATTCTTTTTCGCTACGAACTGTTTAAAGCTAATGAATTTTATTCTAATGCAGGATTATGCTGATGCAATTAAATGGATTGTAGAAAAGCTAGAAAAAAAGGAGCAATTTTTCCTGGATAATTGGGAGATAGACTTGATTCGGCTAGGTTTTAATTTGTCGGCATTGGCTGAAGATGCTGAACACTTTGTATGGTTCAAGGGAAAAGAGATTGTCTACTTGTCGCAACGGGATGAAAAGGCAGCCGCAAAGGAAATCGTGGAATGGAAGGATATTTTTCCAAAGGGATTCTTTGAATTTGAATGAGGTGAAAAGTTGGAGAAAATATTTGTTACTAAGGCTGTCTTGCCGCCGTTTGAGGAATATTCGGCTGAGATACGGGATATTTGGGATTCCCATTGGCTGACCAATATGGGAGCAAAGCATAATTTATTAAAACAGGAAATCAAGGAATATCTTCATACTGACAATATAGAGCTATTTGTCAATGGGCATATGGGCTTGGAATTGGCACTTCAGGTACTAAAACTGCAGGGAGAAGTTATTACTACCCCATATACATTTGCTTCTACTACTCATGCGATTAGGAGAAATGGTCTGACGCCTGTATTTTGTGATATAAATCCCCATGACTATACTATGGACGTGAGCAGGATTGAGGCTTTGATTACAGAAAAGACCTGTGCAATTTTGCCTGTACATGTTTATGGAAATGTGTGCGATGTGGAAGCCATTGAGGGGATTGCCGAAAAATATAATCTGAAGGTAATTTATGATGCCTGCCATACCTTTGGTACCAAGTATAAGGGGATTAGTACGGCAAATTTTGGAGATGTTTCCTGTTTTAGTTTCCATGCTACGAAGGTTTTTAATACTATCGAAGGTGGGGCGGTGTGTTTTAGAGATAAGGCTCTCGGACAGCAGCTGGCAGATTTGAAGAATTTTGGCATACATAATGCTGAAACGGTGGCTGCAGTGGGGGCCAATGCCAAAATGAATGAGTTTGCAGCGGCTATGGGTCTGTGCAATTTGAAACGTGTTGATGAAATGATATCTCTGCGAGGAGAAGCGGACCACCACTATAGGAAAATGCTATCAGATATTCCAGGGATAAGATTAAATGTTGTCCAGCCTAATGTTGAGCCTAATTATGCTTATTTTCCGATTTTGATTAATCCTGATGAATATGGTCATAATCGTGATTTTGTATTTGATAAATTGGCAGAGAACAACATATATGCCCGGAAGTATTTTTATCCAATTGTTGCGGATTTTGATTGCTACAAGAATGTTTTGCCGCAGTATGATGTGGATATAGCTCGTAGGGTAGGGAACAATATATTGACATTGCCTCTTTATCCGACCTTGGAGAAGGATGTAATAGAGAAAATATGCAAGATTATACGAGATAATTGTGGCAGATGAAATTTTCTGGGAGATTTATTCTTGGGGGAAGGAGGTTGTTCAGCGTGACGATTTTTGTGAAGTGTCATAGTGCCTTGGATATGAGGGTAGCAAAGGAACTTTTGCGTCATACGGTGGAGGTAAAGGAATTTACTACACTTGATGCTGTTGGTTATGGAGATATTATACTCATTTCCAAATCAGACAATGCTTTGTCGGAGGACGTCAAAAGAAGCTACAATGTCATTGTTTATGAGGATATAGCAAAGAGGATAGCTGATAACTGTTTGGCGGAGTATAGCTATAATTACGATTATTATCACCTAAGGTATCAGCTTGGCAAGGCGATAAAGCCTGCAGTTGATACCCTGGTGTCAGGCTCCTCCTATGGGCTGTTTGGTATTGAAGAGTCACAGATGAAAAATGCTGTGAATTTAGCCCTGGCTTCTCAGGATTTGTATTATAGCCTGAAGGGGATTAGATATGTTGTAGAGCGAAATAAGAATATTAGGAATATAATTTTAGTTGTCAGCTATTATTATTTTTATTCCGATTTGTCCAGGACTCAGAATGATTATGAAATACAGCGTATATCCAAGGTGTATGCACCGCTCTTGGGGGACAAGCATAATTGCTTTTTGATGCCTCCAAAGCAGAGGGTGCTGTTTGAAAGTGATATTTTTGCTGTGGAAGATATACTGCAACGCAATGTAAACAGGCTGTGCTCCGCTGGATATTTTAACGCTAATATGCCAAAGAAAAATGCAGCACTGAGGCTCTGGCAGGACAACAGAACCTGGCGTGAGTTGAACGAAGATGAAAAATGGGCAGCAGGCAGACAAAGAGCTACTAGCCACAATGAAAACTTGAAGCGGATAAATAGTTTGCTGAACAATGTGATGCTGTTCATGGAATTTGTGGAATTTTGCACTCAAAATAATATCAAACTAACTGTAGCAGTACCACCTGCCTCTAAATATTATAAGGCGAATATATCTGGAAGGTTCAAGGATATGTTCTATGAAATAATCAGGGGGGGTAAACAAAAATTTGCACTGTTGGATTGCTGGGATGATTCAAGGTATACCGATGAGGATTTTATTGACACAGACCATTTAAGTGACTCTGGAGCTATAAAATTTACGGATGCCGTGATAAAAGCCTGCCGGTAATTATGGCAAAATATAATGTACCCTGTAATGTGGACATGGCAAGACGAAGGGATTGCCTAATAATGTGATTACCGCCAGGGGAAATTATAGATAGTTGCTGGGGCTTGAAATCACTAGGTGAATCCTGTTATGTGGACATATTACGGATAGAAAAGAAACCTATAATATGGACAGTATGGAAAAGTATATGGTGATATGACTGTGGACACAGTATAAAGTGTATGAACCCTGCAATAAGTACACAAGAAGAGTGTATGCTTACCCTTATTAGTGTATATGGGCTGTAGGCAGCGGAACCTTTATGGTAGACACAGGCTGCATATCTGGAATCCTTCATAATGGACATAGCTATATTTTCTATCCTCTAGGACATCTGATACAATATTGTTAGATTGGAGAGGATGTAATGAAGGAATATACCGCAAAAGAGATGAAGCAGCTAAAGGCAAATCCATATACATTTAAGGTCACTAAGCATAAGCTTTATTTTTCCACAGAATTTAAAGAAGCCTTTTGGACTAAGTATCAAGCCGGAGTGGCTCCACGAAAGATTGTAGAGGATCTTGGCTATGATCTATCTATGTTTGGACAGAAGCAGATTGATAGCATAACTCAGAGAATAAAGTATCAGGCTCTGAGCCCAATGGGCTTTCGTCAGGGAGAAAGCCGATACAGACGTGGAAAGAATGAGTTGCTGATACCGGTAGAGCAAGCTGCCGATGAGCAGCCAGTGTTGAATGCTCTTATAAACGAAGTTAAGTACCTTAGACAGGAGTTGGAATTTCTAAAAAAAATTATAAAGACAAAAAATACAGCCACGAGGAAATCCTCATGAGCAGCAGCTGGAAATTCGAGGTTATACATAGTACGCTGGCAGCCTCAGACAACAGGCTTAATGCCAAAATGTTATGTGAGCTGGCAGGTGTATCACGTTCTGGATATTATCGCTGGGTAAGTGCTGCTGATACAAGGAAAACCAGGGAAGAACAGGATAGGAAGGATTTTGCCTTGATATTGCAGGCATACAACCAGCGTGGTTACAGCAAGGGAGCAAGAGGCATATATATGTGCATGCTTCATTGGACACCGCCCGTTATAATGAATTTGAAGAAGATTCGTCGCCTGATGTCCAAATATGGGCTAAAATGTCCAATACGTAAGGCTAATCCATATAGGCGTATGGCACGAGCGTTGCAGACAAGCCATGTGGCAGACAATGTGCTAAAACGTCAGTTTAAGGAACATGGCCCACGCAAGGTGATGCTGACAGATATAACATATCTGCCATATAATGGGCAGTTTGCATATCTTTCAACGATATTGGATGCCTATACAAAAGAGATTTTGTCATATGAATTAAGTGACTCGCTGGAGGTAGATTTTGTCCTGGATACAGTCAGGCAGCTGGTTGTCAACCATGGCATTGAGCTGACAGCAGAAACGCTGATACATTCTGATCAGGGCTGCCACTATACCAGCATCAAGTTTATAGATTTGGTTCAAAATGAAAATCTTATACAATCCATGTCCAGGCGTGGGAACTGTTGGGATAATGCCCCTCAGGAGAGCTTTTTTGGTCATATGAAGGATGAGGTGGATATTAGCGAATGTAAGAGTTTTCGTGAGGTAAAGGCAGTTATAGCTGATTGGCTGGAATATTACAACAATGAGAGATACCAATGGGGGCTAAAGAAGCTTTCGCCCCGCGAATATTATGAGTATATAACGACTGGAAATTACCCATTGAAAGAAATAGGGATTGACAAGCGAAACAAACACACAATCCCAATTTCCTAAAATAAAAAATGTCCTTGACAAAGGGTACAGTTTAATACGAAGGAAACCTCTACAGAGTTGCAGGTTACTGTGTATTCGCCAACAAGATATATGCTGGCACACCTCTTAGAGAATGGTCATGCGAAGCGTGGCGGTGGAAGAGTCAAAGCGATTCCGCATATTGCACCGGCAGAGGAGAAGGGCGAGGAGCAGCTTATAAAAGACATCGAATCTGCTCTTGGAAAGTGAAGGGGATATGGAAGAAATATGGAGAAAATCATAGAACTATTAAAGGCCAGCGGCATTCCATATGCCTATGACCACTTTGCGGAAGGGGAAAGCCCCAATCCGCCGTTTATCTGTTTTCTTTCTCCCGGCTCTTCTAACTTTGGAGCTGATGGAAAGGTGTATTACAAGATAAACCAGGTACACATTGAACTGTACACCGATTATAAGGACCCATCGGTGGAGCAGAAGCTGGAGGAGCTTTTTGATGCTGCCTCCATTTTTTATGATAAGACAGAGGTCTGGATTGAATCCGAAAAACTCTATGAGGTCCTGTATGCTTTTGAAAGTGAGGTGTAAATCGTGGCAGCAACAACGCCTAAGAACAAAGTAAAGTTCAATATCCGTAATGTCTATTATGCCAAGCTTACCATCAATGAGGACGATTCCTATGAGTTTGATACGCCGGTTCCAATGCCCGGTGCAGTATCTCTGTCTCTTGATCCAAATGGTGAGCCTGCTGTGTTTTATGCAGACGGATATGCCTATTATACGATTTCCAATAACCAGGGCTATGAGGGGGATTTGGAACTTGCCCTTGTGCCAGAGTCATTCCGTAAGGATATCCTGAAGGAAACCATGGATGACAACAACGTGCTGATTGAAAGCGCACTGGCAGATACAGAGAAGTTCGCACTTCTTTTTGAATTCGATGGAGATGCAAAGAGAATCCGCCATGTGCTCTATAACTGTACAGCTTCTCGTCCGACCCTGGAATCCGCCACAAAAGAGGATGAGATTGAGGTTAAGACTGAGACGCTATCCATCACAGCAAGCCCCTTACAGGGCGGCTATGTGAAGGCAAAGACATCAGATAATACGGAGACTCCGTATTACAACAACTGGTTCAATAAGGTTTATATCCCTGGCGAGACTATTACCTACACGGTGCGGTTCCTAAATAACGCAGGGGATGATGTGTTAAAGACCGTTGAAGTAGAGGTTGGCGGGGATGCTACAAGCCTTGCTCCGACACCTGAGGTAATCGAGGGTAAGACCTTTAAGGGGTGGAATCAGGATATCACGAATATCACATCGGATATGACGGTGCGTCCTGTCTATGAGTAATAGGCTGTCAGAAATTAAGGAGGAGAAAAATGTCTACGAAGAATAAGGTAAAATTCAACATTCGAAAT
>CAVAVT010000072.1:0-7315 GCA_963592185.1 bacterium | reverse complement strand
CCAGCTGGGAGACAATCTGGCCAAGCCGGACTGGCACCATCACCATGACCACTTCTTAGATAGCAATCCAAATGTTCACTGGAAGGAAACTCTGGAACACGGCGAAAAAATCGGCATCGGTAGCAGGGAGTATGAGCTGATTAGGTTGAAGTGATATGAAGTGCTTGATTTGTCGAGGTGGCATGATGCATGATTACCTGGGAACATATCTAGCCCAGTATGATGATTGCTATGTGTTTACAGAGAATGTCCGGTGCTGTAAGTGTGATCAATGCAGTGGGATTGTATATCCTGTATCAGCACTAGAAGCTCTGGAAGATGACTGAATCTCTAAATGTGGAAGCAAAGGGGGATGATAGTATGTGTACGGCGGAAAAGCTGCAAAATATCAACAAGCTTGTGGTCAAGGATGTTTTGAATATGGCGGATGTGCAGGTAAATAAAATCATCCTCTTTGGCTCCTATGCCCGTCAGGAACAAACGGAATAATCGGATATAGACTATATGGTTATCTTGGATATGCCCCAGGATAAGCTAAAGGAAATCCGCAAGGAAATGTCAACCATATCTGAGCATATCAGCTTTGACCAGGATGTGGTTATTTCTATATTGGCTAGGGACAAGAGTAGCTTTGAGGAGCAAAAGGAAATACTGCCCCTGTATCAGAATATCCTGCTGGAGGGAGAAGTGCTCTATGGATGAAGCAGAAAAGAATTTATCAATTATGAAAAAAAAGATTTACGCTATAATACTAAATTATAATAATTATGAGGATACAATTGCTTGTATTAATAGTTTTACCTCAGTATCAAGTGTAGATTATTGTTTGGTAATAGTTGATAATGGGTCTAATAGAGCTTGCATAGAAAAATTAGAGATATTTATCAATAAAAGCAAGAGTGCAATAGTATTCATAAAGACAAATACTAATCGCGGGTATGCAGCGGGGAATAATGCAGGTATTAAATATGCTGTTGCTCATGGAGCAGAATATATCGCAATTGTAAACAATGATGTTTTAGTAAATGATACGTCTTTTGCACCATGTATTGAAATTCTTGAAAACAATGATAAGTGTGCATTTGTAGGGCCCGCAATATTAGAATTTAATAGCAACAGGATACAGTATACTGGAGGAATGGTCGATTTAGTCAGGTGTATATCTATACACTTGAACAAGGGCAAAAGATATTCACCAAGAGAACGAATAATTGATTGTGATTATGTGGGCGGCGCTTGTATTGTATTTAAGGCAAGCATAATTGATATTCTTGGGATGATGCCTGAGTGCTATTTTCTTTTTTGGGAAGAAACCGAGTGGTGCATAAAAGCAAAGAAAGCGGGAATGCAATGTCTTTGTACCCTGAAGGGGTATATAAATCATAAGGGATCGGCATCAATAAAAAAAGAAAAAATTTGTGGTGATTATTACCTTCAAAGAAATCGGATTATTTTTTCAAAGAGAAATAATGAGAAGGTAGCGAAGAAGATAAAATCAATTTTGATTATTTTTATTTACACAATACTTAGCGGAATCTTTATTGATAGATGGTATTTTAAATATATATCTTATTACATAGATGGGTTAAGAGGATTTGATAGGTTTGCTCATTGTCGCAAATAAATGCATTATATCTGGATTAAATGGTCAATAGGAAGGATGTTGACATTAAATGAAAAATAACATTGTAACTAAGAATATATTGAATTCATTAAGAGAAACATATTTAAAAAACAAAAATGAGCCACATAATTGGCGGGACGAGTCAAGGGCTAATTATGTCGATCAAGCTGCTAATGATTATATTCTAAAAGCTATACAAAATAATAAGAAAGGATTAATGATATGTAAATTCGGTACAATAGAGTTGGATGCTCTTTGTTGTTGCTTGAGAAATAAACGCGGCTTGACAACAGATGACTATTATGACTATATTTGTGGCAAATGTAGTATATTCCCAGAGGATATAGTAGAGATACTATCTAATAATGCTGGTTTTTTTCCTGCTAATGTGGATTTGCAGTATAAGTTTGCGGAATTGCTGGAATCAGATTTGAAGTATATTGATATTTTAGCTTCATATGTAGATGAGGAACAATATTTATTTGATAAGTTAAATTGTTGTATAAAGGTTAATCTAGATGGTTACTATGCACCTTTTAAATGGAGTCATCCTTGGACGAAAGCACTAGAAGAAAAGAATATTTTGGTGATCCATCCATTTGTAGAATCAATAAAGAATCAATATAGTCGCCGTAATAAATTATTTGATAATCCTGAAGTGCTGCCACAATTTAAATCCCTAACTGTTATTAAAGCTGTTCAGAGTATAGCTGGGAATGGGCCATCAACAGGTTTTAAAGATTGGTTTGAAGCCTTACGATATATGGAAGATGAAATGGACTCAATAAATTATGATATTGCATTGATTGGCTGTGGAGCATACGGTATGCCTCTAGCTGCACACGCTAAAAGACAAGGTAAAATTGGAATTCATCTTGGTGGTTGGGTTCAGATGTTATTTGGGATTTATGGCAATAGATGGCTGAATGACCAGCCTGAATATTCTAAATTCATTAATAAGTATTGGATTCGTCCGTCAAAAGCTGAGAGACCAAAGAATTTCAATAAGGTTGAAAATGGCTGTTATTGGTGAGAAGATTGCTGATTTGTGTTAGTAAATATAGCGAGGTGTAAACAGATGGATGATAAAGGCAGGTATGAAAAAAATGCACGGGCAACGGTCAGCGTATGTATGATTGTGAAAAATGAGGAGGCGGTATTGGAGCACTGTCTGAAGAGCATTTCCACTTTCGCGGATGAGCTGATTGTGGTGGATACTGGCTCTGTGGACAATACTAGGTTTATTGCTTCCAAATACACAGACCATGTATATGAATATACATGGCAGGATGATTTTGCTGCAGCTAGAAACTTTTCCTTTAGCAAGGCAACCTGCGATTACATCATGTGGCTGGATGCAGACCATGTATTGGACGATGAAAATTTGGAGAAGCTGCTACAGTTGAAGGATAGGCTTTATGAAGTAAATTCTGTGTGTTTTACATATATTACTCCAGAAAACGGTGGTGTAAGTATTCCTTTTCATATGATTATGAGAAGGGATGAAAGGAAATGGTATGGTGCAGTTCATGAGCGTTTTCCGATAAAAGAGCCGATGCTTATGAGCGATATTGTCTTATATCATGGTAGGGAAGATAGAGGCCCGGAAAAAGTCATATATAGCAGCATTAGAAATAGTCGGATTATGGCCAAAATATCCGATGAGGAAGTGAAGGCTTGTTTCTGGCTGGGGGTGCAGTGCTTTGTGGATTTCACGCTGGCAAAGGAGCCGGAGAAGGCGAAACGCATGCTGCTACTTGCTATGAGTGGGAAAACTGATGAATATGAGCAGATTCGCTGCTTTTTGCAGGCAGGCAACAATTTCATGTATTGCAAATGCTATAAAGCTGCACTGGACATTTACAGCTTTTGTCTTGCACAACTTGGTAAAAAAATAACATCTTGCAGTGAAATCAAACAGCTCCTTTTGCGTATACAGAAGTGTAGTTATATTTTGGGGAATGTCCGTCAGGCTATAGAATATAATGACCAGTTGCTCAGATTGTTTCCAGATTCTGTTTCTGGGATCCGTAACAAGATATGGTATAGTAAATTTGTGCCGGTGACAGTCAGTGTGTGTTTGATTGTGAGGGATGAGGAGGCTGTGCTGGAGCGTTGTTTGAAAAACGTTTCCCAATTTGCAGATGAGCTGATTGTGGTAGATACTGGCTCCGTGGATAGAACACGCTCCATTGCCTGCAGGTACACAAATCTTGTATATGATTATACGTGGGATTATGATTTTGCCGCTGCTAGGAATTTTTCGTTTAGCAAGGCAACTTGCGACTATATTATGTGGCTGGATGCAGATGATGATATGGATGGGGACACTATTGAGAGGATTCAATATCTGAAGGCTCATATGCCGCCAGAAACAGATGTTGTATGTTTCCGGTATACGGACGATGTGGGCAGTGATGGCTTAATAGAAAACTGGGAACTTTTGCGGGACAGGCTGATACGTAGAGCAATAAATCCTATATGGCAATATCCTATTCATGAGGTGATCCCTTTGGATGCCAGCTGTAATATTCTTTATAGATCTGATATTTCAGTGATCCATAGAAAGGTCAGAGAAAATGCAAAGCGGAGAAATATAAACATTTTTGAGCTAAAATTCCAGGAGGGCTATGAACTAGATAATATGAGTAGAAGCTATTACTGTCGGGAGCTTTGTCTGGATGGAAACCATGAGGAGGCAGTGAGACAATTTGAAATACTCTATGAGTCTGGGAGTCTTTTCCATATAGATTGGGCATTGCCACCTTATATTTATAGCATGAAGGAACTGCATAGATATTCAGCTTTAAGGGAGTGTTTGCAGCAGTATTTGAAAGACTATGGTGGTAGCGAAAAGGTATTTTGCACTCTTGGGGATGTGCTGAGGCGGGAGCAGAGGAATGAGGAGGCTGTCGAAATGTATAGGAGAGCTCAGGCCTGCCAGATGGATCTTAGCGATTTGATGGCTCATTGCCAGGACTACTATGATTTCCGGCCATGGCTGGGAATGGGCAAGGCCTATCTAAATATGGGGGCTCTACAGAAGGCAAGGGAAGCACTTATTAAGGCACGAGAGATATATCCAGATAATATACAGACTAAGATTTTGTTACTTTACATAGAAAGAGAAGAGAGCAGGATTAAGGAAAAGAAGGTGTAGGTTTATAAAGATATTTAGATGGGAAGAATATGACGGCAGAGATATGGTGTTTTGCGGCCCCTTTGCAAGGTGTATCCCAATCATAAGGGATATACCGGAAGGCTTTGGTGGAAATATAGTAATATGCGATGATGATTGTGCTGGAAATAGACTTGATCAGATGTGGGAGGATTTTCAGGAAGGATGGATGGAAAAAGACAACATATGGTTAGAAAGAAGGGGGCGGCTGAAGCTAAGGTTTATAACTTGTCAAGAACTTCTCGTATATAGCGGTTGCTATGTGTTTTTGGTTGGTAAAACCTTTGTCCCTCGGTATACAAAATATCTGGGATATCAGGGTATCGATGATTTTTATAATGCTACCTCCATTATCAAGGATGGATTTGCCAAGCAGGATTATTTCATGTATTTTGCACCATTGTATAGAAAGCAGCGGAAGGGATTGTATTTGGGTGGGGTGGAAGTCGTGGTGACTACTAGATGCACGCTGAGGTGTCGTGACTGTGCCAACCTCATGCAGTATTACACGTGTCATGACAACATTTCCACGGAAGGGATAATTACTTCGCTGAGAAATCTCATCAATGCTGTAGATGGCATTGCTATGTTGAAGATTTTGGGCGGGGAACCTTTGCTGAAGCAGAACACCATACAGAAAATCATAAATATGCCAGAAATTATTGCTAGTGGAAAAATTATGGGCATACAAATCACTACAAATGGTACAATTATTTTTGAGGATGAGCTTCTTAAGAGCATACATGATAATCCCCTTGTTGGTGTTTTGCTTAGTAACTATAAGAATCTGTCCGTAAAGCAGGAGAAGATAAAAAAACAGCTTTCGGAGAATCAAATCTCCTATTCTGAAATATCAGAGAATGATATTTGGTTTGACTTTGGCAAGCCGGATACCTTGTATCAACAAGGAGAGGGGAAAGATAGGCTCTTTCGAGGCTGCCGTTCAAAAGAAAATTGTTGTACCATTATGGATGGAAGCTTGTATTCATGTCCTAGGGCAGCTCATGGTGAAAGGATGGGGCTTTACCCAAAGCTTCAGGAGGAAAGTGTAGAGCTTTTGGCACCTCGTGATAGTGAGAACAGCCTGAGAGAGGAGTTGCGTAATTTTTATTTTAGGGAAAAGGGGGCTTATGCCTGCAGCTTTTGCACCAATTATCCAGGGGAGATTATTGATCACCGGGCGGTGCAACTGCCGACTAAAATTTGATATAAAGCAGAATATGTATTTATGTTATTACCTAGAGTACACCTTATGAAACAAAGATAATGAAAAGAGGAAAAGAACATGAAGGAATTGTTTAAAAAGTTACTGGATTCTGGAAGTGTCGGGGCCTTTGATAGCCTGGACAATATGAAGAAAGCAGCCTATGAGCTTGGCTACACTGAAGAGCAGGTGGAGGATGCACTGGATGATTTTAGTGGCTTTCCATTGGATGATGACGATTTGGAAGAGGTTGCCGGTGGAAGATTCAAATCATTATATAAGAATTGTGCATACCAAAAAAAATTTGGCTTAAGGTAAATGAAATTGAGCCTTTATTAAGGCATTGGAGATATGGAAGGATTATTTAGCAAAGGCTCGAGAGTAACTCTCAGTGTTTGTTTGATTGCTAAAAATGAAGAATCTGTACTGGCTAGATGCCTATCGGATGCAGCAATTTTTGCCGATGAGATCATAGTGGTAGATACAGGTTCCACGGATAAGACAAGAGAAATAGCCTACAAATTTACCCCAAAAGTGTTTGATTTTCTTTGGTGTGATGATTTTTCTGCTGCTCGAAATGCTTCATTTGAGAAAGCAAGCTGTGATTATATTATGTGGCTTGATGCAGATGATCGAATTTCACCTGAGAATGCCGAAAAGATAAATCATCTAAAACAGAACCTTGAGGCGAAATTGATATATGCAGGGTATGATCGGCCTGAAAAAGGCGTAGTGTATATTGCTCCTAGGATCATAAAAAGAGATGCCGGCTTCATTTGGGAAGGGATTGTCCATGAGCACTTGGTTCTTTCGAAAGGGATGCCGGAGCTGAAAGAGAGCGAATGGATAACGGCTGATTTTGTCATCCGTCATAGCAAACTGGGAAGTACTGATTATCGACGGAATATAAGGCTTATGGAAAAATTGCCATGGGAGGAGCTAAGAGATAGTTTTTGGCTCTGTAGCAACTGCTATTTGGACTGCGTTTTGGCGGGGAAAGAGGAAATGGCGGACTATTATCTCAAATTGGCTGCAGAGAGCCGCACGCCTTTTGTAGAACGTCTCGAGACATATGCCCTTATCAATAAGGTCCTGAAGCATCACAGAAAATTGGAAGCAATGCTTAGATGGAATAAAATGTATCTGGATTGCAAGTATGCATCTTGTATCTTTACCGACCTCTAAAACCAGTTTAAGTATCATTTGACTTAGAATAATCTAGGGGTGTCATGTCACACTTCGTTCAGAAAATGTAATAAATCAATAAAAAATGCTCCAAGTAGGAGCTTTTGATTTTATATTTATAGTT
>CAVAVT010000071.1:0-7452 GCA_963592185.1 bacterium | reverse complement strand
AGGCATGCGTTCCGGAGCCCTGCGCCATGCCAGCAAACGGTCATCCAACTTCCGCTTTAGTCTCTCCATCACAAAATTCCTCGCTTTTGGGACATTTTTATCACAAAATTTTATATAAAATCAGCATTTCCATCACAAAATTCTTTGTTTATACTCGCATTATATCACATTTTTCATAAAAAGCATGGCCCCCAATAAAAAAGAGCAGGTGCACTCTTGCCACCTGCTCTTTTTTAGGAAATATATTTAATTGGGGTTCGGATAGGAAATTTTACTGGTCCGCAGCCCCTGCCGCACTACCATTTCGGCTGTAGTGACAGCGCAAATGGCGGGATCAATGACCGGCATATCCAACGCATCGGAGAGTGACCCCGCCAGGCCCAGGAAAGACAGGCAGCCCAGTACCACACATTCTGCGCCGGCTTCTTTCATTTCTTTGCCTTTGACAATCAACTCTTGCAATGCCTGTTCTCTATTCCCCCAGATAGATTTTCCGCCGAAGTCTATGGCATCTACGCCGGAAATCCGTTCTGCATCAATGCCCATATGTCTCAGGAAAATCTTTTTCTCAGGGATTCGTTTTTTATCGGCCAAAAGGACGCTGACATGCCGACTGACGTAGAGGGCAGACAGCATGGCAGCCTGGGCGCCGCCGATGACGGGGATGCTGAGCTGCTCCCGCAGCGCATCGATGGCCGGGTCGCTGAAACAGTACAGAATCACCGCATCGTAGCCTTGTTTTTCCGCGTCCAGTCCCATTTGCAATATTTCCGGTGCGGCCAGAAATACGTCGGTGGTAGAATCGATTTCCACCTTGGTCTGCGTCAGGCAGTCCATTCGGATTTCCACATCACCGCCAGTATAGGTCTGTAGCATGCGGCACCGCTCATCCATGGCTTGCCGGCTCACGCCGTAGTCCGGATTGATAATATATAATTTCATATATACCCCTATAAATAAAAAGGCCTCGGGAAACACTGATTAAATCGTTATCTGAAATCATACTTGTTTCCCTAATGCCTTCCAACCGTATCAAATAAGAATGCTAGCCAGGAATTTCTTCGCCCGGTCTGTCTTGGGGGCTGTGAAGAATTCCTTCGGCGGCGCGCTTTCGATGAGGACGCCACCATCCATGAAGTGGATCATATCCGATACGTCTTTGGCGAATCCCATTTCATGGGTCACCAGAACCATAGTAATGCCACTGTCTGCCAGTTCGCGGATGACGTCCAATACTTCTTTGACCATTTCCGGATCCAGCGCCGACGTAGGTTCGTCCAGGAGAAGCACTTCCGGGTCCATGGCAATGGCCCGGGCGATGGCAACACGCTGCTTCTGCCCGCCGGAAAGGCGGCTTGGATACTGGTCGGCTTTATCGGCCAGGCCTACTTTCTGCAAGAGTGCCATGCCCTTCTCATTGGCTTCTTTGGTAGAAAGTTTATTCACTACTCGCGGTGCATAGGTCACATTTTCCAGGACTGTCATATTTTTGAACAAATTGAAGTGTTGGAAGATCATACAGGCCCGTTTTCGGATATCTTCCACTTTGATTTTGCCATTCACAATATCGGCACCATCAAAGATAATAGAGCCCGAGTCCGGGTGTTCCAGCAAATTCAGGCAGCGAAGCAAGGTGGATTTCCCGGAACCCGAAGGACCAATGATGGTGACCACTTCGCCTTTGTTGATGGTGAGATTGATATCCTTCAGTACAGAAAGATTCCCAAAGCTTTTTGCCAGATGTTTTATTTCAATCACTGATCCGCACCTTCTTTTCGAGCCATGCCCCAATGAAATTCAAAAGCATAACAAGCACATAATACACTGCAGCGGCAACAATAAAAGCTTCGAACGCTCTGAATGTCTTTGCCTGAATCAAATCGGCCCAACGCAAGGTGTCTGCCACGCCGATGACCGACACCAGGCTGGAGTCTTTCAGGAGCATGATACTTTCATTCACCAAAGAGGGCAACGCATTTTTTACCGCCTGAGGAAGGATGACATCCAGGACAAAACGCCAGGTCGGGACACCAAGAGACATAGACGCTTCCCACTGCCCGCGATCCACCGACAGGATGCCGCCACGCAGTGCTTCCGAGATATAAGCCGCAGAATTCAGGCCGAAAGACAGGACGCCGGCTTCCAGCGGAGAAATGGTATATCCCGTCAGCTGCGGGGTAGCGAAATAGATCAGCATCAGTTGCACCAAAAGTGGCGTGCCGCGGAATACAGAAATATAGGCCTTTGCCAGAAAGGAGAGTATACGTTTCTTCGACAGGGTAATCAGAGCCAGGATGAATCCACCCAAAAACCCCATGATGGTCGATAAAAAGGTGAATTTCAAAGTAACCCATACCGCGCCGGCAAGCAATGGCAGATAGGGATTTAGTATAGAGAATTGGAACATAGAATCTCCCTTCCAGGGGAATAATAGGAAAGAAACAGCCGAAAGCAAAAACTCATCGGCTGTTTCCTCGCATGCCAATCAAATCGCCATTATTTCTTGGCAATATCCAGGGTTGCTTCTACCTTTTCATACTGGTTCGTGCCTTCTTCGCCCAGATGTTTCACCAGGATCTTGTGCATTTCCCCATTAGTCTTCATTTCCTTCAGCAGGGCATTGATCTTTTCCACATCCTTGGAATCCTTCGGCAGTGCGATGGCGAAAGTATCGTCCATCACCACCGGCAGATTCAGCACGTGCAATTCCAGATCCGGATTTTCTTTAACGAATACAGCTGCCTGAGCGGAGTCAAAGAGCCCGCCGGCCAGACGGCCATTCTTGATATCCTGCACAACCAGCGGCGTGCTGTCCATCTCTACCACTTCGATGCCACCTTCATTTTTCAAATCTTTGACGAAGGTCGTGCCCATAGAAGCACCGGCAGACTGTCCCTTCAATTTCGCCAGGGTATCATAGCCGGCTCCCTTTTTGCAGATGATGGCTTTCATGGGGAAATAATAAGGATCAGAGAAAGAGACCACCTTTTTTCTTTCATCGGTCGGGGAAATCGCGGAAATGATCATGTCTGCACGGCCGCTCTGCAGAGTCGGTACCAGGGAGGCGAATTTCATATCGGTGAATTCGATTTTCTTATTCGTTTTCTGTGCAATGTATTCTGCGATATCGATATCGATACCGGTGTAATCAGAAGTTCCTTCCTTCACGGACTCAAATGGCGGGAAGGTGGAATTGATGGCGATCACCAACTTTTCTCCACCGGCAGCAGCTTTGCTCTCTGCCTTCTGATCCCCGCCGCAACCTGCCAGACCGATGGCCAAAACGGCAGCTGCCGAAAATGCTAAAATTGCTTTACCCAGGCTCTTTTTCATCATAATGTACCCCCTACAAATAACAATCATTTTTTATGTAATAAGCAACATGCCGGTCTTCACGCCAATTCCGGAAAACCATGCTGTGCCAGATACCACCGGGCTACCTGCTGATCCTGCGCGATCCACGCGCCATTGTCCTTCGCATAGCGAATAAATTCACGAAGCGCACGGATATACTCCGGATGCCCGATAAACTGCGGGTGCATTACGAAATTCATAATGCGCCCTTCCTCAGCCAGGCCGTCAAATTCATCCATCCAGATCCCCGTCATTTCCCGCCCGCTTCTGAGGTAGTGGTGCTCGGGAGACTGAATGGTATACATATCATAGGACGTGTCATCCACAATCCCATCTTTCGGAAGCTCCACGATGGGAACCACCTTTCCGTCAATTTTATGCAGGAAAGGGCCATCATTATTTCTCCAATTCGAAGAATAAATATATCCTCTCTCCAGCCATAGTTTCAGGTGGAAATCATAGACGAAACCATCGGGAATCCGGGCCCCGCAAGGTTTGCTCCCGGTGATGCCCTCGATAATGTCCTCTGCTTTTTGCATCAGTGCATTTTCTTTCTCATAGTCATTGTAGGATTCATGCAAATAGCCATGATAGGAAATCTCATGGCCTTCCTCAGCAATGGCGCGAATCACATCAGGATGCAATTCTGCGGTATAGGCCGGTGTGAAAAAAGTCGCCGTCACCCCTTCTGCGTCCAGCATGCGAAGGATCCGCGGTATCCCCTGCTTCACCGAATAGCGTCCTCGGGAAATATGCACCAGGTGATGATAATTGATTGGATTTCTGGTGAGCCAGAGGGTCTCTGCATCAATATCAAAAGAGAGCATCAATGCCAATCGTTTGTTATTGGGCCATTCCATCATGCATCCGCTCCCTTTCTTTTCTTGTAATCATCCAATACGTACTGTGCCACTTCCCGGCAGGAGGCAATCCACGCGCCGTTTTGACGCATATACAGTACCAGCTGTTCCAGCATACGGATACGGCTCACGCGACCAATGAGCTGGGGATGGAGCTTCAGCACCATGACCTTATCTCCTTCCGAAGCCAGCTCATCGAAATAATCTTTCCACATATCATACACGTAGTCTGCCGGATAGCTGCAAGTGATGGTATGCTCATCGGCATAAGAAAAATAGAAATAAGAGAAATCATCGATCGCCACATCCGATGGAAGTTCCACCACCGGCGTTTCTTCATTGCACTCTTCCGGCACATAGGCCCAGTCACAATCTTTCAAGGTGGCATCATAGAGATAGCCTCTCTTCTGCATCAGTGCAAAGCCGCACTCGGGGATTGTATCCAATGGCCCTCTGTATCCTACTACTTTCTGACCGCTGATTTTTTCCAGAAGCGCTTCGCTACGCGCCATATTTTCCTCTTCTTTATCCAACGGCGTCAACACATCGGCGTCATGGTCATATCCGTGATAAGCCAGTTCATGGCCATCTGCGGCGATGGCCCTCACCTTTTCCTCATATTTCTCTGCCACAGCACCCGGTACAAAAAAGGTTGTCTTAATCTGTTGCCGTTTTAACATATCCAGACAGCGCTTGAGGCCTTCATCAGGGCCGTACTGCCCTCGGGACATATCAGAAAAACCAATATGTTTTTTCCCAATCACAGAATATCGGAGAAATTCTGCATCAAAATCAAAAGAAAGAACCACGGCAATTCGCTTTCCCTGCGGCCAACGAATACCGTCCCCGTTTTTTAAACTGATCATGCTTTGTATCCAACTCTTTTCTTATGAGATTTCCTATGACTCCGTGAGATAGCAAACCCCAATTTCTATAAATTCACATAATTATACCACAGCATTGCATAAATATATAGCCAATTAACAATAAATGAAATACTATTTCTCTCTGCCAAAGAAGAGCCCCGGGACGATACCCCGCGGCTCTTCTTTGGCCATTTATTTTGTTTTTATATATTCTACCACATCGGTGACGCGATCGAGATAAGGAACTTTTTCTTTTTCAAACATCGGAATCGCCCCTTTGCCTTCGAGACCGGTCAAAATGCCGATGCATTTCGCGCCGGCGCGGCGGCTGCCGAGGACGTCGGAGTAGGAATCACCGCAGACATAAATTTCGTCGATTTTCTTTGGCTGCATGACTTCTTTCGAGTAAGCCTCGTAATTCTCCCGCTTTCTGCCAAAGATGGCAGCGGAGAAAATGAAGGCATTCGGTTTATCGAGAACCGGGCCGCCCAGGAACTTTGCTGATTCTACGGCATCGGAGGCGGTGGCCATGTAGAGGGGATCGAATTCTTCCTGCCAACCAAAAAGTTTGAAGGGGATTTCCATTTCCTCTCTCGCCCGACCGGTGGCGATAGCGATGTCGTAGCCCATTTCTTTGAGCTCGCGGAACATGGACTTCACAGCCGCTGCCGGTGCCAGTGGCACTTCGCGACTGAGGAAACCGGGTTTCCCGGGATGGTAGGGCACGTGATGCAAAAGGGTAATGAAGCAATCGTCCCCCAAGTACCAGGCCTGGAAGGCTTCGGTGTGAATTTTCCAGAAATCAGAGCGCAACGCTGCCCAGTCCACTGGCGCAGCAAAAGTGCTGCCCATAGCTTTCTGCAGAGTATCAAAGACCGCCTCGCCCTGCACGCCTTCAGGAATTGTTGATTTCCACTTAGCAAGAATTTCCTCTGCTTTCGGCATGGGAAGCCCCATGAGTTCTAAGCCCATTTTCGGAAGGTCTTTCGCTTCGTGGAAGCTAAGCGCCAGTTTCTCCCCTTCCGAGCGTTTGTAGAAAGTTTCTCCCATGAGCCAGAAGGCGGTGATGAGGTAGGCATGCACCATATCCCAATTCGAATTGATGCCGCGGGATTTCAGCCACGCCAGAAGCTTATCGCCGCCCCACACGATGCTGCGGCAGGAGGCAATCTGCCCCTCCGTCACAGAGGAGGCGTCGAAATCGTCCTGCTCCGCCGGAAGTCCCAGATACTTGGGGCTATAGAGTATTTCCCACACTGTAAGCGCCGACACGTCGAAGTATCGCTCTTCGCTCAAAAGCACGCCGTCGATATCAAAGATGACTTTTTTCATAATTCCCTCCAGTAAAAAGTGTTTTTTTCTATTGTAGCATAAAAGAGCGCGGGAAGGGCTAGGGAAACACTGATTAAATCGAAGAATCAGCGTTTCCCTAGGTTTCTTGTCTATGAAACAACGATTTTATGATATAATTGGAGCAATCACTAAGCAATCATTTTTCAAGAAAGAAGGCATACTATGCAGAGACTTGTATCTTATAACTACCAGGGCGACCGCCAGTGGGGCGTGTTGTCTGCCGATGGGGACTCCATTTACTCCGCTCGCGATTTGGAGGAAACCTATTTCATTCCCCTGGCGGAAACCATGGGTGAATTCATCGAAAGCGGCGAAGATGGACTTTTGAATCTCGCCCATGCACTGGAGATGAATGAAAAGGACAAGGTGATCACTCCGATTTCCTTGAAGGATGTGCGTCTGGAAGTCCCCTTCCACCCCCGTCGCAATGTGCTTTGCATCGGCAAGAATTACCAGGCCCATGTCAAAGAATTCGACCAGGACGTGAATGCCAAGAATCCGGATAACCCCATTTTCTTTACCAAAGCCACCACATCCATCATCGGCCCCAACGAAGAAATCAACAGCCACCCGTCTGTCACCAAAGAGGTGGACTACGAAGGCGAACTGGGGGTCATCATCGGCAAGACTTGCACCAATGTAGCCGAAGAAGACGCCATGAAATATGTGTACGGCTACACCATCATCAATGATGTCACCGCCAGAGACCTGCAGAAGAAACATCTCCAGTGGTTCCGCGGTAAGAGCCTTGATACCTTCTGCCCCATGGGCCCCACTGTCATGATCGGCGATTGGCCGGTGCCATTCACCATTTACACGAAGGTGAATGACCATCTCCGCCAGGAAGGCTCCACCACCGACCTGATTTTCTCCATTCCGAAATTGATTTCTATCCTCTCCGACGGCATGACCCTGCAGCCCGGCGATGTCATCGCCACCGGCACCCCGCAGGGCGTGGGCATGGGTCTCAATCCGCCCCAGTTCCTCAAAGCCGGCGATGTGGTGGAAATCACCATCGA
>CAVAVT010000070.1:0-7460 GCA_963592185.1 bacterium | reverse complement strand
TTATTTACGGAGTTTTGTGGGCTTTTCAGATACTACGGTGTATATACCTGTAAGGATTATTGCCATACCCACAATCATGTTCAGGGTAAGTGGCTCTCCAATGAGGAGAACACCGCCGATGATTCCCACCACTGGTACAGCCAGTATAGCGGTGGCTGCCTTGGCTGCCTCCATACGGGTAAGGACATAGCTCCAAAGGAAGAAGCAGAGGGCGGAGGCCAAAATGCCATTATAGGCTATGCAGAGAATGGATGATGTATTCCAAATAATTTCTCCCTGGGGAAAGATAAGTGTGTAGATTCCAACTGCTGCAGCTCCGGAAATCATTTGTCCGGTGGTGAGCTGCACCGTGTTGACGTTGGTGAGCTTAAGCTTGAATATGATGGTGGAGCTTGCCCAGACAATACCGCTAAGAAGGGCGAGAACAACTGCGAAAAAGCTTCCGCTGGAATTTTGAATGCCCATGAGGATTGCCATTCCTGTTACACTGCATATAATACCCAGTCCTTTACGAAGGGTCAGCTTGTCTTTCAGGATGAAATGCGCCATTAGAGCCACCCACACCGGGGAGCTGTAGTTCAGAACGGATACCGTTCCGGCGGTTAGATTCAGCATACTTGTCTGAAGCAGACAGTTTGCCAGGGAAGTTTGAAGTATGCCTGTAATACAAATCCAGGGCCAGTATTTCTTTTCAGGAAGACCTACCCTTAAAAAAGCGGCTACAATTGTCAATATAATTGCTCCAAAGAAAAAGCGGTAAAATACAAATTCTATTGGAGGGAAAAACTGATTTGCGGTTTTCATAACAACCCAGTTTAGACCCCAGATTAAATATATGAGGAGCAGAGCTTTCTTCATGATGATTTCTCCTTTTTTTCAGTATCGGCAAGTATAATGATATCACTAGGTTTTACCGTGTCAAGAATGATAAAGGCTGAGAAATAGCAGGATTTTGCTATATTTTTGGCGAAAAGTATCAGTCAGTGATGAAATAACGTATCCTTTTTGGGAGGATGATTTTATGAATGGAAATCTGCTTGCAGCACTGATTTTCGGTGCTGTTGCAATAGGAATGTTCGTTGAGAAGGACACAGCCGGAGTTATACCGGCGGCTTTGGCGGTATATTTTAGCATCCAATGCTGGAAAAAGCATAAGGAAAACAATGCCGCAGGAGAGATGGAGTCCATTGAGCTGCCTGATATCTCCGGGGAGAATGCGGAGCTGGTGGAGGAGTGCTACAATAAGGCGGTTACGGATTATAATTATCTGAATACAGCAATGGACCAGCTGCAAGACGTGGAGCTTCAAAATCAGCTTGCCAAAATTCAGGACATTGCTTATAGGATGCTGCAATATCTCCATAAAAATCCAGAAAAAATCCTGCTGGCAAGGAGATTTGTGGATTATTACCAGGACCGTGCCGTGGTCATGGTAAAACAGTACATTGAAATGGAAAAGATTAATCTGGAGTCCGATGAAGTGGTGTCCATGAAGCATCGTATTAAAGATATGCTGGACAGCTTTGATGAGGCCTATGAGGAGCAGTTTTCAAAGCTTTTGAACGACCAGCTTATGAACATGGATGCTGAGCTGCAGGTAATGAAGCAAAATCTTGATGCGGATGGCATAAAGGTGGAAGAGACTCCGGAGAAGTCGGTGGTAGAATCTGCCATGGACAAGGCGGCCAGGGAAAACTGGGGCAGAGCTGAAAAGATTAAGATGGGTACAGGTCTTTACAATATGGGAGGACGTGGAAGAGGTATGAACCGACGAAATGCTGCAGGTATAGGAACAGTCTATAATGAGCTGTCCAGCGAGCAAATGACTAAAGTATCTGACAAAAAGATTATGGCAGGAGTGCTGGCAATATTCCTGGGCGGTTTTGGTGCCCATAAGTTTTATCTGGGAAAATGGAAAAATGGCCTTCTATATTTAATTTTTTGTTGGACAATGATACCAGGGCTTGTCGGTCTTGTAGAGGGGCTGCGGTATCTTTTTATGAAAAATGAAAATTTCTATAATCAGTATATAAAGTCTTAATATTGACAAATGGGGGCGTAAAGCATGGCAGAGGTTAATCTTCAGGAGCTTTTGAATAAGAAAAAACAGGAAACAGAATCTGTGGAGGTGTCGGATCCCTCCAAAGAGGTTCAGACTGTGCAGGCTGCGGTGGAGACTATCACACCGCAGCAGAGGGCGGAGATAGATTCCATCAAGGAAAAGCTGGATCTAACAGATTCCGGGGCAGTTATACAGTTTGGCGGCGCTGCACAGAAGAACATCGCCGACTTTTCAGACAGTGTATTGTCAACAGTCCGCACAAAGGACAGCGGACAGGTTGGAGAGCTTTTGGGACAGCTTGTAACCGGCGTTAAACAGTACGAGGAAGAGGACAAGAGTTTCTGGAGAAAGATTCCTATTGTGGGAACTTTGGCAGGAAAGGCTGAAAACATAAAGCAGCGGTATGATAAGCTGTCTGTTCAAGTGGAGCGTATAAGCGGCGAGCTGGACAAGGCTAGAATGGACATGATGAAGGATATAATCATGTTTGACGGCCTATACGAGAAAAATTTGGAATATTTCAGGTCACTGGAGCTTTATATCAAGGCCGGTGAGGAAAAGCTGGCTGAAACCAGGGATACAATTCTTCCGAAGCTTCGTCAGGAGGCGGCTGCATCTGCTGATCCAATGGCGGCACAGGTTGTAAGTGATTTTGAAAGTACCGTGGACCGCTTTGAAAAAAGAGTGCATGATCTGAAGCTTAGCAAGACCATTGCAATTCAGACCGCACCGCAGATACGTCTTATCCAGAATAATGACAAAATGCTGGTGGACAAGGTTCAAAGCGCTATATACAATACCATACCTCTGTGGAAAAATCAGATGGTTATCGCTCTGGGACTTCAGAGGCAGAAAAAGGTTATTGAGATGCAGCGTGCGGTAAGTGATGCTACAAATGAGCTTTTGAAGAAAAATGCCGAAATGCTTAAGCAGAACACCGTGGAGGCAGCTAAAGAAAATGAACGTGGCATTGTGGATGTTGAGACTGTAAAGAAGGTTAATGACGACTTGGTATCAACCATTGAAGAAACTATAAAGATTCAGCAGGATGGCAGACAGAAGCGTGCCAATGCTGAAAAGGAGCTGCTGGCTATAGAGCAGCGGCTGAAGGAAACTCTTTTAAACAATATGGAAAGACCGGGTAAATAAAAAATATCCGATACGGCACACCTCATAATTAAAATCATGGGGCGGCTGTATCGGATTTTTTGTGCTTAAATTTTAGGAAACTTGGTCCTTCCAATAGCTGAGATCAGGGGAATTAAGTGGGAGGCGTATGGGGTCCTCTCCCAGGTATTCAAACTCAGCATCTATGGATTCAGCATTTTTGATGGCAGGTGCCACCTCAGGGGGAATCTCAATGAAGAGCTTGTTCATGTTTTTTAGAGAAGTTTTTGAATCATAGGGTGAAAGCTCATAGGTTGGAGAAACCTGCTTAGTTTTTGCATCGAAGACTCTGGGGTCTCCATCAATATACAGAGTCAGCTGAGGTTTCAATTTTGTGCTGGAAAAGCGGTAATCCTGTATGGTGAGGATTATGCTGTCCACATTGCCTTTTCGGTCCTTTGAGGCTCTAAAGTCAATGTCGCAGTAAGCTGACAGGCTGTTGGCGGAGCGGTGGTCAGCTGTGTAGGTGTAGGACCATCCGGCGATGCCGATGAGCATTAGGATAACTCCCACAGATGCAGGCATAATTAGCACAGGATGTTTGAATTTGCTTTTTAAAGAATTTATTATCATGAATTTTCCTCGTTAATCTGTAATAAGCTCCAAACGGAATTTTCTACCTGGAATTATATAGCGAATCAGAAATTCCTCATTGGGAAGAATTTTGGCTACCACATTGATTTTTTCATCCGCTGGCTGTGGACGCTTTATAATTTGCAGCTCGCCCATGTATCTGCCATATCCAGTGTTGTCAAGTGTTACAGCACCGAATGGCCGGGCAGCTGTGTGTTCAGGTTCCACAGATATTCCTTCCTTTTTCAGCATGGGGCGGCTTTCCTGAGCACGGATTGCATCCTGAGCCTCGTCGGTTCGTGAAGTAAAGGTTTGTGAAAGGAATTTAATTATTTCAGGATTTTTAGTATAGGCTTTTGCCTTAATCCGAACAATATCATTTCCCCACATTGTGAGACTCGCAAGGCTCTCAAGCTCCTGAAGGCTAGGGAGGGAATCTCCAATGAAAACGGAGCTAAGCCCCATGGCTGCCATATGTCTGCAGGTTAAATCCACCGGTTCATCTCTGTGCATTTCCAAGGTGGGAAGACCTTCCTTGAGGGGAGATCGTTTTCTTGCCTGTGAAGGGATGAAGGCACCGGATTTTATGCCTATTCCGTGTTTAGTCAAGGTTATGGTTTTACGCATAAGCGCTTCTTCAGATAGCCCAGTGCCTGGTCTTGGGTAAAAATTGTGCAGGGCATCAATCTGTCTAAAATCCGCATTATATTGGGACAGCTCCTGCAGAATTTTATTTGTAATGGTTGAGGCATTAAGCTGAATCCGCAGATGTTGGGAATTTCTGCTTAGCCGGGCGATTTCCTGTGTGCCATAACCATAGTCCAGCCTAAGGGTATTAATACCCAATATTTGATATGCGGAAAGACTGGACTGCTCAATGCCAAGAAGCTCCTGGGTGGCTGGGGAAATATCTGAAATTATTTCAAAGCCAAGTTCCCTGGCAGCCCTTATAACCTGACCAATTTCATGTTTAAAGGCTCTGGTATCGGTTTCAGGGATGTGAAATGATGTAAATAACCTTTTAATACCTAATTTTGACGCATTGTGCATGAGCTGGAGATTTTCCTCCAGTGAATTATCCAATCCGGGGTAAATCGAAATACCTGTCTGCATTGTATTACCTCCTTTTGAATTTGCATAAAGCGTAACTGCATTATATTATAACTCATAGAAGTTAATTCTGCTTGTAAATTATTTGGATTTTATTGGAACTGGAACCGGCTCTGCAGGATCATCAAAGCCGATAATCCAAGTGGCGATAAAGGCAATAACATATGCGGTAAGAAGGCCTAAAAGATATACGGGAATATTGTCGGTAACAGCTGCAAGGGGAAGACCGGAGATGCCCATTGTACCTGCACCTACCATATGATAAGCCTGCACAGCTCCGCCACAGGCTCCACCAATTCCAGCGCTGATGAAGGGACGCCCTAGAGGAAGGGTAACACCATATATCAGAGGCTCGCCTATTCCAAGGATGCCCACAGGCAGAGCTGAGGCAATAATCTTTTTAAGCTGCGGATTTTTTGTTTTGAAATAAACAGCCATGGCTGCTCCGGCTTGTCCTGCACCAGCCATGGCAAGTATTGGAAGAAGGACATTTATGCCTTTACTGGCTAAAAGCTGAGCGTGGATAGGGGTCATAGCCTGATGGAGGCCAAGCATTACTATAGGCAGATAGGTTCCTCCAAGAATGGAGCCGGTGACAACACTTCCATAGGATATTCCATATGTTACAGCATTGGCGATGGCTTCAGCAATTATGCCGCCAGCTGGCTGCAGGATAAAGATTGCTGCAAAGCCCATTATAAGGATGACCAGCAAAGGAGTCAGGAAAAATTTAAATATATCTGGAACAACTTTTTTGATGCGGACTTCAAGAACAGCACCTAGACTTGCGGTAATCAGCACGGCGATGATTCCACCACGGCCAGGGGTCAGGTTTTCACCATAAAGATTTATATCTGCAAGACCGGGATGGGAAATTATTGCTGCAAGTACGCCTCCTAGGATGGGGGACCCACCGAATTTCTGGGCGGCGTTATATCCCACGAAAAGGTTCATTCCATAGAAAACAGCATTGCCTATTATTCCTAGAAGTTTGATTATGGGATACCCGGCGATATCCGGGCTTATTTTTATTGCTACATTTGTAAGGCCGGTAATAAGTCCGCAGGCAATAAAAGCTGGAATTAATGGAAGGAATATGGAGGCAATTTTGGAAAGGAAAAGTTTAATGGGAGTTTTGTTTTTTTCACGGATTGCCTCGTGAAGAGCTTTTCCATCACCGATTTCCGCATTTTTTATAAGCTGGCTGGTAGTTTCATCGCTGGACAAGACAGGGGGAGAGGAAGATTCTGATTTTGTTTCTGATTCTAAAGGAGTCCCTTCCAGTATTGATTTAAAAGCGGTCTCAACAGCCTCTGCACGTCCAGGGCCTAAAATAATCTGAAGTTCCGGGCCTGATTTTGCTGTTCCAAGCACACCATCAATGGCAGTAAGTTTTTCTTTGAAATTCTCCGGGTCTGTTTTTAATATAAGCCGAAGTCTTGTCATACAGTTGTATTCTTTTTCTATATTGGATGCAGGACCAACTATGTCATATATATTCTGAGCAATGTTTTCTGGTGTTGCGGTCAATTTATTTCAGCTCCTTTAATTTGTGCAGTGCTTTTGCAATAAAACCATTTGAATTATCCAATTCATTTTTTGCTTTATCGGGACTAAGACCGGTTAAAAGCATGAAGATGGCAATTTTTGCTTTGCCGTTGCAATCTTTCAATGCTTTTTGAGATGTATCTCTGTTTTCACCTGTGGCCTCCATAACAATGCGGATGGAGCGCTCCTCTAACTTTTTATTAGTAGCCATGAGATCCACCATAAGATTGCTGTATACTTTGCCCAGTTTTATCATTGTGCCAGTGGAAAGCATATTCAGTACAAGTTTTTGTGCGGTGCCGGCCTTCATTCTAGTGGAGCCGGTTATTACCTCAGGTCCTGTGAGAATAGTAAGGGGAATATCAGCTAGGCTGGCTATTGCAGAATTGGGAGAGCATGATATTGAAATTGTGGATGCACCAATAGATTTTCCATACCTCAGTCCGCCTATTACGTAAGGTGTTCTACCAGAAGCAGCTATTCCAACTAGAACATCATCCTTGGAAAATGCTTTTCCCTTTAAATCTTTTTCACATAGCTCCAAAGAATCCTCAGCACCTTCCTGGGCTTTTAAAAGTGCGGGGCTGCCTCCGGCGATAATACCCTGAACAAGGTCTGGGGAGACTCCGTAGGTAGGAGGGCACTCAGCCGCATCAAGCACACCGAGTCTTCCAGAAGTTCCAGCTCCTATATAAAATAAACGACCGCCAGACTGAAGCTTGGAAGATATTAAATCCACAGCTTTCGCTATATCTGGGAGAATTTTTTCTATTGCAAGAGGGACTGTTTTGTCCTCGTTATTTATAAGAGAAAGCATTTCCAATGTAGAAAGCTTATCAATATGCAGTGTTGCACTATTGCGCCTTTCTGTTGCGATTTCTTCTAAATTTACCATATATATGAACCTCCATTGTGAGGGGGCGGAAAGCCCTGTTTGTTTAATCTCTATTATAACGCCATTGTTCAAGTTTTTCCGCAGGAAAAACATTCCACATTGCGT
>CAVAVT010000069.1:0-8221 GCA_963592185.1 bacterium | reverse complement strand
AATGTATCCTGATATCACAATTATACAGTATTAATATTTCTATATTTTGTGTATAATGTATTTATACATTTAAAGAGGTGACCCATGTGGCAAATTCGGATGAAAAAGATAAGATAAATGATACCAGTGTTATTAAGGCTGGTGATATCAAATATCGGAAACCTACCTTTTCAGATATAGAGCAGATTTATAATCTGATTAATTATTATGCTAATGATGGTATAATGCTTGCCCGCTCAAGAAATACTCTTTACGAGACATTGCGGGATATGATTGTGGCAGAAGCACCCTCCGGTGAAATTGTAGGCGTTGGGGGACTTCATATTCTTTGGGACAGACTGGCAGAGGTCCGCTCCATGGCTGTTTCACCTAAGCTTACACGTAATGGAATAGGTGCAAGAATTGTAGAAACCCTTATTGTAGAAGGCCGCGAGCTTGGTGTTGATAAATTCTTTACACTGACCTATAAACCCGGTTTTTTTGAAAAACTTGGGTTTAAACGGGTTACTACAAAGGAGCTGCCGCAAAAGGTATGGAAGGACTGTATCGACTGTCCAAAGTTCCCGGATTGTGATGAAATCGCCATGATGCGTGAAGCTTAATATGGCTGAATAAAAAGGGGATTTAACAATTGCGTAAAATCAAAGATCAAATTGATGAACTTCAACAAGAAATAAAGAAATATGCGAATTTGAGTGAGGATGAACTGGCGAGACTCAAGGAATACTATGTCAATATGCTTACATATTCATCCAACGCAATAGAAGGAAGTACCCTTACACTTCAGGAAACGACACAGCTTCTTACCAATGGAACAACCCCTGCAGGGAAGCCTGTCAATGATACCCTTTATGCTCTTGGCTATAGGGATGCATTGGAGTACATTTCTACACAGCACTTCAAGCGTGTAATAACAGAAAATCATGTTATTGAACTGCATAAACTCTTGATGGGCTATGTGGACAAAGAACATGCCGGTGTGTATCGGACTCAGAAAATATTTAATCAGAATTCTTCCTATCCTCCAGCTGATCCGGAAAAGATTCCCAAATTGATGGAAAATCTGTTTAAACATCTTCAAAAGGAGCGTCTGTCCACACATCCAGTTACTTTCGCTGCCAAACTGCACAAGAAATTCAGCTATATACGGCCCTTTGATGACGGTAATGGCAGAATGTCACGGCTATTGATGACACTGGCTCTTATTCAGTCTGGTTATCCGCCGCTTGTTATTGATCCAGCTACCAGGAATGTTTACCTTGCTAAGCTTGAAAAGGCAAGAAAAACACCTTATATTTTCGCTGATTTCATTGCTACGCAGGTTTTAAAATCTCAGGAAGAATATCTGCGGCTGCTCAAATAATATGTTCTGCTTCAATGCATATTAGTTCTGATACACAGAACAATAAATACATTATTTTACACTTTTTATTGACAAACGGATTTTTGAGTGTTATAGTATCAATCAAGAATTCAACAAGTGAATATCTAAATGCTAAGAACAAGAGGAGTAAATTTTCCAAGCTTCCAGAGAGTTGTGGGATGGTGCAACACAACAGCGCAGGATTATTGAAATACACTTGTGAGCAGTAGGCTGAAGTCAGTTTTGATGTGTAGGCTGTTCCGGAGTGCCACCGTTATCATGGCTGGGGTATGTTAGTACCCGAGAGAGTGGCTTGCACATGCAAGCAGGGTGGTACCACGGGTTATAAGCTCGTCCCTGTATAGGGATGGGCTTTTTTTGTTCTTAAAATTAAATTATTGGAGGAATAAACATGATTATTGTAATGCGTCCACATGCAACAGAAGCCGAACTGAATATGGTAGAGGAAAGAATCGAAAGCGAAGGACTGCGCTGCCATCTCTCTAAAGGTGAGGATCGTACCATCGTAGGTGTAATTGGCGATAAAAAGGCTATCGCTGACCTCCAGATGAATTCCTTCCCCGGTGTAGAAAAGGCTGTAAGGATCACTGAAAAGTATAAGCTCGTAAGCAGAGAATTTAAGAGCAATGATACAGTTATTGACATCGGCGGAGTCAAGCTTGGCGGTGGAATGCCTCCAGTAGTTATGGCTGGTCCCTGTGCAGTAGAAAGCGATGAACAGCTTCAGGAAGCTGCTGAGATTGTAAAGGCGGCTGGCGCACAGATTCTCCGTGGCGGCGCTTACAAGCCCCGTACATCCCCATATGACTTCCAGGGGCTCAAAGAAGAAGGCTTGAAAATGCTCCGCAGAGCTGCAGATAAAACTGGCTTGAAGGTTGTTACTGAAATCGTTGATGTTAATACCGTAGATTTGGTTTCTGAATATGCAGATATCCTTCAGGTTGGAGCACGTAATATGCAGAACTTCATGCTTCTCCAGGCTGTAGGCAAGTCAAAAAGACCTGTAATGCTGAAGCGTGGCCTTTCATCCACAATATCTGAATGGCTGAATGCAGCAGAGTACATTATGAGCGAAGGCAATGACAATGTAATTTTCTGTGAAAGAGGTATTCGTACCTATGAAACCTTCACCAGAAATACACTGGATCTCAGTGCTGTAGTTGCTATTAAAGAACTTTCACATCTTCCTATTGTTGTCGACCCCAGCCACGGTACAGGACGCCGCTCAATGGTTGCCCCCATGTCAAGAGCTGCAATTGCAGCAGGTGCTGACGGTCTTATGATTGAAATGCATCCCCATCCTGAGGTTGCCCTGTCTGATGGAGACCAGTCACTTCATCCGGAGGAATTCCAGGCTGTCATGCTTGAAATTGACCGTATATCCAAGGCGATGAAGGCATAACATTAACATCAGGGGGATTATATATGCCACAGGAAACACAAAACAAGGAAAAATTAAAATTAGCCATAATAGGTGTTGGACTGATAGGCGGTTCACTGGGACTGAGTCTTAAAGATAAACTTAAAGATAATATATACATCACCGGCTTATGCCGTACCCAGAAGTCAATGGACAAGGCTATGGAGCTTGGCGCTGTAGATTATGCATCGTCTGACTTGGAACAGGTAGTAAGGGATGCAGATGTTATATTTTTAAGTCCGCCGGTACTTCAGATTATACCCATGGTGGAAAAAATACTTCCTTATTTAAAAAGTGGAGCTATATTGACAGATGCTGGCAGTACAAAACAATATGTATGGGAAAGGCTAAAAAATATACTTCCTAAGGATATTTATTTTGTCTGCGGACATCCAATGACCGGTAAGGAAAAAAGCGGTGTAACAGCTGCTCATAAAGATTTGTTTAAAAACAAATGCTATGTGATTGTGGAGGATACCGGTGCACCAAAGGCTGTTGAGAAAAAAATCATCGACCTGATTAAGCTTACTGGTGCCAATATAACCACAATGGACATAGAGCAGCATGATCGCTGTGCCTCCGTAATCAGCCATGTGCCTCACATTGCGGCCGCAGCACTGGTGACACTGCTTAATCGTTCAAAAGGAGATATGGATTCATGTCTGAAGCTTGCTGGAGGCGGCTTTAAGGATACTACACGAATAGCATCATCAAATTCAGACATGTGGGCTGACATATGTATGACCAACCCTCAGGCAATCTGCAACAATCTTAGGGAGCTTCAAAACATTATCAGCGAAGTAATCGAATCAATTGAAGGTCAGGACAGACAAGCAATATATGATTACTTTGCAGCTGCAAAAGAACGCAGAGATCTTATTTTGGACACAACAGAAAAAATGTTCGAGATTTAAAAAACATCCCTCATCATTATCGATGGGGGATGTTCTTATTTTTAGACAACAAAAAACGGATATGAACAGTCATATCCGTAATTCTTTGAATAATGGTCGGGATGACAGGATTCGAACCTGCGGCCTCATCGTCCCGAACGATGCGCGCTACCAAACTGTGCCACATCCCGACAACATCAACAATTATATCTTATTTTCAAACAAAAAGCAAGTAAAAAAGATAATTTAGTGAATAATCTTTTTGCGGACAGGAGTACGGCTGCCATCCTTCTCAACGATCTCGATATTTTCCACCATACCGGATAATTGTTCCCGGATATCATCCAGATACTCCCGTCGAAGCTGCTGCTGCTCAGCCTTTTCCGCATCAGTAAGACCTACACTGCGCTGTTTTCTGGAAAGCTCATTAATTCGATTAATCATTTCTTTGTTAATCATTTGCCCATAACCTCAATCCAATGTCCATCCGGGTCAGTGACAAAATAGAGTCTTCCAGCAGGGTAGGGAATAATTTTCTCTACAACAATTCCCATCTCTGTATGAAGTTTATAGGCGCTGTCAATATCGTCAGTTAAAAGTGCCTGATGGTAGGCATTGTTGCAGGTAGGGTAGGTAACACTTTTATCATGAACCTGTGTAAGTTCCAAATCATATTCCTGTGTGGAGTTTTTGTCCGCAAGATGAACCAAAGTCTGTGTAGGCTGCACAGTACGTTCAAGCTCAACGAAGCCAAAGGCCTTATTGTAAAACTCTATGCTTTTTTCCAAATCAGCTACATGAAAATTACTGTGTGTAAATGTAAACATGCTATCACTGCCTTCCTAATATATATACCACTATATTATATCATATATCAGTACAATACAGTAAATTTCAAGGGCTTGCAAAAGTTAGTATATAGGATATACAATTATATTTAAGAAGATGATAGGCTGGTGAAAAGTGTGCAATTAAAGCGATTAGAGGCATATGGCTTCAAATCATTTGCAGATAAAACAGAAATAGATTTTGATAACGGAATTACAGCTATTGTGGGTCCAAACGGCAGCGGCAAAAGTAATATTACCGATGCTGTGCGCTGGGTATTGGGCGAACAAAATGTCCGAAACCTTCGTGGCACCAAGTCTGAAGACATTATTTTTGCAGGAAGTGCCACACGCAGGGCACTTGGTGTTGCTGAAGTATCTCTTTTTTTTGATAATGACGGGACCCTTCCTGTGGACTTTAAGGAAGTGGTGGTAACACGCCGACTTTTCCGCTCCGGTGAAAGCGAATTTTACATCAATAAAACACGCTGCCGTCTAAAGGATATCAATGCCCTGTTTGCCGATACAGGTCTTGGACAGGACGGCATGAGCATAATTGGACAGAATAAGATAGATGTTATTCTCAACAGCAAGCCAGAGGAACGGAGATTATTCTTCGAGGAGGCCGCTGGAATAATCAAATATCGTACCCGTAAGCGTGAATCCATAAAAAAACTGGAGGAAACGGAGAAAAACCTAGTCCGAGTCAAAGATATCCTTTCAGAAATTAATGGAAGACTTGGCCCACTGGAAGAAAGTGCTCAGAAAACCCAGGAATTTAATGAGCTTCAGCAAAGTCTGAATGAATTAAAATTAACCGAACTTCATAGAAAATATGCAAAACTTCAGGCTGATGCTGAAACTTACAAAAAAGAATCAGCGGACATAAAGGCGCAGGAAATAGCTGCTCAGACCGCTGTAAATCTCATTGATTCCCGAAAGGAACAAATCCAGCAAAGGCTGCTGGAACTGGAAAAGGATTTACAGAATATAGATGCAGCCAATAACAGCCTTCGTGACAATATTGAAGGAAATACTGGAAAACTCCGTGTACTGGAAGAGCGTACCCGGCAGAGCCATGATATGGAATCCAGACTGCAGGAACGTAATACAGAACTTACAAAGGAAATTTCTGATACAAATAGTGCGATAGAGGCTATGAAAAATAGCACCCTTGAGCAGGAAAAACAGCTTGAAACTATGTCCCAGAACATAGATGAAAAAAAAGCTGCCGCATCGGAACTTTCCAGCAAACTCCGTGAACAGGAAAAGTTATGCAGCCAGTTAGCCCTTCAGCAATCTGAACTAGAAAAAAAGCAGCTTTCCAAAGAAAATGAGCTTATTGTTCTTGAGAAGGAGCTTGCTAGCTCCGAAGAAAGTAGAAATACCCATGAACAGGAACAGGCTGAAGCTGAAAAATTTTTAGAGCAAAGCCGTAATACCCTTGGCGAGGCAAAAAAAAGCTTAGCTTTGTCAAAAGAAACACAGTGTAAGCTAAATGAAGAGCTTGAAACCGCCGAAAACTCCTATAAAACAGCTTCCAATGCACTAGAGCAAAAGAAACAAAAAGCCGATGGTGTACATCGTGAAATAAACAATATTCATACCCGGATGCAGGTTTTGGACAACATGCAGAAAGCCTATGAAGGCTTTGGCAGGGGAGCAAAGGCTGTATTGAAAAGCGATAAGCCCTGGCGCACAGGTGTTATAGGCGCTGTAGCGGAGCTTATTCATGTTCCAGGAGAATATATCACAGCGATAGAAACCACCCTTGGCGGTGCATTGCAAAATATAGTCACCACAGACAGCAGCACCGCTAAAAACGCCATCGCATTCCTAAAGCAAAATCGATTGGGCCGTGTGACCTTTCTTCCCTTGGAAGATTTGATTGTAAGGCTGAATCAGGACCGCTCCATTCTGCAGGATAAAGGTGTTCTGGGATATGCCAATACTTTAGTAAAGGCTGATTCCAAGCATCAGAAAATCGTTGATTTTCTCCTAGGCAAGACCCTTGTAATGGACAATTTGGACAATGCTGTCAAGTTGGCACGTAAAACTGGCCAGCGAATGCGTATAGTGACACTTGAAGGTGATATCATTACCCCGGGAGGCTCCATGTCAGGCGGAAGCCGTCAGGTAAAAGAAGCAGGTTTCCTTAATAGAGCGGAGGAAATAGCCGGACTGAAGAAAAAAAGCAGCACATTAAGTGAATCATATAAAAATCTTCAAAGTGATATAGCGACTGAACTTCAAAATCTAACTTCTATTGAGCATGATATTAACGATTTAAAATCCAAGATTCACGCAGAAGAAATAAACGAAGCTCAGTTAAAAATAACCTGCGATTCTCAGCAGGAGGATGTATCACGATATGAGCTTCAGCTTGATACCCTGAAAAAACTTATGGAAAGCCTTGTTTTAAATTTTGCAGAGGCAAAGAGAAAACATGTTTCCGTTTCCCATGAAGTACAGGATTTTAAGCTCCAGTCTAAAAAACTAAAAGAAAAATTAATGAAGGCAAATGAACTGTATGAAGATATGGATCAGGATGCTGAAGATATTGGAACACTCATAAATCAGCTGGAACTCCAAAATGCTGTAAAAAAGCAAGAGCTTCAATACAGCCGTGAAAGATGCTTAATGCGTGAACGTGACCTTGCCAAAGCAAAAGAAAATCTGGAGAAAAATACATCCGAAGCCGAGGAATTGGCAAGAACTCTTTCAGATGACAGCTCTCAAATGGCTGAATTAAAGAAGCATATAGACGAATATACTAAGGAATACGAATCAGCCCAAAGCAAGCGTACAGAAATCTACAACAACCGTATGTCCATGCTTGTAGAAAATCAAAATAATGAGGACACCTACAAGGAAGCCCATAAGAAGTTGTCGGATATCCAGGCACGGCAGCATAAGCTGGAATTGGATGCTTCACAAATAGATTTCAAAATGAATCAGTATGCAGAGCAAATGCTTTCTGAATATGGTGTGACTCCCGAAGCTGCAGCTGAAAAGGCTATGGATATCAGCCCTGGGGAGTTAAAGCTGTCCCTTAGCCGTATTCTCAAGAAAATTGAAGCCATTGGTCCGGTAAATCCTAATGCACTATCAGAGTATACCGAACTTAAGGAACGCCATGATTTTATGTATAAGCAGTCTGAGGACTTATATCTGGCAGAAGACAACCTTAAGAAAATCCTTACTGAAATGGATATTTCCATGACAAAACAGTTTAAAGAAGCCTTTAAGCAAATAAATGTTTTCTTTGGTGATATTTTTAAACAACTGTTCGGTGGTGGAGAAGCCATCCTGAGACTCACAGATTCTGAAAATGTTTTGGAGTCTGGTGTTGAGATAGATGTTACGCTTCCAGAAAAGAAAAAACAGAATCTGACCGTATTATCTGGCGGAGAGCGGTCTCTAACAGTTGTAGCACTTTTGTTCGCTTTCCTTAAATATAAACCATCGCCATTTTCTGTATTGGACGAAATCGATGCACCGTTGGATGAAGCAAATATTTCAAGGTTTGGAAAATTCCTCAAGAGCTATGCTGGCAACACCCAGTTCATTGTAGTCACCCATAGAAAGGGAACTATGGAGGCTGCAGATGCCATGTATGGTGTTACAATTGAGGATGCCGGTGTATCAAAAATATTATCTGTAAAATTAACGGATGCGATAAATGAATGATATGACA
>CAVAVT010000067.1:0-8344 GCA_963592185.1 bacterium | reverse complement strand
GGGACAGCTTTTCCACAACATGAAGGACAAATTGTGGAAAAAGCCGGCTTGTTCCACAGGTTATCCACAAACTTATACACAAATCAACAGGATATAGCCCTGTATACAAAATCCACCACAATGAATAAATGCATAATCCACACAAAAATAACCGCCTGGAAAATCCAGACGGCTACATATATATCACGATTCTATTTTCAGCAAAGAAGGCTTCCCTTACGCATCTTCATGCTTCATCTGGCTGTCATAATGCTTCGCCAGCATAATTTCATCTACAGCCTTATGGATATAGCTGCGGATTTCGCTGCCTTCGTCCATTTCCATTACCTTGTCCAGGATTTTCTTTGCATCCTCGAAGCTAATGCTGCGGATGATTTCCTTTACCTTGGGGATGGATGGCGCACTCATGCTCAGTTCATGGATTCCCATTGCCAAGAGGATAACCGCCGCATAGGGGTCGCTTGCCATTTCTCCGCACATTCCTGCCCAGATACCATTTTCCCTAGCAGAGTCAATGGTATACCGGATGAGCCGGAGAACTGACGGATGGAATGGGTCGTACAGATAGCTTACATTTCTATTTACACGGTCCACCGCCAAAGTGTACTGTATAAGGTCATTGGTTCCAATGCTAAAGAAGTCCACATATTTTGCCAGCATGGGAGTAAGCATTGCAGCTGCCGGTGTTTCCACCATTATGCCCAGCTGAATCTCTCCATACTCCTTGCCCTCGGATTCCAGCTCCTTACGGGCCTCATCCAGAATTGCCTTGGTCTGGCGTACCTCATCTATGCTTACAATCATAGGAAGCATTACACCGATTTTTCCGCTGGCAGCAGCTCTGAGCACCGCTTTCAGCTGCGGCAAGAACAGGTCCTTTCTCATAAGGCTTATGCGGATTGCCCTCCATCCAAGGAAGGGATTGTCCTCCTGTGGAATGTTCAGATACTCCAGAGGTTTGTCTCCGCCTATGTCCATGGTACGGATGATGCAGAGATTTTCTCCACATGCCTCCACAGCCTTTTTATAGGCATCGTACTGCTCATCCTCGCTGGGAATATTTTTTCTTCCCATAAAAAGGAACTCCGAGCGGAAAAGTCCAACTCCGGCAGGATTGTACTTCACAGCGGTCTGAAGGTCTGCCGCCTGGCCAATGTTGGCTGCAAGCTTCAGCTCCACTCCGTCTGTGGTGACAGCCGGCATCTCCGCCAGCTTGTTGTAGTAGTCAGCCTGTCTGCGCTGTCTGTTCAGCCTCTGCTGATACTCTTCCTGCTGTTCCTCCGATGGGGAAACTATTACAGTGCCGCTGGCTCCATCAAGAACCGCCGGTTCCCCGTCTTCGATGAACTCTATCATGGGGCCCAGTCCCACAACGGTAGGAATGGAGCGTGCCTTGGCTATGATAACCGCATGGCAGGTGGTACTGCCCTGACCAAGTATAACGCCAGCTATCTTCTCAGCCGGGATATTCGCAATGACGGAAGGCTCAATCTCCCGTCCACAGAGAATAACAGGCTCGTCACCCATCTCCGGGTCCTTTACGCCCAGAAGATACCTGGCAATACGCTTTCCTATGTCACGGATGTCCACCGCCCTCTCACGAAGGTATGGATCCTCCATTTGGGCAAACATATCTGCCATTTCCTGAGCCGCCGCCAAAACAGAATCCGGCGCACTGCCCAAGTCATCCACCTTTTCCGTCATGGCATTGGTAAACATAGGATCCTGGGCCAGGAGGCAGTGTGCCTGCAGAATGTCCGCCTGCTCGGTCATGTTGCGCTCCCTTAGGCTTGCAACATTTTTCTCCAAAATGGCAACCACTGCAGCCACAGCCTCATCAATCTTTTTCTTTTCTACAACAATGTAATCCGGCTCATATCTGGAAAGATATACGTCCAGACCCTTGCCAAGGCGCATGACCCGTCCCATGGCAATTCCGGAGATTACACCATTGCCCTGTAGCTTTTCCGGCATACTCTGCCTCCTGTTCCCAGCGGAATTACTCCTCGCCGAACCTGGATTCAATAAGTTCCTTCAAAGCCTTCACTGCATCAGCCTCGTCCTCGCCATCTGCAATGATTTTGACCTCAGTTCCCTGTACAAGTCCAAGACTCATAAGCATAAGGATGCTCTTGGCATCAACTGTTTTGCCCTTTGCTTCAAGCTGGATTTTTGACTTATAGCCTGCAGCAGTCTGTACAAATAAAGATGCCGGACGGGCATGGATACCTGTCTTATTATCAATAACAACTGTTACCTCTGTCATATGAACCCCTCATTTCAAATAGCGTGTTTATCCCTCTGCCTAACCCCTTGCAAGCAGATTCCAAGGCTTAGTTTTATGCCTCTATCCCCATATTTTACTACAAAAAAAATTTATTTTCCATTTTTTCCTACTCAAAACAATAGAAAATAATTCAAAGTTTATACATTTTAATGAACAATTCAATGATATTTCAAATTGCCACGTTGCCCTGTTGTTCGGTTGAAGGATTTTTTTCCTTTGTGTAGAATAGAGGGATATGCAGTATGTATGTTTCCTTTCATATATATTTGCTGTGAAGAGTTCCCTGGACGAATGGATTACAATTTTAATAATGGCGTTATAAGCTAAGCAAAATACACTAGTTGTTTGTATACAAGATATCTTTTAGGAGGAATATTCATGAAAAAAAGTGTAGAAATTCTCGGTCTTCCCATTATCAGCATTACCGAGGGCCGTGAGCTGGGCATGAGCAAAACTCTGCTCATTGATGCCGCTAACGGCAAGGTTGCAGCTCTTACCATTGAGGATGAAGACTGGTATCGTGGAGTAAAGCTCCTTCCCTATGATTCCGTAATCGCCATCGGCCATGACGCTGTAACCATCACCAACAGTGAAAACATCCTGACCCTTGAAAATGCCGGAGACTTCCAGGCTATGATGGATGCAAATGTGCGCATCATCGGCACCAAGGCAATCACCAAGTCCGGTACCATTCAGGGTGTTGTTGATGAAATATACATCGGTGAAGACGGCAAAATCGAGAAGTGCGATATTTCTACACCAGATGGCGCCATTGCTGAAATCCATGCCAGCGATATCTCCATTTTCGGCAAGCAGGTAACTATCATCGATTCCGACAAGGCTCCCGAAAAAAAGGCTGAGGCAGCCGCGCCAGCTCCAGCAGCACAGGCTCCGACTCCAGCACCGTCACCATCAGCACAGGCTCCAGCAGCTCCCAAGGCAGAGGTAAAGAATCCTGAAGGAAATAAGCCCATGGAGAAAAAGGCAGAGCCTAAGGCTGAGGAAAAGAAAGCTGACACCCAGGCTAAACAGGCTGACAAGGCAACTGAGGAACGCCATCGCCGCTTCATGATTGGCAAGAAAGCACGCCGCAAAATCACCACCGACAACGGTGTAACCATTTGCGAGGAGGGCGCTGTAGTCACTGAGGAAATCCTTCAGAAGGCACAGCTTGCCAACAAGGTTATCGAACTTTCCATGGTCCTCCAGTAAAATTTAAATATCAACTAATCATGGGGATGTGGCAAAAGATGAAGTTATTTTGTCACATCCCTTTTTCAGAAAGACAAGAAAGGCATTGGACACTGATTGTGTTCTCCAAAAGTTAGATTTTAAATCTGACTTCGAGGCTCATCAATCATCCAATGCCTTTTATTTTTATCAGCCAGCTATTGCCTTTGCCACATCATCCAAAACACCTATAAACTTGGAAATGGGCTGGCTCCCTATATCCACATCCGCATCCGCCAGCATAGGTATCTGTCTTACTACCTGTCCGTTATTGAAGAGAATCAGCGTTCCCACCTTTTCTCCCTTAGCCACGGAAGCCTTTATAACAAGGGGCATTTCTATCTTCCAGTAAAAACCTTCATCCTGCACCCCATCGATAATCGGCGCATATACATCTTCAGCTGGACGGGCTGTCACCCACCACTCCTTGCCATCACGGACATAGAGGGTCTTTTCAACACGGCTTTTTTCCACAATGCATTTGGAGTCACTTATACGGCTGAATCCATAGTCCAAAAGCTGCTCAGCCGCCGTAAATCGGAGGTCCATATCCGGAGCACCCAACACCACGGCAATAAGCTCCACATTGTTGCGCTTTGCTGAAGCTGCAAGGCATCCCCCTGCGGCTCTGGTCCAGCCGGTCTTTATTCCAGTGATTCCATCATAACTTTTTAAAAGCTCATTGGTGTTTTCCGCCAATTCGGATTTTGGCTGGCCATAAGCATCCATCCAGTTTACAGTACGGGTCTTCTGAGATACAATCTCACGGAACTTGGGATTCATCATGCATTCAGCGGACAGCTTCAAAAGGTCCCTTGCTGTGGAATAGTGATTGGGGTTCGGCAGTCCGTTGGGATTTGCAAAATGTGTGTTATATCCCCCAATCGCTTCCATTCGGTTGTTCATTTTTACAGTGAAAGCATCAGCCGAGCCGCTCATGTGCTCCGCCACCGCATAGGCGGCAGCATTGTCAGACAGAAGCATCATACGGCTGAGAAGCATGTCCATGCTAATCTGGTCCCCCGGCGCAATCTCCGGTGGCGAATCCTCCTGATATGCCGCAGCCGGAGATATTGTAACGGTGTCTGAGAGATTCCCTTCCTCCAATGCAATAAGACAGGTCATCATCTTGGTAATGCTTGCCGGATACCTTGTGTCATCAGCATTTTTTTCATATAAAATCTTACCTGTGGATGCCTCCATCAATATTGCCGCCTGTGCCGGAATCTCCGGCTCTGCAGCCCTTGCGGTTCCTGTCAGCCATACAGCCATGAATATTCCAAGGCATAAGAGCCTCATGATTTTTTCCATTTGAACCTTAGTATTTGCCATTTTAGAAACTCCCTACTGCAAAAAATGTCCCGTGTGCCCTGCCTAAAAGTTTGCCCTCACCATCTAGCAAATCGCACTCCGCCACCATGGTTTTTGAGCCGTTATGGATTACCTTTCCCACAGCCTGAACCTTGGTGCCCACAGCTACCGAGTGGATGAAATTCATGCTGTACTCCAGTGTAACCACCTTTTTGCCATAGGTGAGACAGGCGGCTCCCATCGCCATATCCCCCAAGGACATGAGCGCTCCGCCGTGGGCTATTTCATACACGTTGGTCAGGTCTTTCCTGATGGAAAGTTCCAGCCTTGCCTCTCCCTCTGAAAGCTTCAGAATTTCCATTTCCATAAGCCTTGCAAAGGGATTTTTGTCATAAAAATTTTCTATAAATTCATCTATTTCAGCTGTATTCACATTTGACAAAATACACACCTCGCTATATCTATATATGGACAGTATAACATAAAAATACCGCCCTCCATATGGAGAGCGGCACTTTCATTGCGGAAATTACTTTACAACCAATACCGGGCACGGGGACTGTTCGAGAATGTACTGGCTTACGCTGCCAAGGAGTACACCCTTTACTACACCCAGTCCACGGCTTCCCATAACGATGAGGTCTGCATCATTATCCTCGGCAAAATCAAGGATAACAACAGCCGGGGAACCTGTCTCGGAATGAATATCGCAGTTTACATCTGCAGGAACCATGTTCTTTGCACGCTCAAGAATTACCTTTCCAGCCTTGGTTACAGCCTCAAGGATTGCATCGGAAAGACATGCATTGATGGCAAGCTGGTTGATGTTTGCTACATAAAGGAAATGTATTGTAGCACCAGTTGCCTGTGCAAGATCCACAGCCTTTTCTACCGCCTTGTCCGCACCTTCGGAACCGTCAACCGGTACAAGAATATTTTTTACCATAATATTACCTCCCCTATTTCTCCTCGGAATCTATCCGGGGTGTTATATGACAATCTGTCAAAAATTTATTGCTATATACCGAGCAAATCAGCTAAATCTTCGATTTTCTCAGTATCATCAGCCTTAACCAGTGTTACGGGACATCTTGCATGCTGCAAAATGTAGCTGCTGACGCTGTCCATAATAACAGCCTTGAAGCCCTGGGCACCGCTGGTACCCATAACCACCATGTCGCATTCGTCCTCGTCAATGAAGCGCATTATCTCTTTCCTTGGGGATCCACTGACACATCTTGCTCTTGCCGGAACCTCTGACGGGGTATCCATCATGGCGTTGTCCAAAACCTGTCTGCCCTCAGCCACTGTCATCTCCAGTGCTGAGCTGTCTCTTCTGCGGCCCTTTATGAAAGCTTGCTCCATATCCGCCACGTAAAGATACTCTATGGTGGCTTTGGCAGCCTTTGCCAGCTCTATTGCAAGCTTTGATGCCTCAATGGAAGCATCCGTGCCGTCCACAGGAACAAGGATTTTCCTGCACTCCATCTCGTTTTCCTCCTAAGTCATTATCTGACTATGACTACATCACATTTTGCGGAGCTCATGACTTCCTGGCTGACACTTCCAATAAGAAGTCTCTCCACCAGTCCCATGCCTCTGCCTCCAAGGACGATGTATTCCGCATTACATGCATTGGCGAACTTCACTATCTCCTCTGCAGGCTTTCCGGTGAGCTTATTCATCTTCACTTCCACCGTGTCTGGAATACGTGCCTTTGCGCTCTGCAGTACAGCCTTCGACTCTTCAGTAGCGGAGCCCGCCACGCTGTTTGGCAGCCAGGATATACGTCCGGTGGAATCATCATCGGTTTTGTTGTCAAAGACAGCTACATATACGAGATGCACCACAGCACCACTTCCCAAGGCCATCAGTGCAGCTGTATCAACGGCCTTGTGTGAAGTTTTGGAGCCGTCCACAGCAACTACGATATGTTTGGGCAACTGCATTGTGACAACCTCCCTCCTAAAATTTCATATCCCTAGGATTTATTTATATATTTCGTGAAAAAAATATAAATTCCTTTTTTAATTTTAGTTTTTGTCGAAAAGAGTTTTTGCACTTTCTTCTATAATATCAATCTGTATTGACACCAAAAACAGACAATGATACACTAAGTACAAAATGCTATACTTGCATTTTTATCAGAAAATACAATATGTCCATCAGAAACGGACTATACATCTAAATTCTATTATATATTCAGGAGGCAGCATTCATGACAGATAAGACAAAACCTGTACTTCAGACCATTTTGGACAATACAACCATAGCGGACATATACCAGGCTGCAAAACAGCTTAACGGTGTAGTGAAAAAAACTAAGCTTGTGGAAAGCCCTTATTTCTCCGAGCTTAGCGGAAATGAAGTTTACCTGAAGCCTGAAAATCTTCAGAACACTGGCTCCTTCAAGCTCCGTGGCGCATACAATAAAATCAGCCAGCTCACTGAGGACGAAAAGTCCAAGGGTGTAATTACCGCCTCCGCTGGAAATCACGCCCAGGGCGTTGCCTATGCGGCTCAGAAGCTGGGCATCAAGGCTGTAATCTGTATGCCGGCAACTACTCCTATTCTGAAGGTGGCTGCTACCCGTGCAATGGGTGCTGAGGTTGTCCTTCACGGAGATACCTTCGATGATGCTTTCGCAAAGTCCAAGGAGCTTCAGAAGGAGCACGGCTATGTGTATGTTCACCCCTTTGATGATGTTCAGGTACTGGCTGGACAGGGTACTACCGCTCTTGAGATTCTCAACGACCTGAAGGATGTTGATGCAATCCTCGTCCCCATCGGCGGTGGCGGATTTGCCAGCGGCGTAGCGCTTGCTTCCAAGGCTGTAAACCCGGATATCAAGGTTATCGGCGTAGAGCCAAAGGGTGCTCCCTGTATGCAGCGTTCCTTTGAAAAGGGCAAGGTCTGCACTCTCCGTTCCGTGGACACTGTGGCTGACGGCTGTGCTGTAAAGACTCCCGGCAAGCTTACCTATGAGTTCTGCAAAAAGTATTTGGACGAGATTATCACTGTTTCCGAGTATGAAATCATGTCCGCCCTTCTTTCCCTTATTGAAAAGCATAAGCTCATTGCCGAGGGTGCTGGCGCACTGAGCCTTGCAGCCCTGCAGAAGCTGAATTTCAAGGGCAAGAAGGTTGTAGCAATCATCAGTGGCGGCAATATAGATATTTCCACTATTTCCGCTCTCATTGATGAGGCTCTGGTGGCACGTGGACGTGTATTCTGCTTCAATGTTCCCCTGCCTGACAGACCTGGCCAGCTCCTTAGAATCGCCCAGATTCTTGCTGAACAGAATGCCAATGTTATCAAGCTGGACCACAATCAGGACCATGTCATCGACAGCTTCCAGAAAGTTATTCTCACTGTTACCGTTGAGACCAACGGCCCTGAGCACATCGAAAAGATTTCCCAGGCGCTGCAGGCTGACGGCTACACCATCAACAAAGTTTTCTAATATCTCGATATACCAAGAGCCATACCCAAATGTGGGTATGGCTCTATTTTTTA
>CAVAVT010000066.1:0-8716 GCA_963592185.1 bacterium | reverse complement strand
TAAACATTAAAAATCTTGCCTGCACATAAATATGATGATAAACTATAATGTGATATCATGTGTAACTATGCCTGTGGGAGGATTTCGGATATAGAATGGAAAAGTTAATCATACATGGAGGTCATCCGCTGAAGGGCCGCGTAAAAATAAGCGGTGCAAAAAATGCTGTATTGCCCATAATTGCAGCTACACTTTTGGGTCAGGATGTGCCAAGCCTTTTGGACCAGGTGCCGTCACTGGATGATGTGCATACCATTTCAGAGGTACTGGACACACTTGGCGTAGAAACTAAATTTGATGCTGAAAAAAACACTTTGCTGGTTGACAGCACTGAGATAAAGAGCTGCGAAGCGCCCTACGACTTGGTGCGCAAGATGCGTGCATCATTTTTGATAATGGGTCCTCTTCTGGCCCGTTGCGGACATGCCAAAATTTCCCTTCCGGGAGGATGTGCAATCGGCACTAGACCAATTGACCTGCATCTCAAAGGCTTTGAGGCTCTCGGTGCAAAAATCGATATTGGTCATGGCTATATAGAGGCAACCACTCCTGAGGGACTGAAGGGTGCGAGAATTTACCTGGACTTCCCAAGCGTTGGAGCCACTGAGAACATTATCATGGCCGCATCCATGGCTGAGGGTCAGACCATTTTGGAAAATCCTGCACAGGAGCCGGAAATCGTGGATTTGGCAAACTACCTGAACGTAATGGGCGCCAAAATCCGTGGAGCTGGAACCAATGTCATAAAGATTGACGGCGTTAAAAAGCTTACAGGCCGTGATTACACCATAATCCCCGACCGAATTGAGGCTGGAACATACATGGTGGCGGCTGCAATGACTCGTGGAGACGTTTACATCGAAAATGCAATCAGCGAGCACTTAAAGCCTGTTATTGCAAAGCTTAAGGAAGCTGGCGTCACCATTGAAGAGGATGTGGATGGCATACGGGTTACTTGCGATGTAAGACCGAAGTCTGTTGATATCAAGACCATGCCTTATCCGGGATTCCCCACAGATATGCAGGCGCAGTTCATGGCGCTTATGGCTGTTTCCGAGGGAACAGGCTGCGTGACAGAAACTGTTTTTGAAAACCGTTTCATGCATGTGGATGAGCTGAAGCGCATGGGAGCAAACATAAAAATTGACGGCCGTACCTCCGTTGTTGAAGGTGTGGATACCCTGACAGGCTGCCAGGTAAAGGCAACTGACCTGAGAGCCGGAGCTGCAATGGTTCTTGCAGGACTTGTGGCTGAGGGAGAGACCCAGGTAGGATACATCCACCATATTGACCGTGGATATGACCATCTGGTTTCAAAGCTTGTGGCCCTGGGGGCTGACATCTGCCGAGTTGACAGATAATCGTAATATCATAGGTAGATAAAGAGGCATCCAATATGTCGTATTTGGATATATTGGGTGCCGATTTTTGAAAACGGGGCTGCGTGCAAGGGGTGGCCCGTTTCGCATATATGTAAGAAATTATTTGTACATTATAAGGAGAGAATCATGACAGAAACTAAACGGCACTTGCTGCTGCTTACCGTTTTGGGTGCAGTGCTTTATTTCATTGGCAACTGGGCCATAGCGGTTACAGATCCCGTTGAGTCCAACTATACCCAGACAGCGCTGGAGATGCTGGAATCAGGGGATTATGTATCTCCCCGAATATTCGGCCATTTTTGGTATGACAAACCGATATTCTTCTATTGGGAGCTTATTGCTGCCTTTTCCATGTTCGGCGTAAACGAATTTGCCGCAAGACTCTTCCCGGGACTTTTCGGCATACTTGGACTTTGGATGACCTACGGCTTTGCAAGGCGCATATATGATGCGAAAACAGGCCTTTACTCCGCAATTATCCTTGGAACCTGCTTTGAATACTGGCTTCTTTCCAAGACCATTATTACCGATTTGACACTGTTTGTATTTTTCAATGCGGTATTGGTATTTTTCTATATCGGATATACCAGCAAAAACAAGAACTGGTATATCCTCTGCTATATTTTCTCCGCACTGGCTGTGCTGACCAAGGGGCCCATCGGACTTTTGCTGCCGGGCTTCGTGGTTACAGTGTTCATTGTGCTGAAAAGGGACTTCAAGGAAATTCTCAACATGAAGCTTTGGGGATTCCTAGTGTTCGCAATAGTGGCTGGCAGCTGGTATTATGCCATGTACCAGCTTCATGGCAGAGAATTCATTGACACCTTCCTGGGCATCCACAATGTACTTAGAGCCACAGTATCCGAGCATCCACAGTGGGATGTATGGTGGTACTACACTATGATTTTCTTTGCAGGCTTCCTGCCATGGTGCTTCGTGCTGCCAGCGGTTATTATCAAGTATGTGAAGAAAAGGGAGCTTCCATCCCTTGACCAGAACAAGCTCTTCCTTCTCATATGGGCCATTTCCATAAACGGCTTCTACCAGCTCATGGCTACCAAGTACACCACCTACACACTGCCGGGGCTTCTTCCTATAGCCATTCTTACCGCAAGATATCTTTATGATAATGAAAGACTTATCAAGCGCATAGCAGGAGTTATGTCCATAGTTCTTGTGATTCTTACATTTACCGTGGCAATCCCCGTTTGCCGTGACAATGGTTATTCCGGGAAAAAGGTTGCTGACATTATTACCCAGTATACCGATGCTGATGACCTTATCGTCAACTATGGCGACTATAAGGTATCCATGTGCTTCTACAGCCATCGTACCATTTACAACATTGACACCGCTGAGGCAATTGAAGGGAAAAAGCCTAAGGCAATGGACTGGAGCAGCAAGAACGTAATGCCGATGATGACCTTTGACGAGCTTCCTAAGGGTAAAAAGGCATTGCTTATACTGAACGAGCGCAAGTTCAACCAGTTTGAGTACCACTTTAACCAGGACGAGTGGAAGCTGGTAGGAGAGGCAAAGAACACAAAGGTGTTCCTGCGTGAGGGAGACGAGTGAAAATGAGTACAATAGAAGAACCCATTAAGCTGGCCCATCTGACATGCCGCAACAGGGTAATCCGCTCTGCGGTTCATAGCTTTCTTGGAACAGAGGAAGGCTATATGACCGATGCGGAATATGATATGTATGAAACTCTGGCAAAAAACAATGTGGGAACCATCATCACCGGTCATTGCTGTGTGGCTGAGGGGGGCCGTGCAAACCCGGAGCAGATAAATATTTATTCGGATGAGTTCATTCCCCAGTTTGAAAAATTTGCGGAGCTGCTAAGAAAGTACGATACCCGGAGCATTGTCCAGATAAGCCATGCAGGTCCACGTGCCATTGATACGGAAGCCCTTAAGGATGTTTCTGAAATAGAGCTAAAAAAGGACAAACATGCCCGGGAACTTACAGTGGAGGAAATCCATGAAATCCGTGATGCCTTTATTGCAGCTGCAGTGCGGCTGAAGAGTGCAGGTGTGGATGGTGTACAGCTTCATGCTGCCCATTCCTACCTACTGTCCCGTTTCCTGGACCCCACATTCAACCATCGCACAGATGAATACGGAGGCGGTGTGGAAAACCGTTTCCGTTTGGTGGAGGAAATCATCGCTGGCATTCATGAGGAATGTGGCGAGGATTTTCCTGTGCTGGTAAAAATCAACAACGACACCAATGCTGATGATGAAGCCTATGAAAAGGACCTGCTCTGGATGCTGACACGAATGAAGGAGCTTGGTGTGGAGCTGGCGGAGCTTTCTGGGGTGGACTTCATCAACCAGCCGAAGAAAGCTGTGCTTTACTATCTGGACAGGGCTGCAGCCATGAGAAAGGCTGTGGATATGCCCATGAGCCTCGTGGGGGGAGCACGTTCCCTCCAGGATATGGAGAAGGTACTGGCTTCAGGTATCGATATGGTATCCCTTGGAAGACCTCTTATTGCTGAGCCGGATTTTGTTGCCAAATCCCTTGAGGGACAGGAAAAGTCCAGCTGTGTCAATTGCTGCAGATGCTTTGTACTGCCGCATATGACACCGGGAGTACGCTGCGTTCTTCAGTGGAAAAAAATTAAAGCTGAACAGAAAAAAGCAGAAAAGGCTATTGCTGCAAAACAGTAATACTTATGCAAGGGACATTGATTTAATTTTAGAATTTTACGAAAACAATTTTATATATTGACGATGGCTGTAAAGGGATGTATAGTTAGATTCGTTACAAAAATATATTTCATACAGTATACAAGGCCATATTTCAGAAATTATCTTTTTGAAACGGACTTATATCCTTTAGTAATAGACCATTCTGTATATGCCTTGATATATTGTAAGTGTATTCCGGAAAGAGGTATTATTTATGAATGGATTGACACTTATTGGAATAGCCATCGTCTTTTTCATTGCAGCGTACCTGTTATATGGACGCTGGCTGGCAAATACTTGGGGAATTGACCCTAACGCAAAGACTCCGGCTGTTCGTCATGAGGATGGCGTAGACTATGCTCCAGCCTCCAAATTTACCGTATTTTCACATCAGTTTTCTTCAATCACTGGTGCAGGCCCTGTAACCGGACCTATCATCGCAGCAATGTATGGCTGGCTTCCAGCATTCCTGTGGATTCTTCTGGGCGGCGTATTCTTCGGTGCAGTTCAGGACTTTACAGCACTGTATGCTTCCGTTAAGAACGAAGGCAAGTCCATGGGTATGCTCATTGAGCAGTATGTAGGCAAGATGGGACGCCGTTTGTTCCTTCTCTTCTGCTGGCTCTTCACCTTGCTGGTTATCGCAGCTTTTGCAGATATCCTTGCAAATACCTTCGCTGGCTTTGCAAAGGACGGCAGCCTGAATGTTCCTGCAGGACAGGCAGCTTCCATCTCCATGCTTTACATTTTCGTGGCAATGGGATTTGGCGAGTACATCAGACGCTGCAATCCTTCCGGCGGTGTAAAGCTGGCTGTTGCAATCGTTCTTGTTGTTGCAATGTTTACTGTTGGAATGAACTTCCCACTTTACTTCGATGCATCTGTATGGCGTTATGTTACCTTCGCTTACTGTTTTGTAGCATCCGTTCTTCCCATGTGGCTTCTCATGCAGCCTCGTGACTATCTCAGCTCCTTCCTACTTCTCGGTATGGTAGCTGGCGGTGTTCTTGGCGTTATCGTTGCAGCTCCTACCATCAATATGCCGGCATTCGTTGGCTTTGAGGTAGCTGGCAAGCCACTGTTCCCAATTCTCTTCATTACTATCGCCTGCGGTGCGGTTTCCGGTTTCCACAGCCTTGTTTCCTCCGGTACTTCCTCCAAGTCTATCAAAAACGAGAAGGATATGCTTACTGTAGGTTACGGCGCTATGCTGGTTGAGTGTACTCTCGGCGTTGTCGCTTTGGTTATTGCCTGCTCTGCAGCTACTGACGGCGTACTTCCTAAAGGAACTCCGTTCCAGATTTTCGCAGGAGCAATCGGCGGATTCTTCAATATGTTTGGCATCCCTGCAGGAGTTTCTGCATGCGTAATCACCATGTGTGTATCCGCACTGGCTATGACCACAATTGACTCCGTTGCACGTATCGGACGTATGTCCTTCCAGGAACTCTTTGCTCCTGAGGAAGGCCAGGAGGCAGGTGCTGTTTCCAAGTTTGCTATGAATACTTATGTTTCTACTATAATTACACTTTTCTTTGCATATATGCTCTGTCTGGCAGGCTATATGAATATCTGGCCGCTGTTCGGCTCCGCAAACCAGCTGCTTTCTGCATTGGTGCTCATCGCTCTGGCGGTATTCCTCCGTGTTACCGGCCGCAAGAGCTGGATGCTTTACATCCCTATGACTGTTATGTTCATCGTAACAATGACCGCTCTTGTTATGACCTGTGTAAGCATTGTTGGCAAGTTCGGCACAGACCAGTTTGTATTCTGGATTGACGGTCTGCAGATGATAATTGCTGTGGCTCTGATGATTCTGGCTGTACTGGTGGTAAAGCATTGCGGCAAGGAGCTTGCAACAGGCAAGGTCTGATACTTGCATAACCTTCCCAAATCTCCTAAAATAGAAGCATATGAAATCTAACTCAAAGGAGATATAACATTGAGTAATTTAGAAGTCGGAATCGTTGGTCTTCCTAATGTAGGCAAGAGCACACTTTTTAACGCAATAACAAAGGCTGGCGCAGAGGCGGCAAACTACCCATTCTGCACCATTGAGCCTAACGTAGGCGTGGTGGATGTACCTGATGCAAGACTGCAGGTGCTTCACGAGATGTATGATTCAAAGAAAACAACTCCTGCAGCTGTCCGTTTCGTGGATATTGCCGGACTGGTAAAGGGAGCCTCCAAAGGCGAGGGTCTCGGCAACCAGTTCCTTGAGCATATCCGCCAGGTAGATGCGGTGGCACATGTGGTCCGCTGCTTTGAGGATACGGATATCACCCATGTTGAGGGCACTATTGATCCTCTTCGTGACATTGATATCATCACCACAGAGCTGTGTCTGGCTGACCTTGATGTGCTGGAAAAGCGCATTATGAAGCTGGCAAAGCTCGCTAAGAGCGGAGACAAGAGCGCCCGTGTGGAGGATGAGATACTTCGCCGCATTAAGGAGTCCCTTGAGGAAGGCAAGCCAGCAGCAAGTGTTGAGCTTACCAAGGACGAGCTTGAAATGATTAAGGGAATGAACTTCCTTACCATGAAGCCTACTCTCTTTGTTGCAAATGTAGGTGAGGATGAGGTAGCTGAGGCTGACACCGAAAATCCCCATGTGCAGAAGGTTAAGGAATATGCCGCAGGGCTTGGTGCAGAGGTTGTAACTATTTCCGCCCGTGTTGAGTCTGAGATTGCCGAGCTGGATGCCGATGAGGCAAAGGAATTCTTGGCAGACCTTGGTCTTGAGGAAAGCGGACTGGACAAGCTCATAAAGGCAGCATTCAGCCTGCTGGGCCTCATGACTTTCCTGACAGCTGGTCCTGACGAATGTCGTGCATGGACCATTGCCAAGGGAACAACAGCTCCCAAGGCAGCAGGAAAAATTCACACTGATATCGAGCGTGGATTTATCCGTGCCGAAATCGTAAGCTATGATGACCTTGTGGCAGCTGGAAGTATCGCAGCAGCCCGTGAAAAAGGCCAGGTACGTCTGGAAGGCAAGGACTATATCATGCAGGACGGAGACGTAACCAACTTCCGTTTCAATGTGTAAAATGAATATGAATGCTGTGAACTTCACGGCATAGTCAAAGAAGGGGACACTGACTCGCTAGAGCCGATGTCCCCACCTTTTTAGGAGTAAAGCTATGAATTGGAGTAAAATTAAACCAGCCGAATATGTTTTCTTTGGAATAATGCTTTTGTCATTAATTCTGTTTTTTACCGAGGCCCATCCATTGGTCGTATACGATGGAGATGACTGGTCGCACATATCATACAGAAGAGCCGCAATCCCCCAGTGGGAGGGCTGGAATCCCATAAAGGTTTTCCCTGAGACCCTGCTGGCAATGTCGGGATACATGGCTGCCTATGTGGTAAGACCTTTGACTCAGGATTATATTTTTTCAATAACGCTGACCTGTGCTTTTGTGGTATCAGCATTTATCACGGTATACTTCATCATGTTCTATAGAATCGCAAGGGAAAAGCTTGAATGCGATTTATATACGGGACTGTCAGCTGTAACAGCAATATTTGTACTGCATTTCCTGATTTTCAGAAGCGGTGTGGGAACCAGTACATTTATATTCTATTCCAACAATCTTACATGCTATTATCACTATGTTCTTACCGCTGTGTTTAATGCCATTATGGTAATGTACCTATATTTGAATGATAATTTTCGCAATGTTACCATGACAGGATTCAAGGCTGGATGGGTGATTTTTGCTGTATATCTGGCGATTTTCTCAAATCTCTTTTCCAGTATTATTCTGGCTTCCTACGTTATTCTTCTACTTCTACATAGATTCCTAAAACAGGGAAGGGGGATTGGTCTAAGGAGATTTTTTAGGGAAAATAAGATGTTTTCCTGGATGCTGCTGGTGTGGATGATTTCCCTGCTGTTTGAGTCCAGCGGAGGTCGTGCTTCGGGTTTCCATGCATCCCTTTTGGAACTGCCTATAGCGGAAACCCTTGCTGCTTTCGGTAGGAAGATGGCTATCATGAACAGGGTTTTCTTGGGATATGTTGTTTTAAGTCTTATCATGCTGTGGCGGTTATATAAGACCAAAAAGCTTCAGGAAGCTGGCCATAATGAGATTTTTGCATTTTCCTTGCAGAATATAGCGGTAATCTTTACTTACATCGTATTGCTGTCTTCCAGAACACTGTCCAGCTATATTGAAAGTGATGCGGTAATTTTTGTCATATTCTTCTACTTCTTTTTCATGCTCTTCTACATTACCGCAAGCTATTTAAAAAGCTTTCCTGGCACGAAAAAAGCTCTGCCGGTGCTGCTGTTTATTCTGGTTCTAACCCTTTTTGACGTGAGATACTATAAGCCATCAACCACAGGCTATGTGGATCCGAGAAAATGTGTTGAAATAGACAATAATTTAATTGCCCAGATTCAGGCCGCAGAGGCTGAAGGGAAAAAGGAAATGGACCTCTTAGTACCGAAGGGGGATGACCGTGGTAACTGGCCCCATCCATATTATTTTGGGGACGACATATGCAAAACCCTCAGAAGCCACGGGATTATTAACTCGTATATAAAAATAAACATAAAACCAGATCCTAGTATGAATCCTAAATAAAAAAATCCCCGTTGGAGGTGTTTGCTTCCAACGGGGATTT
>CAVAVT010000065.1:0-8918 GCA_963592185.1 bacterium | reverse complement strand
AAAAAGCCCTGCATTTGCAGGGCTTTCAGCGTTTATGTATTAGATGATGTTCTTCTGGTATGCATCGTAAAGGGCCTTGAGTTCCTCTACCTTGTCGTACATCTCAACCTGGAGGCTGGATGCAGCTGCATAGTTTCCTTCGTTCAGTGCAGTGATGAGCTGAGTGAAGAGGGACTTCTCATCAATGCTATCCTTTGCCAAAGCTACGCGGATACCATTAATCTTGTTCCAGTTGTAGGAATCCTGATCAGTGATGAAGTCTGCTTCAAGATGATGGCACTTACGAACGATTGCACGGTTCTCAGGAATGATGCGGCTAATAAGCTCAGTCTTCCAACGAGTCAGCGCACCAGCCTTGAATGCATCGATAATCTGATCACGCATTGCACCACCAGCGGTGATAACAGCACGCTTGGACGGATAGTTGTCCAGAGCTTCCATGTTCTCCCAAACAGTTGCAGGAGGAGCACCAAAGAGACGAGTACGCTCTTCTTCAGTATAATCCTCAAATACGTCGTTCTCAGAACGATATGCACGATCCTTCTCGAGATAGAATCCCTCAGTACCAGCTTCCTTGGAGATTTCAGCCAAAAGCTCAGCTGTAGTCTTAGTTGCTGCAACAGACACACCATCAAGAACAGCTGAATAAATAGCTGCCAGTACGAGATAAGTGTTGGAGTACGGGTTACATGCACGAAGCTCAAAACGAGTTGCATACGGATTATCTACATCACGCACGAGACCAGCGAGGATTGTACGGTTACGGGAAGGAACCTCTGGCTTGTGACCAAGGGAAGTAACGATACATACAGGTGCCTCAAAACCAGGCTTCAAACGATTCAGAGAGTCATTTGTTGCAGATACAAACGGATTGATTACTTCGTAGTTCTTCAAGAGACCCATCAGTGCGCCATAACCAACAGCACTCATGAAATCCTTCTTGGAATCCTGCGGAGTGAAGAGGTTATAAGTAGTACCATCTTCCATTACGCAAGCCATACCAATGTGAGTGTGCTCACCATTACCAGCAAGACCAATCATAGGCTTAGCCTTGAAGCTTACTTCCAGACCATTCTGGTGGAATACTTCCTTAACCAAGGTACGAACTGTTCTCTCATTGTCTGCTGCCTGCAGGGCATCTGCAAATCTCCAGTCAAGCTCGATCTGCTCGCAAACATGAGTGGTTTTACCTTCGGAGTCAATCTGAGGAGAAAGACCGCCAACTTCCTTATGACCCATCTCAACGCCAAGACCGTACTGATCAACAACAGTTACAGCCTCTTCGAGAGCGGTACGAACAGCACCATGGGTTCTCTGCCAATACTGTTCCTGGAGAACCTGAGAAGCACTCATCTCTTCGATATCAGCCTCTTCAAGCGGAGTCTTTACCCAGAACTCAAGCTCAGTTGCAGAAGTGAAAGTAATATCCTTTACCTTGCTGCCATCGATATGCTCAAGACCGGAAATCTTAGGATTCTTGTGGAAGAGTTCAATCAGCTCTTTCTTTACATATTCCAAAGTATCCTTCAAAACAGCACGGGAGTCAACACGCTTGCCCTCATGAATGAGGAATGCAGGAATGCGGAGAGTACCAACCGGCAGTTCAGTCTCAGCATCAATGTACTCATAGTTATAGTCTACGAACCAGTTGACACTTGGATCGATAGGCATATCAACCTTTGCGTTGTTAAGTGTGGCAATACCAGTCAGAACAACGGAAGATCCATCGGTCTGTACTGCAGCACCGGAATAAAAATCATCAATGTCCTTAAGGAACAAACGCATCGGAATCTTCTCATCAGTATCGTTGCCGGCAAGATCAACACCAACAATAGATACAAACTTAATTTCCGGATGATCCTTCAATGTAGCAAGGACGTCTTCCTTTGAAGAGTTGGCAGGGATGACATACAGTAAATCTTCCATACTAAGTACCACCTTTACATTTTTTCATTACCAGGCAATAAAAAAAGCCATACGATAGTACCTCAAAGATACTGCTCGTATGGCTTCATCGCCATTGTTATCAAATTTCTTACATGAATTATAATAACATCAAAGCACGGATTTGTCTAGTATTATTTTTGTATTTTCTTAAATTCCACAATTGCTTTTGCTCCAGGCCGAAGTTCCGCTTCTGAGTCTTCAGTTACAGATATCTTGACCACAAGCTTGCCTTTACGCTTTACGGAAGGAGACTCCCCTTCAACAGCTTCAGTATTTTTATTGGCAGATGAATTTTCCTCATCAGCTGTATTTTCCTCGGATGGATCCGTTATTTCTGTGACAGTACCATTTAATTTCTTGCCATTTACTGTGTATGAAACCAGCTGACCCAAGGCGATCTTTGCTTTGTCCTCAATCTTGACATAAGCCTCAACCCATCGGCTGCTGTCTATACCAATATATGCAATAGTCTGACCAGCCTTTACCTCTGCTCCAGGCTCAGTATCAGAGATATACACTGTTCCAGCTACAGGTGCTGTAATTTCTGTGGAAGTTGCGGCCTTTTTTGCATTCTCCAATGCAGCCTCAGCCTGCTTTACCTGAAGCTCGGCATTTTTTATCACCTGCGGACTGCTTGGAACCACTGTTGTGGAATAGCTCGGTTCACTGCTATATGATGCAGATGATGCCATCGCTGCCTCGTAATCCGCTTCGGCTGCATCTCTTTCCTTGGCACTTACAGCTCCCATGGAATAGAGTGTATTCATACGATCAAGTCTGCGCTTGGCAGCAGCTGCAGCTCCGGAATCAGCACCGCTATATGACGGAGCCGAAGAAACCTGGCTTGTAACAGTTCTGCCCCTTTGAATCTGCTCAAGATTTTGTTTGGACAGCACCACTGTCTGCTCCAGCTGCTTAAGCTGCTCCTCCGTGATACTCACCTTTACTCTGGCAATAACATCCCCGGCTTCTACACGTGCGCCATCCTCAACAATATATTCTGCTATTTGTCCTGGTGCACCGGTTCGTACAGAAATCATACTGCTGCTAACCTGGGCATCATTCACTGTTAATGTTTGTCCGCGACTGATAAAAAACCAGACCGCTGTAGCGCATATAATTGCAATTACCAAAAGTGCTGGTACACCAAATTTTATATATTTTCCAACCTTATTACTAATATCAACCTCTTGCAAAATTAATGGCCTCCTGACGCCTGTCATTCCACATAGTTTATACCATTTTCCTCGCACCAAAACCTAGCATAATCAGCCAGTTTTTCATATAAAAATCTTCTCCAGCTGTCATGAAGTGCCAATGCCTTTACTCTGCGGTTAAAATTTATTAATGAACCATTATTTTCCAATATATGAGCCAGCTCTATATTTCCATTTGCTGCTTCATTTTTGGCAAATTCTTCCATAAACAGCCTGATATCTTCATATACATCAGGCAGCATAATATATCTTTCCCAATCATCTTCAATGGAAAATACTTTTGCCAGTCTTTCTTCCTCAGTTTCATCAACAAAATGGTCACATCCATCAAAGGTCTGTCCCATAGCTACCACGGTTCCATTTTCAATATCTACATAGCTTTGAATTTCATCTGCCTGTTCAAAGGCTCTTATCAAATCATTTAATTTTATATCCAAAGCTGTCACCTTCTTTGCATATCAATTAATAAAATCAATAGTAAAGCTCAATTGCACTGGGGACAGTCTCTATATGCATTGGCAGCATAGGACCCCGTTCTCCATCCAAATCGCTTTCTACTTCACCATCTGTCTCAACCATAATGTCCGCAGCCTGCAAATATATTACATGCTTCTGCTTTGACATATCTCTTCCTGTAAGTATCTCGGTGGTCAATGCCATCAAATCCGGTATATTGCACGCTTCTACAATTATGATGTCAAGCTTTCCATCATCAAGCTTTGCATGAACAGATGCATTTTTAAAACTTGCAACCACACCGCTGTTTACCACCACAAACAAGAATGCCTTCCCATCGAAGCTGACGTTTCCATCAGCTGTAATCTTCAGATGCATTGGCTTAAAAGCTGGAAGAGTACATATTCCTCTCAGATAATATGCCATCTTGCCCATTGCATTTTTCATGTGGACATCCACCTCATGGGCTATGGAAGTCACCATTCCGGCACTTGCCACATTTACAAAATACTGGTCCCCTACCTTGCCTAAATCGCTTTTCAAGGTACGTCCTTCAATGATACGGTCAAAATAGGAATCCAGATTATTGTCTATTCCAAGGTATGTAGCAAAATCATTGGAAGTACCGCCAGGAATAATCGCAATAGGATAATCCAGCTTTTCCTTCACCACAAGATTTACCACCTCGGAAAGTGTGCCGTCACCGCCAGCAACAAGAATTCCTTCCGGATCCACCTCTCTGATGAAATCCGCAAGACCGGTGTTATCAATCTGGGTACGGTAAACCACCAACATGGCTCCACGCTTTTGAAACGACTCCAGCATATAGTCAAGCCTAGCCTTAAAGGTAGCCCTTCCAGACACTGGATTATATATTAATATAAATTTCTTCATTTTTCTTCCTTCACGTCCTCTGCGGTTTCATTTTCTTCAGAAACCTTAAATACGCCTATTTTTCTCAAAAGTCTTATGGTAGGACCTCCAAGCATTGGGATTCGCTGCATATCAGACTCTTCAATACCACCAATGAGCAGCATAACGACAATGTAAACTCCACAGCCAAAGAAAACAGCTCCAAAGGTGGAAAAAATATTGCTTCCAAAATAGCTCAAGGTAAGGTCATAGAAAAGTTTTGTTGCAACCGCCATAACCGCTGCAGATGCAATAGTTTTCAAGAGCTGTGGAAGTTCTATACGATAGCCTATATAACGGTGGATGAAATACAGATTGATTATTGCTGCCACACCCATATCGGCAGCAGTAGCCCAGGCTGCACCCATGATTCCCAAAGCCGGTATAGCTGTCAGTGTCCAGTTCAAAATAACCTTTGCCACAGCCGCAATAGCCATATTTATCATCGGTATGGATGGATATCCCAGCCCCTGAAGCACGCCTGTAGAAACCTGATGAAGTCCTAAAAGCACAATACTGAAGGAACACACCCATACAGCCGGACCAGCTCCCGGCGCATTATAAATCAATGTTGAAATCGGCGTTGCCAATACGAAAACCACCACAAAGGCAGGAAAACATACAAAATTCGAAATTCTAATTCCTGCTGCAGTCTGCTCAAATACAGCCGTAGAATCTTTCAGTGCCTTCGCCTTGGAAATAGCCGGAACAATGCTCATGGCAAGGGATGCTGTAAGAATAGTAGAAAGATTGATAAGCGGTACGGCCATTCCAGTAAGATAGCCAAAAAGCTCTGTTGCTTCATTAACTGAATATCCTGCCACCTCAAGTCTTTGAGGTACGATAACCAAATCCAGATTGGAAACCACTGGCAGCATTATGCTGGCGGCAGAAACAGGCAGAGACAGAGCAAATATTCGTTTGATAATTTTCCAGCAGGACGTCTTTGTCTCTTCCGAGTGACCGCCTAAATCCACGCCGTAATCACGGATAATGTCCCGTTCAAGCTTCCAATGGAAATATACCAGCACAATCAGTCCGGATACCGCTCCGGCAAAAGCTCCAAGGCTTGCTCCTGCAGCCGCATACTCCAATCCCCAAGGAAGGAACAGGCTTGCAAATAGAATCATGGTGATTACACGGAAAATCTGTTCCACAATCTGTGACACAGCCGTAGGGGTCATTCTCTGCCAGCCCTGAAGATATCCTCTGGAGCTTGCCAGCAGCGTAACAAAGAAAATCGCCGGAGCCAGTGCTATAATCGAGTAATACGCACGTGGGTCACGGATAAAATGGAAATCTATCAGCCACTGTGCGCCAAAATACGTAAGAAGCGAAAAAAATAGTCCCGTGAAAAGCATAAGCGTCATTGAGATTTTAAATATTCGCTTAGCTCCAAAAATATCCTTCAGAGCTACCCGCTCTGAGGTAATTATGGAAATTGCCACTGGAACACCAGCTGTTGAAACACTAAGTGCAAAGAAATATATTGGAAAGGCCATCTGGTAAAGACCTATGCCCTCTCCTCCCAAAATACGGGATACAAAAATCCAGTTAAGTGAGCCAATTACCTTGACTACCAAACCGGCGATGGTCAATATGAAGGTACCCTTGAGAAAGGATTCGCCCTTGCTTGTCTTATTTTCAGTTAATTCCTGACTGCTAATGGAAAACACCGTCCTATCAGCTTATTTTCAGTATAGCTTTTTGCAAAAATTCATAATAGCTTATATAATTGTATTAAGTGAGAAAGACCTATTAAAAATTCTCACAACAAGATATTATATCATTTAAGTGAAAACTATTCCATATTTTATTAGGGTGACCAACATGGACTATAACATGATAGAATTCGACATCGGTCTCGGACGCAAAAAACCAGTAAATATACACCATGAGAACAACGCCTGCCCGTTCTGCGATAAATCTCAGTTAAGCGGAATAATTGACACCGATGGTGATATTATTTTTCTGCCCAATAAATATAATGTACTTAGTGATGCAGACCAATTTGTGCTGATTGAAGGCGCCGACTGTGACAGCGACATTCCATATTACAGCAAAAGCCACCTTCATCGCTTAATTCGTTTTGGTATAAAGCATTGGTTCCGTCTCATGGAGTCCAAAAAGTATTCTTCAGTTATTTTCTTTAAAAATTTCGGACCAATGTCTGGTGGGACAATCCGTCATCCGCACATGCAGATTATAGGTTTTAAAAATGTCAATCCAGACTATTTTTATAATGCTGATGAATTTTCCGGTCTTGTTATCGATTCCTGTAACGGCGTGGAATTCAATATTGCCACCTCGCCGAAAATCGGCTTTTATGAATTCAATATTGTTCCAAAAAACAATGAAACCCTGGACACTGTAGCAGATTATATACAGATAGCTACAGACTATATCATGAATCATTTTGGACATTGCAAAAGCTACAATGTATTTTTCTACACGCAGGAGGTTGAAGAGCAAAAACTTATCCGTGCAAGGGTAATCCCCAGATACTCCGCTCCTCCACTATTTGTAGGATACAACATCCATGTAAAACCGTCTAATCTGGAGGAAGTTGTTAATACAATACAGACATTATACTTTAAAAAATGAAAAAGAATCTGAAAGACCGCTGATTCCGAAAATATCAAAATCAGCGGTCTTCTTATGTTTTTAAACTTCTTTACGGTCAACAGGCACAGCATGAAGCTCCAAATCTGGATTGTTATCTGTAATCCAGCCCAAAGCCCATTCATTATTTACCAACAGCACCGGATTCTGTCTACGGTCATATACAAACATCCCACGGTCAGCACCACGGAGGCTTGCAGGAGTTACTTCTCTGCCATCAGCAAAGGTCATCCAGCGTGCAACTTCATATGGCTGCATCTGCATGATTATATCTACTCCATACTCGCCCTTCAGTCTGTATTCAAGAACCTCAAACTGCAGTGTTCCTACAGTTCCTACTATATAGGACTCGGTTCCGGCACCTGCCTGCTGGAAAAGCTGTATTGCCCCTTCCTGAGTCAGCTGCTCAATGCCCTTTACGAACTGCTTTCTCTTCATTGTGTCCTTCGCCTGTACACGTGCAAATTTTTCAGGTGGGAACACCGGGAAATCAGCAAAATCGAATTTGTGTCCAGCATCACAAATTGTATCACCTATACCAAAAATGCCAGGATCAAAGAGACCGACAATATCACCTGGATATGCCACATCGATAATCTGTCTGTCCTGTGCCAGGAACTGCTGTGGCTGTGCAAGCTTAATCATCTTATCGGTTTTATGATGATATACACTCATTCCTCGCTCAAATTTGCCTGAGCAAATGCGTATAAACGCCAAACGGTCACGATGGGCCGGATTCATATTTGCCTGAATTTTAAATACAAATGCAGAGAACTTCTCATCATCCGGCAAAATAATGCCATCAGAAGATTCTCGTGGAGCTGGCTCTGGTGCAAGCCTCAAATATTCCTCAAGGAAATTCTGAACACCGAAGTTGGTCATTGCGGATCCAAAGAACATCGGAGTAAGCTCGCCCTTGTCCACACGTGATTTATCGAAATCCTCGCCAGCCTCATTAAGAAGCTCAATATCATCCAGCAGAGCCTGCCAGGTATTTTCCCCTACCCTTGCCTTTACAGCCGGATCATCAAATTCATAGGTATCGGATACACGTGTGTTCTGACCGTGGGAATTATCCTCGGCAAAAAGCTCTATCTTGTTGTTTTCTCTGTCATATACACCAATATAATTTCCATCAACGCCAATAGGCCAGTTCATGGGATACGCACGAATCCCCAGAACGTTTTCAAGCTCATCCATAAGATCCAGCGGAGCCTTGCCATATCGGTCCAGCTTGTTTACGAAGGTAAAAATGGGGATACCACGCTGTTTGCAGACTTTAAAGAGCTTTTTAGTCTGTGCCTCAACACCCTTTGCAACGTCTATAATCATAACAGCGCTATCAACAGCCATGAGCGTGCGGTAGGTATCTTCACTGAAGTCCTGATGTCCAGGTGTATCAAGAATATTGATACGGAATCCATCATAATCAAACTGAAGAACACTGGAGGTAACTGAAATACCACGCTGCTTCTCTATCTCCATCCAGTCAGAAACCGCATGGTGCTGGGTCTTTCTGGACTTAATAGAGCCAGCAAGATGTATAGCGCCTCCATAAAGCAGCAGCTTCTCTGTAAGTGTTGTTTTACCTGCATCTGGATGTGAAATAATCGCAAATGTACGGCGCTTTCTTATTTCTGCATCCAATTCTTTTTTCAAATCACTGCTTTGAATTGTATCTGATTCAGCCAATTCTATATCCTCCATAAAATTAAATTCGTTTCATTTACACATACAGGGAATATTCTATCATAATTTTCATCT
>CAVAVT010000064.1:0-8944 GCA_963592185.1 bacterium | reverse complement strand
TCTTTTGTTGAGGATTCTGGTGCCGAATTTTCAAGAAAAAGGCGTAAAAAAAGAAGGACTCACAGTTTCGTTGGCTGTGGGTCCTTCTTTTTTGTCGTTCTGAAAAGGGGTGGCGTTTTTTCACATCCCCATGTTTGTTTAAAATTAAAGTGTGGGTTTTTAGTTATCTGTCTTTTGATTCATTTTAGATGCTAAATAGTTGGCAGCTAAGGATCCGGAGATGTTGTGCCATACACTGAAAATAGCACCGGGGATTGCAGCAGCTGCGCCGAAGTGGAGCATTGCCAGAGAAGTAGCAAGGCCGCTGTTCTGCATGCCGACTTCGATTGATACAGCTTTTGTCTTGGCTAGGTTCATACCAAGGACTTTTCCAATAAGGTAGCCCAGGGTATAGCCCAGCATATTGTGGAGCATAACTACAACCATAATCAACAAGCCAGTCTCCATGATTCTCTGAGAGCTGACAGAAACAACGCCGCCTACAATAAGAACGATGGATACAACAGATATAAGAGGAAGAACCTTGATGCCTTTTTCAACAGTATTGCGGAAAAGACTATTAATTATGATACCAAGAACGATAGGCACAACGACCATTTTTAAAATAGAAATCATCATGGCGGTCAGAGAGATTTCAATCCAGGCTCCTGCAAGCCACCAGGTAAGAATGGGGGTAACTATTGGGGCAAGAATAGTTGTAGTCATAGTTATTGAAACGGAAAGTGCTACATCACCTTTTGCCAAATAAGTCATTACATTTGATGATGTACCGCCAGGGCATGTTCCTACCAGGATTACTCCGGCTGCCAAATCCGCTGGAAGACCAAAGATATGAGCTAATGCCCAAGCGAGGAAAGGCATGATTGTGAACTGTGCCAAAGCACCGATGAATACGTCCTTTGGACGTTTGAGTACGAGCTTGAAATCAGAGATTTTCAATGTCATGCCCATGCCAAACATAACAATTCCCAGCAGGATTGTTATATAGGAAGCTGCCCATTTAAATGTAACAGGCTCAAAAAGTGCTATGGCAGCTACTAAAATTACAAATACAGCCATATACTTCGATACAAAACCACTGATTTTTTCCAATAATTGCATAATGATAGGACTCCTTTTGGTTTTTATTTGAGATATGTAACACATAATACTCTTGTAAAAAACAATTGTCAAATTTATATAGTATCATAGCAACAACGAATTATGTATACAAAAGCTAATTTTTATCACCAACAACAAAAGACAGAAAATTAAAAATAAAAGCAATAAAATAAATAAAAAAACTCTTGCGAAGATGTTGGTTCATGTGGTATTATAAACACAAGAAAACACAGAAAAACAAAAAAGAAACAAAGAAAAGAATTTAGAAAAAACACAAGAAAAAGAAGAATTCTTTCTTAAAGGGGTGCATGAGGTGGAGCGTAAATATTATTTAGCTGTTGATATAGGCGCTTCTAGCGGCCGTCACATTTTAGGCTGGATGGAGAATGGCAAACTAAGACTTGAAGAAATATATCGTTTTGCCAACGGACTGATGGAGAAAAATGGCCATCTTTGCTGGGACATGGAACGGCTTGTTCAAGAGGTCATCAATGGATTAAAAAAATGTCACGAGCTGAACAGGATTCCAGCGAGCATGGGAATTGATACTTGGGGTGTTGATTTTGTGCTGCTGGATAAGGATGGCAAGGTTCTTGGAGATACCGTAGCTTATCGAGACAGCCGCACACAGGGAATGGATACTGAGGTATATAAGGTTATTTCTGAATCTGAACTTTATGGCAGAAACGGTATTCAGAAACAGTTATTTAACTCAATTTATCAGCTGATGGCTATAAAGCATGAGCATCCCGAATATCTGGAGCAGGCTGAGACATTCTTGATGGTTCCTGAGTATCTTAACTACCGGCTCACAGGAATATGCAAGAACGAATATACTAATGCAACTACTGGACAGCTTGTAAATGCTCAGACCTGTGATTGGGATTACGGTCTTCTGCAGAAGCTTGGACTTCCAACAAAGATTTTTGGAGAGCTGAATATGCCGAAAACATTGGTAGGCGGATTTAGCGAGGATATCAAAACTGAAGTTGGATTTGATACAGATGTAGTCCTTCCAGCAACTCATGATACTGGCTCCGCTGTACTGGCTGTACCTGCAACCGATGATGACTATATTTACCTCAGCTCTGGTACTTGGTCATTGATGGGAATTGAAAGACTGATTCCTGATTGCACCGAAGCCAGCAGAAAGTTGAACTTTACTAATGAAGGCGGATATCATTACCGCTATCGTTACCTGAAAAACATTATGGGCATGTGGATGATGCAGTCGCTGCGCAAGGAATTCAAACATGCTTATAGCTTTGAAGAGCTTTATACATTGGCTGATATCGGCAAGTATTTTGATTCTGTAGTTGATGTAAATGACAGCTCCTTCCTGGCACCAGAAAGCATGATTGGTGCACTTCAGGCGTACTGTGAAAAAACTGGACAGGATAAGCCAGAGACAGAATGTGAGCTTCTGTACTGTGTATACAACAGTTTGGCAGCCTGCTATCAGAAAACAGTAAAGGAAATCGAAGATATTACAGGCAGAAGCTACAGCAGAATCCACATTGTGGGTGGTGGATGCCAGGACAAGTTCCTCAACCGTATGTTGGCAGAAAAAACTGGCAAGCAGATATATGCAGGACCCATCGAGGGAACGGCCATTGGTAACATCATGGCACAGATGCTCCGGGATGGAAGCTACAAGGATTTGTCTGAAGCAAGACAAAATATCGCAAAATCTTTTGATGTAAAATTAGTCAATCTTTAATGTGTATATGAATATATGGAGGGGTAAAGATGTTAGTTGATACCAAAGCCAAAGTTGGCGTATTTTCCATTGCATTGGGAGCATATCTTCCACAGTTCCCACAGCTGGTACCTGAATTTGAGTCACAGTTTGAAAATTTCAAAAAGACTCTTCCGGATACAGTTGAGCTTGTAGATGGAGGTATGGTAACTACCAAGGAGCAGGCAATGGCTGCTGGAGACAAGTTCCGTGCAGCAGATGTTGATTTGGTTATTCTTCAGCTTCTGACATATGCAACATCCTACAACATGCTTCCAGCAATTCGTGATTTGGATGTTCCTGTTGTTTTGGTAAATGTACAGAAGAAAAAAGCGCCTGATTATGAAAACACAGATATTCCAACATGGCTTGGTGAGCTGTATGCATGTGGTGCTGTTGGTGAAATGGTAGCTGACCTTGAAAGAGCTGGCAAGCGCCATGCTGTAATTACTGGCGTTGTAGAGGGCGGAGATCCCCAGGTACAGGCTGAGCTGGAGGACTGGTGCAAAGCGGCACAGGTTCGCCGCCGTTTCCGTGATACCAACCTTGCGCAGATTGGACGTCCATATCCCGGCATGATGGATCTTTATATTGATGAGACCAACCTTTACCACAGAATGTGGCTCTATACCAAGCAGTTTGACTGGGAGAAAATGTGGGCCATCGCTGATAATATTGATGATGAGACTGTTATCCGTGCTAAGGCGGAGGATATTCTGGCAACCTTTGATATTGAAGATGGCTCTGTTGAAAAGGTTTGGGACATGGCTCGCTATGTTGTTGCCTTTGAGCAGTGGGTTAAGGATGAAAAACTGGGTTTCGTTGCATCTCACTATGATGGATTCTCCCAGGGAGTTGCCGGCAAGCTTGACAGTATGTTGATTCCAGCATTCTCCATGCTCATTAAGCAGGGTACAGCATGTGCTGTTGAGGGTGATATAAAGGTCGCAATGGCAATGTCCATTTTGAAGACCATTTCTGGTACTGGACAGCTGTCCGAGATGTACTCCATTGATTTCGATAAGGACATCTGCATTATTGGACATTCCGGTTCCGGCGATGCTGATATTTCCGAAAAGAAGCCTTCCATGAAGATTGTTCCAGTATTCCATGGAAAGACCGGCGGCGGATACCTGACTCAGTTCTATCCACCAGCAGGTCCTATAACCTATTTGGCAATCACTCAGGACAAGAACGGCAAGTTCAAGTTTGTAGTTGCTGAAGGCATCAACGAGGAAGGACCTATCTTCACCTTTGGTGATACCAACATGCGTACACGTTTCAGCTGCGGAGCAAGAGAATTCTGCAACCGCTGGAGCGAGGCAGGACCTACTCACCACATGGCTGCAGCAGTAGGACATCACATTGATACCATTCTCAAGGTAGCAAAGATTTTCAATATAGATGTAGACATTGTTACAAGATAAGAAAAAAAGGAGAAGTTAGCAATGGAAGTAAAGGATTCAACTTTTATTCAGGGTTTCATGAGATTGACAGACGATGCCTTCAAAAAGGGATGGCATGAGCGTAATGGTGGAAACCTTACTTATCGCATTAAGCCTGAGGAAATTGAAGAAATAAAGGATCAGCTCAAGGCTCCGAGCGAATGGCTGGATATCGGCAATACTGTTCCTGACCTGGCAAATGAGTATTTTGCTGTAACAGGCAGCGGCAAGTATATGCGCAATGTTATCCTTGAGCCACAGAATAACATGGCAATCATTAAGATTGATGAGAAGGGCGAAAAGTACAGCATTGTTTGGGGCCTGGAACAGGGTGGAAAGCCAACCAGCGAGCTTCCTACTCATCTTGCAAATCATGAGATTCAGAAGAAGCTCACCGATGGCAGAAATCATGTTATCTATCATGCACATCCGACCAATGTTATTGCATTGACATTTATTCTTCCGCTGGAGAGCAAGGCTTTCACCAAGGAGCTTTGGGAAATGGCTACAGAAGATCCTGTTATCTTCCCAGAGGGTATCGGTGTGGTTCCCTGGATGGTTCCAGGCGGCAAAGAAATCGCAGATGCCACTAGCAAACTGATGCAGGAATACAGAGTTGTAGTTTGGGCTCATCATGGAATGTTCGTATGTGGTGATGATTTCGATGAGGCATTTGGTCTTATGGACACAGCAGAGAAGGCTGCAGAAATCTGTGTAAAGGTCATCTCTATGGGTGGCAAGAAGCAGACAATCACTAAGCAGAATTTCCTTGATCTTGCTCGTGATTTCAATATCAATCTCAGAACTGAGTTCTTGGATTAAGACAAAAATATGGGGTTTACATTAGGGATACGTTAGGGGTAGCGGATTCTCTGAATAAAAATAAGGGGTGTAGAAAATATGTTAGGTGTACAGTTAGACTATAATATGTCTGCTTGGAAGAAAACCTTGATAGCTGGTCTTATCAGCTACATTGATGCAGGTTCTATCGTTGCCGGTGCATCCGGTCTCAGCATGTGGGCAGAGTACCTTGGAATGAGCAGTGTACAGATGGGCTTGTTGATGGCATTGTCCTCAAACACAGGCGGTGCTGCTTTGGGCGCATTAATCGGTGGTAAGCTTTGCGATAAGTATGGACGTAAATTCGTTTACAACTATGCATTGCTTATATATATGATAGGTGTATTAATCATCTGTCTCGCAACCAATTATCCAATGTTCCTTCTTGGTTACGTTGTTGTCGGCCTTACTGTTGGTGCTGACGTTGTTGCTTCCTGGACATTTATCGCTGAGGAAGCGCCGGCAGAGAATCGAGCAAAGCATTGCGGCTCAGCACAGATTGCTTGGATGCTTGGTCCTGTAGTTGTGTTCCTGGCTTCCATTCCTATGAATGAAATGTTTGGTCTTTTGGGTAACAGACTTGTGTTTGCTCACTTGATTGTTGTAGCTGCATGGATTTGGTATCAGAGACTTAAGATGCCAGAGTCCACTGAGTGGGTTGAAGCTAAAAAGCGTTCTGAGGAACTGGCTGCAAAAGGCATTAAGGAGCGTAAGGCTTCCTATGGTGATATCCTTAAAGGTACTTCCCTTAAAACCGTTCTCATGTGTGTAGGCGTTTACGCAATGTGGAATTTGGCCGCATCTACTAATGGATTCTTCATGCCGTATGTTTATGAGCATGTTGGAAATTTGAGCAACGCAATGTCTCTTGGTCTTACCGCACTTAACTTCGTTGTATGCATGATTACAACTGTAATCTTCATGTATACCGCAGACAAATTCAATCGTCGTAAGATTTTCGGTATTTTCTCCGGACTTGGTCTCTTGAGCTGGATTGTATGGACACTTCCTGGCGATATGCTTGAAATGTGGATGCTCTTCTTCTTCACCATCGTATGGGGCCTCTCAATGCAGCAGCAGTTCTACCAGCTGTGGAGCTCCGAGCTTTTCCCTGTACGTTATCGTGCTACAGCACAGGGCTTTACCTTCTTCGTAACTCGTTTTGCAGCAGCTATCTGGGGCTTTGCAGTTCCTATCATCATGGAGTTCATGGGCTTCCAGACCGCAGCAATGCTGATGGTTGGTTTCGTACTGGTAAGCTGGATTGCTGGTACATTCTTCGGCGGAGATGACAGAGGCAAAACCTTGGATGAGATTACCGCTGAACGTTATGGTGATGAGCTGGATGAAAACGGCTGGATAAAATAAGGAGGCAATTTTAGATGGAAAGATTTGCTTGGAAAGCTGTTGTTAAGGATGGCATGTTGGACGAATATGTTAATCGTCACAACAATATCTGGCCCGAGCTGAAGGAAGTTCTGAAAAGCGCTGGTATCAGCAACTATACCATCTGGAATACAGGCAATGAGCTGTTTGGCTACTTTGAATGCGAAAAGGGAGTTGCTTTTGCAGAGGAAACTCAGGCTCGCAGTGCTGTAGTAGACAAGTGGAATGAATACATGAAGGATGTTATGGTTATGGAGATGGATCCAGAAACCGGAGCACAGCCGAAGATGAAGCAAGTATTCTTCCTTGAATAAATTGCTAATTCCCCAAAAATATATTCACAAACGGAAAACCCCTGAAGCGGTTATGCTTCAGGGGTTTTCTCTATGGGCAGATTAATCAATATATAAGACCGATATTTTCCTGCTTGGCAATTCTGCACCATTCAGGGGAGGGCTTCTGATCCGTTACGATGTATGAGAATTCTTTTATGTTGCAGATATGTACAAATGCTGTTTTATCAAACTTATGATGATCAACAAGGAGAATTTTCTTTCTAGCTCTTGTAAGCATCACTTTTTTGAGGCTGGCTTCAGCGACCGTACTTTCCATGGCTCCATATTCCTGACTAAGAGCCTTGCAGCTGATAATGGCAATATCAACTGTGAATTTGGAAATTGCATCCTGTGCAATTGGTCCGTTAAGGGCAAAGGAATTATTTTTTAGATTGCCGCCGGTGGAGAGGATTCTAAGATTGGTATTCAGAGCCGCATCATAAAGCAGTCTTACTGAATTGGTGATTATTGTAATATTCTGCTTCTGCTCCAAATGTGGTCTAAGCAAAAGGGCTGTGGAGCTGGCATCAATAAAGATGGTATCTCCGTCCTCAATCAGTTCAATTGCCTTGTTGGTAAGAAGCTTTTTTTCATCTACATGAGTAATGGAACGCTGATCAAAGCTGATATCTTCATTGGCTTTTTCTACGGGGACAGCTCCGCCGTAGCTTCTTTGAAGCAGCTGCTGGCCCTCAAGTTTTTCCAGGTCACGGCGCACGGTTTCCTCAGTAACGCCAAACTCCTTGGCGAGCATAGATACATATACCTTTCCGTCCCGTTGCAGGATTTCTATAATTTTTTGTCTGCGTTCAATTCCAAGCATGACATCACTTCCTTACATAGTCTTCTTTTTAGGCCAGACACCAATAGTTAATGCATTTAAAACCGGAATCGCCTGACCGATTCGTCTGAAAATAATCGCTGTAATTATTGAAAGAATTGTTATTGCGAAATAAAATGCAATAACCTTTGGGGCTGTCATCACAATATTTTTTGAGTGCATTATCATTATAATATATGTGATGAAAATCGGATGCACCAAATATGCAAAATAAGAATGTTTTCCAAGCAGATGCAGCAATTTTTTTATCGGAGCAGGGTAGTTTTTATCGGTAAAAATTGTGAAAAAGAACAGTGAGGCTGCAATAGTGTACAGAATGCCAATAGGGGAAAGTTGATGGGCTGTATTAACGGCTTCCATGGGTGTATATCCTGTTACATATAAAAGCTTATAGTAATATCCCATTATTCCTGCCAGTGTTAATACAAAGAAAGCAATGAGTTCTTTTCGGTAATTCTTCATAAACAGCTTGAATTTATCAGCATGTACCGCAAGCCAGCCTCCTAAGATGAAAATAAATACGTAATGGACTACCCAATAGTTCAGCCTGTATTTAATTAAATCCTTTAATATTGTGCTGGAAATGCCATCCGCCCTGAGGATGTAGCTGGAAAAATAATCGAAGGCAATTTGTGCAATGAGGAGCAAGACCAAACCAGAAAGATTAATCCTTTTTATAAGATATATCCAGATAGGCATCAATAGATAAAACCAAAGAAGTATTACAAGAAAGTACAGCTGATAGCTGGTGTCTCCGAAGAACAGCTTAAGTGCCAGGGTTTTCAGTGTAAGTATGGAATAATCTCTGTATAAGTAAACATAGTGCATCATGTAAAAGGCTGACCATACTAGATAGGGAATCATAACAGTCTTTATTCGACGTAGATAAAAGCTTTTGTAGTCCAACTTCGCATGGATATTCAGATTGTAGAAAAGTCCGAATGCGGAGATAAAAAAGAAAATCGGTACAGAAAAGCGTGAGGCTACTTCAAAAAGTGCCACAAGATGAATGTTTGCGGAGGGATTCATAAGATATTGGGCTCCGGTATGTATGCCTATTACACCAAGCATTGAAATTCCACGGATATATTCTATGGCCTCCAGCCTTGGACGTCGGGCTGGTTTTGCTGTTTCTGCCGCTGCGGTTAAACTCATAAATGGGCCTCCATATATTTAAAATAAAGTATGGAGCTATAGCTTCATCGCAAAACTATAGCTCCATGAAAGTTCAAATCTTTAAATTTATGATATCAGTTAT
>CAVAVT010000063.1:0-8947 GCA_963592185.1 bacterium | reverse complement strand
TATCGGAAAATTATAGACGAAAATCAAGTGATGAAGTGGGGATATTTGATTGAGTTTTTAACACACGGATATCTTAAGCGAAAACATTAAATTTTTCTTGTTCGTTTGTATGTTTGCTGTAAATATGGTAAAATATATACAAACGTAAGTTCTGAAGAAGAGGGCGAATGGTATATGTAAAGGGATTCAAGTTTAGAATCTCTGAAATTTTACGTCCGTAGTATTGAGATACTCAAATATGAATTTATTGGTAAAGATACTATGCGGACAATAAAAAGTATGGTGAAGAAAAACTGAGGAACAGGAGGTTTGATCATGGCTGACAAGATGAATTTTGTTCCCGATGAAAATCAGGGCGATATTGTCATTTACCAGACAGAAGATGGAGATACAAAAATCGATGTCCGCTTTGTAGATGAGACTGTATGGCTGACTCAACAGCAGATGGCAGATCTTTTTCGGTCTTCTCGCTCCAATATTGTAGAGCATATTCAGCATATTTATGAGGAAAGGGAACTGGACGAAGCTTCAACCTGTCGGAAATTCCGACAGGTTCGAACTGAGGGCAGCAGACAGGTCACAAGAGCGATTCCATATTACAATTTGGACATGATTATCTCCCTTGGATATCGTGTAAAATCAATAATTGCTACCAATTTTCGCCGTTGGGCGACAGAGCGGTTAAAGGAATATATGATCAAAGGCTTCACAATGGATGACGAGCGGTTGAAAAATCTCGGTGGTGGCAACTACTGGAAAGAGCTTCTTGACCGCATTCGGGATATTCGCTCCTCTGAAAAGGTCATGTATCGACAGGTACTAGACCTGTATGCCACCAGTGTGGACTATGACCCTAAAAGTTCGGAATCAATTGCTTTTTTTAAGATGGTACAGAACAAGCTGCATTATGCTGCACATGGTCACACGGCAGCGGAGATTATATACGAACGTGCAGATGCAGATAAGCCATTTATGGGATTAACAGCCTTCTCAGGAAATTTCCCAACAGCAAAGGACATCGGAATTGCTAAAAACTATCTGTCAGTGGAAGAACTGCGAATACTGAACGGAATCGTTTCCGGATATTTTGATTTTGCCGAGGTTCAGGCGATGCGCCACAGTCCTATGTATATGAGTGATTATGTGGAGCATCTTGACCGCGTCCTATCGTCCACTGGAGAGAATGTACTTTTTGGCGCAGGCAAGGTAAGTCATAAGCAAGCAATGGATAAGGCCAATCGAGAATATCAGCGCTTTCTTGTGCAGAATCTTTCTCCCGTTGAGGAGGCGTATCTGCAAACAATCAAAGAGATTGGAAAGAAAGCAAAGAAAAAATGAAGGAGTAATTAACATGGCTGGCTTTACGATGAAAATGCCACAGACATAATATTTGATGCGGCCACTGTCACTGTGTATACTTTGACGGTGGCTGTATTTTTTCATAAATTATCAGACATTTGCTATTTTTGAAGGATTTTTTTAAATCCCATAGAAATACATACTAATATATGAAAAAGGTTTACAAGCTATGTAAAATGGCGTAATATATAATTGTAATTTATGAAGATGGGGCTTATATATAACTGGAGCTTTCAATAGGAGAGGAAGACTGATTTTATGCTGAAGAAAACCAAAATCGTATGCACAATGGGACCAGCTACAGAAAAAGAGGGTATTTTAGCGGCGCTTATAGATAACGGCATGGACTGTGCCAGATTTAATTTTTCCCATGGAAATCATGAGGAGCATTTAAGGCGCCTGGAGGATGTAAGAAAAAATGCTGAGGAAAAGGGCAAAATCATTGCTACAATTCTTGATACAAAAGGTCCGGAAATGCGACTGGGAGAATTCAGCGACGGTTCTGTAATGCTGGATGAGGGGCAGGAATTTACTCTTACTTATAGCGATGAACCGGGAGATAAAAGCCATGTTTCCGTTAATCACAAGGCACTTTACACCGAGGTAAAGCCCGGAGACAAACTTCTTCTCGCTGACGGACTGGTTGCGCTGGAGGTACTGAGCGTTGAGGATAAGGACATCGTAACCAAGGTATTGAACTCTGGACCGATGAGCACGAAAAAGCGTGTGGCTGCTCCTGGAATTTCCCTGAGTCTGCCTCCTATTTCCGAGCAGGATAAAAATGATATATTGTTTGGTATTGAGCATGACATGGACTTTGTTGCCGCTTCCTTTGTCCAGAGGGCTGAGGACGTAAATGTTATTCGCAAGCTTATTAAGGACAACAACGGCCGCATGGAAATCATTTCCAAAATCGAAAATCTTGAGGGCGTAAAGAATATCGATGCAATCATTGAGGCATCTGATGGAATTATGGTGGCACGTGGTGACCTTGGTGTGGAGATTCCCGTTGAGGATGTTCCCATGATTCAGAAAACCATCGTAACCAAGTGCAACAAGGTTGGAAAGCCTGTTATTGTTGCAACCCAGATGCTGGAATCCATGACCATGAATCCTCGTCCTACCCGTGCAGAGGCTTCTGACGTTGCAAATGCAATTCTTGATGGAACAGATGCAATCATGCTTAGCGGTGAGACAGCAAATGGAAACTATCCGGTGGAAACCGTTGAAACCATGAACAAGATTGCCCAGCGCACAGAGTCTTCTCTGCACTATAGAAAGCTTATTATCCGTCAGGGCGTTGAGCAGCTGGATTCTGTAACCGATGCGATAGCCCATGCTACCGTACAGCTGGCTTATGAAATTGCAGCAGAGGCAATCATCACCCCGACAGCATCTGGATATACTACAAGGGTAGTATCAAAGTATCGTCCTAAGGCTGATATAATCGCATATACCGCAAATTCCGGCACCGCAAGACATCTTCAGCTCAGATGGGGTGTACATCCGATTGCTGGAAGATACTGGGATTCCGTAGAGGAAACTGACAGAGCAGCTGTAAGGGAAGCCACAAAACTTGGATATATTTCCCATGGAATCAGAACCATCATGACTTCTGGTTTCCTTCCTGGAAAGGGCCATACCAATTCCATCCGCATTTGCACTGTGGATTGATAAAGAACAATATACTCTAAACCCCATGTGTTTTGCGCATGGGGTTTTTGCGTGGGGCGTGAATCTATCAATACTTGCAACAGAATTATGGTTGTGATAGAATAATTCTGTATGATTTTAGAATTTTAGAGAGGGGATTCCCGATGCTGTTGACAATATTAATGATTTTGGACGCTATTGTTGCAATAGGCCTTATCGCTGCAGTTTTGGGCCAGACTCCAAAATCCGCAGGTATGGGCTTAGGCGGTGGCGGTGACACCGTTTTCAGCAGTCAGGCACGCGGAATGGATGCTCTTTTGGCACGGGTAACGGTTGTGCTTGCTGTGATTTTTGGCGGTATCACGCTTGTAATAGCAAAGATGACTATGTAAGACTCACTGTTCCGACAGGAAGAAGGAGGCGTTCTCTAACCTTTTAAAGCAAGGATGGGGGACGCCTTTTGTTTAACTTTTTATTTGTAATTCTAGGTAACCAGGTGACTATTCAATGATTTTAAATGGTGCAGAATCCTTTTTTCTTCCAGGTGGCCCTCATGGGGTACTGCTGGTACATGGCTTTACCGGCTCTCCCTCGGAAATGGTTCTCATGGGAGACTACCTTCACAGGAAGGGATATACGGTGCTTTGTATGCGCATGGCAGGGCATGGTACTGATTATGCTGATATGGAGCGCATGAGCTGGGAGAATTGGGCGGATTCGGTAATGGACGGATATGCCATACTGGCTGGCTGCTGCAGGAGAATTTCTGTGGCAGGCTTATCCATGGGTGGACTTATGGCAATGCTTTTATCCACAAAGGCTGAAATCGACAGGGTTATTACCATGGCGGCTCCGGTGTATATTCAGGAGGCAATGAATTTAAAACTTTTGCCCCCTAGGGCCTTGTCCGTGGGACGTTTTGTCATGAAGGGCAGAAGGCAGATAAAGGATTTGCCGGATTTGTGCAATGTGGTGAGCAGCAGGATGCCCTTAGTATCAATCCATGAGCTGCTGGACTGCATGAAGTCAGTAAAGGAAATTATTCCTCAGGTAAATCGCCCAATATACATTATCCACAGCAAAAAGGACCGGACAGCAAAGCCGGAAAGCGCCCAGTATATATATGATAATGTTGGCTCTGAAATCAAGGAGCTGCTTATGCTGGAGGAATCCGGACACCGTGTGACAGTGGATTGTGAGAGAGATTTTGTTTTTGAAAAAACAGCCCAATTTTTAGAAAGGGATTTTGATTAAATCCCGTGTATATCCCCGTGTATGTAAATAAGGAGAAATTTTATGTGTAAGGAATGTCAGGATAATTTTTTCGATGAAGATTTAGATGAGGAAAATCTTCCGGAGGATGGCTTTTGCTTCGCCTGCGGAGTGAAGAATCCCATAGGTCTGCATTTGGATTTTCATATAGATGATGAGCATTTTAAGGCAGAAAAGACCCTTAACCGTGAGTATCAGAGCTTTACCGGAGTTGTCCATGGAGGAATTGTCAGCACAATGCTGGACGAGGCAATGGGCGGATACCTTTACAATACCGGTGAAAAGGCTGTTACAGCCCGTATGGAGATTCGCTATAGGAAGCCTACCCCGGTAGGGGAAAAGCTTTTCATTGAAGGCTGGGTTGTGTCCCGTAAGGGCAGGTTTATAGACTTGAAATCCCAGATTTCTCTGGAGGATGGAAGTATAACAGCGGAAGGAAAAGCCCGAATGGCTTTGGTGGAGTAATATGGAATTACAGGACAGAATTCTCAGCTACATGCGGGAAAAAGCCCAGAAACCTCTAACCGATGAGGAAATTATAGAAGGTCTCCAGCTTACCAATGAGGAACTGCTGTCCTTTTGGCCATCCATGGAGGCATTGGAGGAGCAGGCCTCAGTCATAAAGAACCGCAACGACCTCTATGGTCTGCCTGAGCGCATGAACCTTGTGGTGGGACGGCTCAGCATGACAGGCAAGGGCTTTGGCTTTATAATTCCAGACTACAAGGAAAATGAAACCGACACGGATGTATTCGTGCCGGCTGTCCAAATGGGCGGAGCAATGAATGGGGACCGTGTAGTGGCCCGTGTTACTCCTTCAGAAATGCCTGGACGTTCCCGTGAAGGGGAAATTATAAGAATTGTTGACCACGCAAATAAGAAAATCGTGGGAACCTTTGAGAAAAGCCGTTCCTTCGGTTTTGTTACTCCAGATGATACCAAGCTGAATCAGGATATTTTTATCCCAAAGTCAGGCATGGGAGATGCCATTACCGGGATGAAGGTAGTGGTGGAGATAACAAAGTGGCCGGACAGGCATAGAGGTCCTGAGGGAAACATCATTGAGACCTTGGGAATGCTTGGGGAACCAGGGGTGGATGTACTTTCTGTCATGAGGAAGTATGAGCTGACAGAGGATTTCCCGGAGGATGTGCAGCAGGCAGCTGATGAAATTGGACAGAGAGTAAAGCCCCACGAGTATCGTGGACGGAAAAACAGGACGGATTTCAAAATCGTTACTATTGACGGTGATGATTCCAAAGACTTGGATGACGGTATCTATGCTGAACGCAGAGATGACGGATACTTTCTAGGTGTCTACATAGCAGATGTAAGCTGGTATGTCAGGGAAAATCAGCCGCTGGACAGAGAAGCTAGGGCCCGTGGAACCAGTGTATATCTGGTGGACAGGGTTATTCCCATGTTGCCAAAGGCACTTTCAAATGGCATATGCAGTCTGAATGAGGGTGTTGACCGTCTGGCAATGGCCTGCGAAATGGAAATCGACAAGACCGGCAAGGTAAAATCCTATGAGATTATGCCTGTGGTGATAAATGTTCATCGCCGTCTTACCTATAATATTGTAAATAAAATGCTGCTGGAACACGATGAGGATTTGTGCCGTGACAACAGCGATATTCTGCCCATGCTGGAGGTGGTGGCAGAGCTGAGAAATGCTATGCTTAACCGCCGTACAAAGCGTGGAGCAATCAACTTCCAGATTCCGGAAATAAAGGTAAAGCTTGATGCCCAGGGACATCCTGTGGCATTGGTAAAGCGTACCGGATCTTTAGCGGAGTCCATGATAGAGCAGTGTATGCTGGCAGCAAATGAAACCGTGGCCGAGCACATGGACAGAAAGCATGAGCCATTTATGTACCGTGTACATGAGCAGCCGGGCGAGGAAAAACTGTCACGTCTGAACAGTGTGTTGGGCCCCTTCGGAATCTTTGTAAAGCCGGATGAAAATGGGGAAATCAAGCCCCGTGAAATACAGAAAATTGTGGAGGATGTTAAGGGCAAGCCAGAGGAGCGTATAGTAAGCACCATGGCGCTGCGGTCCATGCAGCAGGCACGTTACAGCGAGCAGAGCCTGGGGCATTTTGGGCTGGCTGCAAGGTATTACACCCATTTTACCTCTCCAATCCGCCGCTATCCGGATCTTATTGTCCACAGACTTCTTCGGGAGACTTTTAAGACCGGGGATATTCCGGCACAGCGCAAGGAACAGCTGAAGAATCTTCTCCCAGAATGGGCGGATCATGCTTCCAAGCGTGAGCGCATTGCTGTTGAGGCTGAGCGTGAAACCACGGAGATGAAGGAAATTGAATACATGGCTGGCTTCGTTGGCGAAGTATTTGACGGAGTAATTAGCGGAGTTACTTCTTTCGGCATTTTTGTGGAGCTGGAAAATGGAGTAGAAGGTCTTGTTCATGTGTCCAGTATGCAGAACGACTATTACGCTTATTCCGAGGAGCAATGCTCCATGATTGGCGAGCTCAGCGGAGAGTGTTTCCGGCTTGGAGACCCCATAAGGGTAGAGCTGGTAAGGGCTAATGTTGAGGACAGAACCATTGATTTCATTATTGAGGGCAATGGTGTCTATGTTCCAGTGGTAAAAAAGCCAAAGACTGTCAAAGTTTCAGTGGAAAAATCCTCTGGAAAGAAGTCCTCGAGGAAAAAGAGTTCCAAGGGCAAGTCTTCAGTAAAGAAGAAAACAGCAAAGAATGGGAAGTCCGCTAAAGCTGAAAAAGCTCCAAAGTCTCAGGAAGCCAATGCCTCTGCCGGAAGCAGGAAAAAAGCGGATTCTGGAGAAAAGAAAACAGCAGGACGTTCCGCTAAGCCCCGTAAGAAGGCTGCTGGGAGACATCGCAAGAAAAACTATACAGGCACTGCAGCTGGTGTAAAGGAAGGAAGAAAATCCGACTACAAGCGCAGGGGCCATCATAAGAAGGCCGGAGGAAAATCCAAACTCCGCGGCCGTCGTGAGAGGAGCCGCTATGGGGAAGAAGAATGAGGGAATAAAGCCGGTTTGCGAAAACCGCAAGGCACGGCATGACTTTTTTATACATGAAACCTTTGAGGCTGGTCTGGAGCTTCAGGGCACGGAGGTAAAATCCCTTCGTGCAGGCAAGGCAAACCTTAAGGATAGCTACTGTACAATAAAGAATAACGAAATTTTTGTGGAGCACATGCATGTCAGCCCCTATGAACAGGGCAATATTTTCAATCACGATCCCTTGAGAAAGAGAAAGCTTTTGATGCATAAGGCTGAAATAGTAAAGCTTTTTGCAAAAACAAGGGAGAAGGGATATACCCTCGTTCCGTTGAAAATATATTTTAAGCGTGGCAAGGCTAAGCTGGAGCTGGCACTGGCAAGTGGCAAGCACAATTATGACAAGAGGCGTGCTTTGGCGGACAAGGCTGTGAAGCGTGATGTGGAAAGAGCACTTAGAGACCGTCAGAAATATTAATTTGTAATAATGCGCCCTTTTGGGTGGAGATTTTGAAAAAGTTTTATTGACTGGAGGAAATGGTATGTTGAAGTCCATCGCAGTTGTAACAAGTGGAAATGATAGTCCGGGCATGAATGCTACAATTCGTGCGGTAGTTCGTACAGTGCTTCATTCTGGAGCTGAAATCTGGGGTGTGTACAACGGATATAGCGGAATGATTAAGGACAATATCGAGCGTCTGGATTCCAAAAGTGTAAGTGATATTATCCAGAGGGGCGGAACCTTTTTAGGAACTTCTCCAAGCGAGCAGTTCAAACAGGAGGAATACCGCAGAAAGGCAATTGAAAACCTTAAATCCCATGGCATAGAGGGACTGGTGGTAATCGGCGGAGACGGTAGCCTCAAGGGTGCTGCAGAAATAGCACAGGATGGATTTCCGGTAGTTGGTATCCCAGGCACCATTGCAAATGATATTTGGGGCACTGAGTACACTGTAGGCTCTGATACAGCCTCCAATACCATCGTTGAGTCCATTAACAAGCTCAGGGATACCGCCTGCGCCCACAGCCGAATTATTTTGCTGGAGGTTATGGGCAACAATGGATGGCTTGCAACCGCAGCCGGTATTGCCGGTGGTGCTGAGTACACTATTGTTCCAGAGGTAAAGGTTAATATCAAGCGCATGTGCGAGGAGATAAAAGAAAAATACGCCCAGGGCAAGAAATACAGTATCATCGTTGTAAATGAAACTGCAGCATCCGCAAAGGATATGGGCGAAATCATTGCCAAGGAAACCGGCATTGATACAAGAGTCTCAGTACTGGGCTACATTCAGCGTGGAGGCTCTCCAACAGTTGAGGACCGTATCTCCGGAAGTATGCTGGGCGAGGCTGCTGCACTGGGTATTCTGAACGGAAAAACAAATGTAATGTATGGAGTAAATACAGGCAAGATTGAGGAGGTCAGCCTTCAGGAGGTTGCCAACAATACCAAGACTCTGGATCCGGAGCTGGTAAGACTTACCTGGCTTATTTCCTAAAAAACGAAGGGGCTATGACAAAATGTGAAATGATTTCACATTTTGTCATAGCCCCAATTTTTTCCTCGTTATAGGTTGACCAGAAACACTCATAGCTTCATGGCAGTTTTAAATTCTTCAACAGTCATGTTTGCCTGTTTGGCGGCGGCGGAAAGTGTCAGGAGATTCT
>CAVAVT010000062.1:0-9133 GCA_963592185.1 bacterium | reverse complement strand
TTAAAATTATTTGTAACCGTGACATTGCCTTTATCATAATTGTAATAGCTAGTAAGCGCATTGTTATTATTGCTATTGCCTATAAGCAGCTGCGCCGGCTGCTTCATAGAAGAAATTCCAGGATACAATATCTCCGCCCATTGCTCCCCGGCATTCTTGACCCAGTTCTTAATATCTGAGCTAAAATCATATACCAGTACTTCATTGGTACCACTCTTCCAAAACCGCTCGACCCAATCGCCCTTATCAATCTTGTCATAATATAGTATGTCAAAAACCTTATACTCACCAAAGCCAGCTTCCTGATGATCCCGTGCCTCAGCCACGCCCCCAGCCATAAGTGAAAGGGTCACCAGCATTGACAAATATCGCTGCTTTTTCGACTTCTTGCTCATAATCTTTCTCCTATCTATCTAAATACACGATGCCATCATTTGTTACACTTATCGTATCATACTTTGTACGGCTTTTGACCTAAAAACTACAACAGATTTAGGGAAAAAACAATGTCCGCCAGCTCCAAAAGAGTCAGCGGACATCATTTATTTGGGATATATTATTTTAGAGTTTACAGCCGTTATAGAACATCATTTTTCGCTTCCATGTTCCTTTTCCGCATTTCGCTGCAGGATTCATCGTACCTCCTATAGTTATTGCGGCCGCTTAATTTTACAGCATAGAGAGCCTCATCCGACTGCCTCTGAAGCTCGTGGAGGTTGCGTGCCTGGAAGGGATAAGTGCTGTAGCCGATGGACAGAGTAAAGCTTATGGTGTGCCCGTCAAACTCGAAGGACATGTCCATCTCATGGAGCTGGCGCATATTTTCTTCAAGCCACTGGGGATCCGCATCCTTTATCAGGATAAGGAACTCATCTCCGCCATTTCGTCCCACCAGAGCGTTGAGGTCACGGTAAAAATTCTGCAGATTCTCTGACAGGGTGACAAGCGCCTTGTCACCGGCAGCATGTCCGTAGGTGTCATTGATGGTTTTGAAATTGTCCAAATCAATGGCTGCCATTGCCATGGTGTCAAACTTTCCGGCATCCATCCACTCAGGTATGAATTTATCCATTCCCATGCGGTTGTATAGCCCCGTAAGTCCGTCGGTGTAGGAAAGCCTCTCCATGCTGTCCATATATCCCCTGAGGGTGTAGAAGCTGGCATTCATGATACGGGAAAGCTTTGCTATCTCATCATTGCCGGAGCTTTCCATTTCATCAAGAGCTGTAACCTCGCCCCGGACAAATCTTTCCGATACATCCGCAAGCTTGTTGATTCTGTCTGTAAGGTGTTTGACATTCACACACAGGAATCCCAGAGCCAGCAGAACCACCACTACTATGAACACCACTATAATGACCATCATGTTGTTCCGTTCACGATAAATGTCATCCACATCCACTGACACCATTAACTCCATGCCGTTTTGCAAATCCTTGCTGACACGGGCATACGCCCTTTCCCCACGGGAATATACATGGAGAACTTTCCCGTTGCTGACCGCCAGGGTATCTGAACCATCCTCATTGGGACCGTTATGGTCTGCATCCACTCCGGCCACATTCCAGCTATGATAATGAATGGTATTTTTCTTATCTGCCAAAAATACCTGTTCGCTTGGGTACATATTCATGCTGATGAATCTGTCCAGTATGGTTCCAATATTCAGGTCAATTCCTGTAATTGCCACCAGCTTTCCATCCACAAAAACAGGCTTCAAATAGGATATTACATTCTGCCTTTTGGCTATATCATAGTGTGGCTCTGCCCATATTCCCTGGGTATTCCCCAGTGCCCAGCTAATCCCATGGCCCTGGCTCATTAAACTGGCCTGCATACTGAACACGCCTTTTTCATAATAAGTAGCAAATACGTTGCCACGTCTGCGGTATATGGTATTCATGCCATCCCCGGTAACGTCATTGGAAAAAACCACATAATAGGCAGATACGCTTTTATTGGAAATCATTGTGGGTTTCATCCCCGACAGTATATCATCAGCCAGTTCACGGCGGATTTCGCCGGACTTCAGCCTCTCATAATCTGCATGTTTTTCAATATATACACCGCTGTAATTCACAACGTCTTCACATTGCAAAAGGACCCTGTTCAGGGCCTCCGCATTGTAGTCCGCTACCTTGTTGATATTTTCCACCGCATTGCAGACGGTGATGCGATCGATGGTATATAAACTGACAGCACCTATCAGTACAGCCACAAATAAAATAATAGCTGTTCCTATGCCGATAAGTTTCGATTTGATTGTCTTGAACATCCTTCTACCCAAGAATCACTTTCTCCAGTCGCAAATCTCATCCAGCTTTTTGAACTGCTTTTCGCCCACCTTCATCTTTCTAAAACCCTGTGGCGAATAGGTGGTTACTCTTTTAAACTGGCTGTTGAAGTAGCTTATATTGTCGAATCCGCAGCGGACGCTTATCTCCGTAATGGAAAGGTCCGTGGTGGTAAGGAGCTTCTGTGCCATACCAATCCGGCAGCGGATAATGTATTGCAGCGGAGAAATCCCCGCACGCTTTTTGAACTGATGGGAAAATCCAGAGGGACTCATGTGGAACTGGTCACTAAGCTCCTCTATTGAATATTCCTGCAAAAAATTATTGTCGATAAAATCCTTTATGTCGATGAAGAGTCTGTCCTTTTCGTCCGGCTCAGGAAGCTCCGTATGGTCCAGCTGATGAAGAACCATTGTAAGGAGCGCCGTCAGAAGTGCTCTGCAGACCATTTCACGCCATGGCTTTTCCATCTCCGCCTGGCTGAACAGCTCCTGGAAGATGCCAAGAACCGCTGGTGCCATTTCACCGGTGTGAATTACCGGAGAAACATTGGAGGGAAGAAGCCACCCTTCGGGAAGATTTTTTAGCTTTACTCCCTTTATTCCACAATTATAGAAGCAAAAGCCTGTATCCCGGTTGGCGCACTCATCGTGGAGCTCGCCCATGTTGTATATAATTAAATCCCCCTCGGTGACAGCGTACATGCGGCTGCCGATACGGAGATTTGCACCACCCTGACTTACGTACTGCATTTCAAAATGGTGTACATGATTGTGAAGTGCTGTGGGAGCCGTAGTTTCATTGTGATCTGCATATCCTGCATAAAGCAGCCGCAAACTCTCTGCATCAAACTCCGACTTTAGTCCCTGTTCCTTCTGATAAAATACAGTCACAGCTCTACCCCCTTAGCATATGCCTGTAACTTTGTATGAAAACACTAATAGTCCTAAACAATATTTTATACTTTTACTATTAATACCGCAAGATTTTAGAGAAGTTTTTTAAGATTTTGTAAAATCACCATAGGAAAATTTTCCTGCAATGTAATATATTGTCCCGGCCCCCGTATAAAGTGCAAAAGATATGAAATTAACGTCCATAACATAAACATTTTAAAGGGAGGTTTTTAAAATGACTGACGAAAGAAAAGTACTCAGAAATGAAGAGATAGAAAAGGTCAGCGGCGGATCGTCTCCCTGGACAGACAATCCCTTGGCACCCATCATATTTGAAATAATTAATAATCCTAAGCCAAAGGATCCATCAGAAGAGACTGATTTGGACTATATCAGAAAAAAAATCAAAGAAAATCGACTACCCTAACACCTAATGATGTACCACCTAACAATTCATTATCCACCTGGAAAAAGGCAGACCTTCAGATGAATGGAACCCGGAAGCCGGACTTAAAATCTAGCTACGGGACGGTTCAAATGAAAGGTCTGCCCTTTTTTCGGCGTTTCTTTAGTTAGCTTTTAGCGGACAAAGTTCATCATGGTACGGGGCTTGCTTTCAGGCGGCTCAATGCCAGCCTTGTCGATTACCTTCAGCATCCAGGCAATGTTTCTGCCAAGCTTTTCAATGACCTCCACGCCCTCAACATCCTTCAGGGATTCCCCCTTGTCTGCACCATGTACAGCATTCCAGTAGTCAGAGGTCACAAGCACCATCTCCATGGTGTTTATGGTGCCGAGAAGCTGCTGATAGGTCTCCATTCCGCCAGAACGGCGAAGAGTACAGAGAGCAGCTCCCACTTTGTGCTTCAGCTGGTTGTCTCCGCAGCCTGCGGAAAGAATAAGGCGGTCCAGCACGCATTTCATTCCCCCGGCAATGCCGCCATGGTACACCGGAGATGCCAGCACGATTCCGTCAGCCTCGATGCATTTGCCGATAATCTCGTTTACGCCGTCATCATCATACACACAGCGAAGAGTGCCGTGCTCCAGACAGTGATAACATGCCATGCAGGGATGCACGTCAGGTCCCGGATAGCACACCTCAAATTCGATACCCTCCTGCTCAAGTACCTTTCCCAGCACCTCAAGCATCTTTGCACAGTTGCCGTCCCTCCGGGGCGAGCCGTTAATTGCTACAACTTTCATAGCTTTTTCCTCCTTGCTTTTAGTTTTCTCTCCTAAACACAGTTTTTACTTGCCCTTGAAAAGCTCCCAGATTTCGTTTTCTGAAAGCCTTGAAAGGAAGCTCTCTCCCGGCTGAAGCATTTCGCCGATGAGGGCTTTTTTCTTTTCCTGCAGGTCATAGATTTTTTCTTCAATGGTGTCCTTGGTAATGAGCTTCAGCACCTGAACATTGTTTTTCTGCCCAATGCGGTAGGCACGGTCCGTTGCCTGATCCTCCACAGCCGGATTCCACCAAGGGTCGTAGTGAACGACCATATCCGCCCCCACCAGATTCAGCCCGGTGCCGCCAGCCTTCAGTGAAATAAGGAACACCGGCTGATGACCCTCATTGAATTCCTTCACCATTTCCACACGCTTTTTCGATGGGGTGCCGCCGTCAAGATACATGTAGCCCACTCCCATGTGGGAGAGCCTTGCTCCTATCTTTTGAAGCATGGTGGTGAACTGGGAAAATATCAGCATCCTGTGTCCGGTTTCCACCGACTCCGCAACCATTTCCTCTAGCATATCCAGCTTTCCGGAGCCTCCCTCATAACCTTCAAGGAAAAGCGAAGGGTCGCAGGCAATCTGTCGAAGCCTTGTAAGAAGTGCCAGTATCTTAAGGCGGCTTTCCGCAAAGCCGAAGTCGCTGAGATATGAAGCGAAGTCCTTTTTCGCCTGGACAAAATACGCCCGGTAGACCTTTTCCTGTTCCGTGGTCATGACATTTATCATGCGGCGCTCCACCTTGTCCGGCAGCTCCGTCAGCACGTCCTGCTTCATCCTCCGGAGGATAAATGGGGAAATGTGGCGGATAAGCTTGTTCTTCGCTTTTTCCTCCTGCGCCCGGACCACCGGAAGCTCGAAGCTCTGCTTGAACTTTTTGTGGGAGTAGAGATATCCCGGCATGATGAAGTCAAAAATGGACCAAAGCTCCGTCAAAGTGTTCTCTATAGGAGTTCCTGTCAGCGCAAAACGTCCCTCCGCCTTGATTTTTTTCACAGCCTTGGCGTTCTGGGTCACAGGATTCTTTATCTGCTGCGCCTCATCAAGGAAGCAATAGCTGAACTGCTGTTTTTCGTAAAGGGCAATATCCCTTTTCAAAAGGTTGTAGGTGGTGATAATCACATCGGCATTTTTCATGCCGTCCTCCAACTGTGTCTTGCGGAGGGTTTTCGTCCCATCCACCACAACAGCCTTCAGCACAGGGGCAAATTTCCGGATTTCCTCGAGCCAATTGTACACCAGCGAGGTGGGCGCCACCACCAGCACAGGGCCGTTCATTGTGTTTTTGTGAGCAAGTATGAAGGCGATGGTCTGAAGGGTTTTTCCAAGTCCCATGTCGTCAGCCAGAATGCCTCCAAGACCGTATCTGGAAAGGGCTTCCATCCAGCGGTAGCCCGTAACCTGATAGTCTCGAAGGATGTCCTTAAGCTCCTTCGGCACAGGGGCCTTGGTGTTCCGTGGATTTTTAATGTCCCCCACGAACTTTTGGAAACGGTCGCTTTCCACCAGCTTCAGCCCGTCTCCGGCAATGGAGTCGAGATAAAGTGCCTGAGTGAGGGGAAGCTCCATGCGGCCGTCTCGTATGAGCTTTTTGTCGCCCTTGTGAGCAACCTCCTCCGCCAGCTCCGCCATGGCATCCAGCTGCTGCTCCCCAAGGGTTACGAAGGTGCCGTCCTTCATTCTGTGGTACCGGCGTTTTTCCTTGTAGGCGGACAGAATTCCCAGCATTTCGTCAAAGTCATATTCACTAGTGTCAAAATTCAGCTCCAAAATATTTTCGTCATTGACACTGACACCTATAGTTGGAGGCGTAAAGCGCTTCACAGGCTTTTTGTCGAAAGCCTCTTCGTAGAAAATGTCCGCCATCTCATCGAGCCTTGGGATGCCCTCGGTTATAAAGTCGAAGGTCCGCTCCTCGTCAGGCTGCACCAGCCTTGCATGTTCTCTTTCAAAGCCGTATTTTTCAAAAAGCCTGAGCACACGCTGCTCCAAAAGCCGGTCCCTGACAACAATCCGCTTTTTGTTATCCAGCTTTGGAGCCTCCTGTATAACAGGGTTGAAGGCCGCATCGGAATAACTGTACCGCAGAGTGGCGGCCAGCCCGTCCTTGTAGTAGTCCAGATAGACCTCCACCCGAAGGTCAAGGGATTCAAAGCGGTCCTTGAAGCTTTCGGCGGTTTTCACATGGGCGGTTTTCCGAAGGTTTGGCATTACGTAGCAGAAAAAATCCCCCAGAAGGTCAGCGCTGAGCCTTATGCGCTCCGAGTCCCTCATGGTGTTCATGACAGGGGCAATCTTTTGGGAAAAATCCGCCTCCGGCCTGTAAATGCGGTCTTCGCAGAAAATTACACGGCTGTCCTTGTCCAGGGGGATGACCTTGTCTTCGCTGAAAAACATAACAGCATCGCCATTTTCATCCTCGATGTTCAGATGAAGGTCCGGATTCCCTTTGACAGCCTCCGTTGTGCCGTCAAATACATTGTCAAAGCTTACCTGAAAGGACCTGTCCCCCATGATGTCCAGAAATTTTTCAAACTCCGTCTCGGAAAGGCGGAATCTTTTTTTGTCTATATGAGGGGAGCTGCCGGAGCCATGGCCCATTAAATAGGGCGCACCATGGAGTCCGGAGTCGTCACGCCAGGCATTCATAATGAGCTGCCAAAGGCTATTGGACACTCCTTTTTCAAAGCGCATTTCCTCAGGCCTTATAACAAGCTCTTTTCCAAGTACCAGCTCGGAGTTTCCCCTGCCGGGCTGCAATATAAGCTCCAGTATGCTTTTCAGCACATAAAGCCTGTCATAGCCGATTTTGAACTCCAGCCATTTTTCCATTTTAACGCCCATGCGATGGATAAAAAGTTTTGGCTCCAGATGAAGAGGTCTTGCCTCCGCCAGTCTTTCCTCCTGAAGGGCCGCCTTGCTGTAAAGGCTGATAAGGGCACGTCCGGAGGCCTCTTTTTTCACGCTGGCTTCCCTTTTTCTCTGCTCATTCTGGATTGCCTTCAGCACGGCGATTACGTGCTTGCAGGCTCCGGTGTAAAGTAGTGCCGCAGGACAGTCGCAGTCATAGTGGTTCAGCCTGTCGCCCTGACTGTTCAGCTCCACCTCCACGTGGTACATATCGCTGCCGTACACTTCCGCTGTATAGGAATTGGGGTCAAGCGAGGACGGGGTTAGTTCACGTACAGCTCCCTGCTCGAAGTATCTGCATCCACGCTTGTAGACCTCGTATTTGGTGCATCCGCTAATTTGATTGTCATGCAGCATGTTTTAATCCTACCTTTTCAATGCCCATGTTTATCAAAGACCGGCAGCCTTTCTCATGTTCTCCGCATTTTCCTTTACGGTTCGCTCGCTGTCAAAAGTCTTCATTGCCTCAAGCTGCTGAGCCTTGTCTGTTGCCAGTACCAGCTCCACACGGCCGCCAAGGATTCTTTTTGCCTGACGTAATACAAGCTCAAGTCCTCTGTGGTTGGAAAGGAGCACGTAGCTTCTTGCAAAATCGCTGTGGGCAGCATTTACCACGTCAGCAACGGAGGGGCACTCATTTTCATCCCCTTCAAGGATGACGGAGGCGCCAAGCTCCTGAAGCTTTCTAGCCTCTGCAGGGCCGGAAGCTATGGTGAGAACGGCCACAGGCAGAAGGGCGCTGCGGACCTTTGCCATTGCGTGCGGCTCAGCCATGGTATTTACGTGAATCTCACGAAGATGTCCCCAGCCCACAACCTGTTCCAGCACTCCGCCTGGATGGTCAGTGTGAAGGTGTACGTATACCATGTGGTCACGGCGGCTGGTAACAATGAAGTCGCCGTAGTCCTTCAGCTGGCGTTCAGCCTCTGCGGCAGAAATCTGGGAGTGCTCCACCACCAGTGAGACGCAGTAGGGACGAGCCTTGTCGTTTCTGGGGTCCGGATAGTCCATTTTATAGCGGTAGCCGCTGCCAAAACTTACTGTAGGGGATACGAAGTTGCCGTCAAGTCCCTTGAGACAGCCGTTGATGAATACTACCATGAGTTTTTCGCCAGCATCGTGGCAGCCGGTTTCGCCGATGCAGCGTTCTCCGGCTTCCTTTGCAACAGCAAGGATTTCCGAGATGGGAAGGTTCTGTCTTACGGCGTGGTATGCGCCCTTGGCGATGGCTTTTGCGGTGCGGATAATTGGGCGTTCAGTGTCCTCCGGGAATACTCTCTGTACGTAGAGGATTCCGTACTGGAAGGCTTTGCCGAATTCTGAGGAGGTGGCGTTGTATTTGCCGTTAAGGCCCTTGGCGATTCCACGGAAAAGCTGTGCCAGTACTACACCGGCGTTGCCTCTTGCGCCCAGAAGTGCAGCATAGGCAACTCTTTGTGCAAGGCCTCCGATGCTTTCGTCTCTAGTGTCTGCTAAAGGAAGTGCAGCGGCTCCCAACGTCCTCAGTACATGGGTTCCGGGGATTTTGCTGTGCCGTCCAGCCGGATCCTGCCCCAGTTCGTTGATGTTTTCGTATTCTAAAAGTACTTCGCTGTATGCGCCGGTAATCATTCTTTTAAAATCACTGCCGGTAATTACTTCACGGTTTTCGCTCATTTCTATCTCTCCTAACTCTTGAAATTTCGAGAATTCTATTCATCTTTCTACTTGGGGATGGATACCCCTTTCAGTTCGCATTCGTGGCTTATGCCTTGGAAGCATGTCCTCAGAAACACGCTCTCGCTCCTAGCCTCGCTAGCGGTA
>CAVAVT010000061.1:0-9203 GCA_963592185.1 bacterium | reverse complement strand
GTGAATAAAAATCCCATTGGAATCACGTTATGTGACACTCCAATGGGATTTCTTGTATTGTGTAAATATTAAGCGTAAAATAAATCTGTTAAGAAAATATGAAAAAGAAGGCTTTATTTATGAGTATGATAACCCGATATATTATTTTTGTTGTTGCAATTATTATACAGTCCTCAGGAATTGCCCTTGTGGTAAAAAGTCTCCTGGGAACCTCGCCAATATCCAGTTTCCCTTATGTTCTGAGCCTTGCCACAGGCAATACTTTGGGAATGCTCACTTTTATTGTGAATATGGTCATGCTGCTGGGGCAGATAGCCCTTCTCCGCAGGGATTTTGACAAAATCCAGCTTCTGCAGGTTCCTATGACTATGATTTTTGCATATTTTATTGATGTTTTTATGAATCTCTATGCCTGGGTTAAGCCGGAAAGCTATATTTTTATGCTGATTCCTCTTCTCCTTGGTACAGCCGGGGTCTCTCTAGGTGTGGCTCTGCAGGGTATTGCGAATGTGCTGATGTTGCCGGGAGAAGGCTTGGTGTATGCCGTGTCCAGGCGTTTTAATATTGATTTTGCAAAGGTCAAGACTTCTAATGATGTGTTTCTGGTGACCTTGGCGGCGATTTGTTCGTTTGTATCTATGGGGTCGATTGAGGGCATTCGTGAGGGTACGCTGATTTCGGCGCTGCTCACGGGCGTTATTGCGAAGTTTTTCCTTCGTCATCTCAGCACAGTCGATGAAAGAGGTCACCTCAGATTCCATCCGCATTTGTGATGCGTATTAGCAGCATATGCCTTGGAAGCATGCCCTCAGAAACACGCTCTCGCTCCTAGCCTCCCTAGCGGTACTAGATTCTTGCTTCGCCTACCGGCTCGCAAATCATCAAGTACCGAGTCTCGGCTAAAGGTTTCTGAGGGCACGACTTCCAAGGCTTTAATTCGAATCCAAAATTGTATTATAGACGGCTCGTATGTGGAGAAGAAGAGCAAGTGCTGGGACTGCTTTTTGGAATCGGAGGCGCTTGCTTTCCAAAGGAAAGTGACCCGGCATACTAGCCAATGCAACGCCACGATGTAACTCCCTTTCAAAAATTCACTTGTGAATTTTTGCCCTTCTTATGACAAGGTTTAGTAATCTGCGCCGGGTCATTCAGCCGAAGATGAAAGCCGTCAACAGCTACAAATCATCTTCGCCTATCGGCTCGATTCTTTGGCTGTTTTGGCATACGACCTATTAACCGTTCGATTGCGTCCTACCGGACTTATCTCACGGATAGGTCAGCAAAAGTACGTCCCAGCACTTCCCAGACCATTATACGTATCATATTTAACGAATTGCCGGATACGTCCTATACGGTGCTCCATTCTTAAGCACCTGCAGCGGATCCATACTCAGCTGCCCATTCTGAATCCGGAACGAATCCGTCACAATATTATAACTGCCCATAGCAATATTCGCACTCTCAAACAACAAATCCCTATGAGCACTCCTAAACTTGCCAGAAAGCCTGTCAAAAAGAATATACTTATTATAACTTCCCGGACCAGAATAAAACACACCGCTAATCACAGTGCGCTTTGGAATATTACATCCATGAACCGCAATATCAATAGCCACAGGACACTCCAGCTTCATCTGAGGGAAAGCTACGGCAGAATCAAGCCCCTCCCCATGGCCCCAAATGTGATAATACAGCGTATCCACATTATAATAGCCACGGGCCTTCAGCTTGCCGTCATACACATCGGCATTCACATTCGTAAAACTCAGAAGACCATCGTAATAGCGGACATCCCCTCGGATATTGGAAAATTCTACATTCGGCATAACTAGCTTATCCATATACAGCTGACCTGCGCCAGAGGGACAGGTAATAGGACCGGTAAAACGGGTCCACATGGTGAGGTCGTTATCCAGCTTCACGCCAACCCCCATGGAATCCAGATTTACATTTTGCAAAAATACCTTCATATCAACAGTAGGTTCAGGCTTTTGAGTAAGGTCAATGCTACCATTGATGGAAATACCCTGACCAATGAGGGTTCCGCCAAAACGGCCGGTGGTAACATTGAGTTTTACAAATTTTTCACTGTCCGCATCCAGATTCAAATTAACATTGCTTAAAATATAATGTCTGTTCAGATAAAAAATCTCCATAGAACAGCCCTCAAGCTTGATTTTTGTCTTTACGTGATGGTCCTCATCAATGTTGAGGTTTCTCCAGCTCTCCCTTTCCTGCTGTTCCAGCTGGGCATATCTTTCATTTATCAAAGCTGTCCTCTGAGCCTCATCCATTTCATCAAAGCCAGCTTTCTTTTTCCAGTCATCGGGCTTCTTTTTCTCCTTTTTATTGGGCTTTGACTGGCTGACCAAATCCAGCTCCATTTCCTCGTTGAGTTTCAGAGATACCGCCGCACCCCTTATGGTAAATTCCTGCAGGGTAGTGGTTTTGATATTTCGGGAGACAACATCCCATACCCGGACACGGAATTCTCCTTCGGGGATGTGCAGCAGCACATGACCGTCTTTGTCACGCCATTCCAGATTTTCGTACTCCACATGGCCGTTGAGGTGTGGGAAAATTTTATCGCAGGTAATGGTTCCGGAGAACATGGTCTGCTCCGACATGGCATAGTTAAAAATTGCCCCGGCACTTCGGCTTATAAGTTCCAGCGTGATAAGTATGACGATAATAGCCAGGGGAATAGCACATAAAAAATATTTTATGCATTTTCGAACCGAGGGAAGTTTGGTTTTTATTTTTGTAAAAAATGACATAATAGCATCCTCTTCTTTTTAGATGAAAATATGCAGTAATGCATATTCAAGTTCAAAAATTATATCGTATAGAGTGGGGAAATCATAATTCTTTTATTACATTATACCTAATATACTTTTTATGAACAATGGTGTTATAATGATGCCTAAGGTGGACGGGCTGCGATGCCTACGCTTCAAAGCCCATAGATACAGCAAAGGTTGAAGAGGTCTTGAAGAATCTGGGCCTTATCGGAACCTGAGGCAGGAAAGAGGGAAAACATTGGGAAACAGGATGAAGGGTAATTTGATGCTGCTGGTGACAGCCTTCATATGGGGAAGCACATTTGTAGCACAAAGTGCCGGGATGGAGCATATAGGACCTTTTGCCTTCAGTGCAGCAAGGGACGTACTGGCAATGGTGGTTTTGATACCAATCATACTTATTTTCAGCAGCCAGGCAAGGATTACCAAAGGATCCATTCTGAAAAAGCTTAACCCTGATTCTGTAACCTTGAAGGGCGGTGCGGTGTGCGGACTTGTGCTTGGGGTGGCGGACACCCTTCAGCAGACGGGACTCTGCATGACCACCGCCGGAAAGTCCGGATTTATTACGGCGCTTTACATAATTATTGTTCCTCTCATGGGATATTTCAGTGGAAGAAAAGTGGAAAGGATTATTGCCTTTTCCGTTATGCTGGCAATAATTGGCTTTTATTTTCTCTGTATCAAGGATGGTTTTGATATCGGCCTTGGAGATTTTCTGACTTTGGGCTGTGCATTTTTCTATGCATTGCATATTGTTGTTATCGATAAATATTTACTGCTGTCAGCGGATAGTATCAAGATGTCCTGGGTGCAGTTCTTCTTCGCCTTCTTTTTTTCCGGCACGCTGACCTTGCTTTTTGAGGAGCTTACGGTTCAGGCACTGTGGGATGCAAGATATACCATAATGTATGCCGGAATCATGTCCAGCACAGTGGCATACACCTTGCAGATAGTGGGGCAGAAGTACACGGAACCTACCACCGCAACACTTATCATGAGTTTGGAATCCGTATTTGCGGCACTTTCCGGCTGGGCAATCCTTGGGGAAAAGATGCTCCCAAGGGAGTTTTTAGGCTGCGTTCTGGTATTTGCAGCGGTGATATTGGCGCAGCTCCCAATGGCTTCTATCATGGCAGCCTTTAAATCAAAATCTCTATCAAAAAGAACATAGTACATATGTTAAGGATTTGTTAAGAGGTTATTGCAATTGATGATAATAGTCTGTATACTTGAGCCAAGAAGAACCCTTGAAGAGATATAGATTTGATATAGAGTACAAGGAGTGTACTCTATGGATTATGCCGAGGATGGAGGAAGTATGTCAAAGCTTCGGAATAATAACGCAGCGGGCGAATCAGAGCAAAACACACCATATGAATATATATACAGAAACTTTCATATAGACAGCAGAGACCACCTTACCAATTTGCCGGATATGCAGGGATTTTTGGAAATCATTCCAAGAGCAAAGGCGAAGATTTTGGATAATGGTGGTATTCCTGCTGTCGTTTTTTTCGATTTGGATGGAATGAAGGTTTATAACAGCAGCTATGGACTGGCTGCCGGTGATAGACTGCTCAGGGCCTTTGCAGAGATTTTGAGACGTCACTACGGAACTTCATCCTGTGGAAGATTCAATGCTGACCATTTTATCGCCATTACAGCGGTGGAGGGGCTGGAGGATACTCTGGAGAGAATTTTTATAGAGCTGGCGGATGTGGACATGGAGCAGACCCTGCCGGTGAGCGTGGGAATCTACAGGTACGTCCATGACGACATTACCCCCATAGATGCCTGTGACCGGGCAAAGCTTGCCTGCGATGCCAACTCGTCCTATGGCTCCGGATATACCTGGTTTGACGACACCATGGGCCATAGGTACATGAAGCAGGCGTACATACTGAGCCATTTGGGACAGGCAATGGAGGAGGGCTGGATACAGCCTTGTTTCCAGCCAGTTGTGAGGACACTTTCCAACAGGCTCTGCGGCTGTGAGGTACTGGCACGATGGAACGACCCCAAGTATGGACTTATCAGCCCGGCGGAATTTATACCGGTGTTGGAAAGCAGCGCCCTATCATGGAAGCTGGACAGCTTTATAGCCCGTAAAGCCATGGAAATTTTGAAGGATAGACAGGCATCCGGTGAGCCAGTGGTGCCAATATCCATAAATGTATCCAGGGCTGATTTTGACGTGGCGGACCCGGTATCCAGCATTGTGGAAATGATGGACGAGCTGGAGCTGGACAAGGTTCTGGTAAAAGTGGAAATCACCGAAAGTACCCTCATGAATGACAAGGAACTTATGAGGAAAGCTTTGGACAGGTTCCATGATGCCGGTATTGAGGTCTGGATGGATGATTTCGGTTCGGGATTTTCTTCATTAAATGTGCTGAAGGACTTCAATTTTGATGAAATAAAAATAGACATGGCATTTTTGAAGAATCTGGACGACCGGGGGAAAAAGATTATTACCGCTGTAGTCCGGATGGCGAAGCAGCTGGGGATACACACCCTTGCCGAGGGGGTGGAAACAAAGGAACACTACAATTTCCTCAAGGAAATTGGCTGCGAAAAGCTTCAGGGATATTATTTCAGCAAGCCCGTCTATTTCGAGGAGCTTCAAAAGAAGATTAAGGAAAAGAATATAGAATGTGAAAATCATGAGCAATGTATGCTGTATGAGAAAGTTGGCTTCAAGGACCTTATTTCAGACCAGGCAGTTGCGATATTTATAGATGATGGCAGAAGCTTCAAGCTTATTTTTGAAAATGAAGCTTATAGAAAGCTTGCCTACAGCGATAATATTGTGACCACTGAGGATGTGGAGCATAAAATGAACTCCACCAGCACGCCCTTGGGGGCAAGGTTCCGGAGACTGGCGGACTCTGTAATTTTGAATGGCAGAACTGAGTACATGACCTTCGTTTCGGAAAACCGTTTTTTCAGGATTTCCTTTGAGCTTCTAGGGGTAATCCGTCAGGGAGCCATTCTATTCGCTGTCGCCAGCGAGACTGACGAGGATACTGATTTGCAGAAGAGCCTGGAAATAGAGGCGGTTCTGAAGAATTTAGTTTCTGTCTATGAAAGCATATATCTTATTGACTATGCAAATAATATAAGGCGTGTCATCGTAAGCAGTATTCCTGATGAAAGGGATGGTAGTGAGATACGGGGTCTTCACGCCTTTTATCAAAATTATACAGTAAGACATATTTATCCCGATGATTTGGAAAGGTTCCGCAACTTTTTAGATAAGGGGTATATTGAGGAATCCTTGAAGCGGTCCTCAAATGGATGTATTGCAGAAAGGTTCAGGGTGCTTCAGCCTAAGGGAAACTATGAGTGGATGGTATTTTTCGTCATGCAGGTTCCGTCAGGCAGACATCAGCTGCTGGCTGGCGTGCGGATGGCTTACTTCCATGAGAGACCACAGGCGGCAGGCTGCGGTGGATTTGCCCGTGAAGAGGATGTACACAAGGCCCATCCCGGACATCTGGACCGGATTCTCTGGAGGTCCTTTGTGGAATCATCGGATATGAAAATCTTTTGGAAGGACAGGGAAAGAAGATTCCTGGGGGCTGGAGATGCCTTCCTGAAATTCTTCGGCGTGTCTTTTGAGGAGGAGCTTAAGGGCAGGACTGAGCTTGAGGTGGGATGGAATCCGGCGCCCACCAGATATATGGACGAGTCCCGTGTTTTGGAGCATGGAGAAGTTCTGCAGGATATTCCTGAGCAGATTATTGTGGATGGGGTACTTAAGAATGTACGCACCACCAAGCTGCCAATATACTCCAATGGTATTATAATCGGTCTTATTGGATGGTTTGAGGAAGTCAGCCAGACAAAGGACGTGATTTTTGTCAAGGATCGTGGGGACAGTGACACCCGTCAGCGGCAGATTGATGAGCTTACCAAAGGCAGAGAGCTGGATGAGCTGATTATCCGGATAGCCAGGATTCTCAACAGCAACGCTGATGATGGGGATGCCATAAACAGGTGCCTTTCACTTTTGGGCAATGAGCTGCATCCGGACAGGCTGTATATTTTTGAGCTGGAGGGCTGGCAGGTTTTAAATACCTATGAATGGCTGGCTGAAGGCGTGGAGTCCCAGCTGGAGAATAGAAAAAGCTTTGACTATGACTATATTAAGGAATGGGAAAAGATTATTATTGATGATACCAGTATCCGTGTTACGGATGTCCACGAGCATAAGTGGGAACACGAAAAGTTCTACAGATATATCGACCGTGTGGGCATCAGCCGTTTCATTGCGGCACCGCTGTATAGCGGAGGCAGGCTGGTGGGCTATCTGGGAGCAGAAAATTACAATCTGGAAAAGATACGGGAGACCAAGAAGCTTTTGGAGACAATTTCCTACTTTATCGGCGACAGAATAACCAATTCCAAGCTTATGAAGCAGATGAAAAAGCTTGGCTACAGCGATGCACTGACTGGATTTGGCAATAGAAATGCCCTTTCTGAGAGGATAAAGCAAATCCAGGAGACTGAAAGTCCCTTTGGTATTATTTACGCAGATTTGAACGGGCTGAAGGATATCAACGACACCCTTGGACATGCTGCCGGTGACAAGGCTATCTGCAACGCAGGAAATCTTTTAGGGAAGTTCAGCGGAGATAGCAATGTGTACAGGCATGGCGGCGATGAATTCGTGGTGGTGATAGATAATATATCCGAAGAGAGCTTCCGGGATATCTGCCAGCGGATAAGCAGCAGTGTGGGATACTCCATGACAGCCCACATGGCACTGGGATACACCTGGGGACGTGGCAGCAATGATGTCGATGAGGCGATGGTCCGGGCAGAGACCAGAATGTATCGTGACAAGACCGCATATTATACCTTGCATGATAGAAGAAGATAGTATATACTGTTCGTCAATGAGACGAAAAAATGGGAGGAGACCTTGCGGAAAAGGCAGGGGCTCCTCTTTGTTAGTAAATAAGAAAAGGAAGGGATTGGATGACGACAGAAGCAATCAGACAGCAGGCAAAACCTGTGCCGGGGAAGGCGGAGCAGCATGCAACCCGTGCTGTTTTCTTTGTGGGAGGATTTGGAGCTGCCTCCTGGGCGCCGCTGGTGCCATACCTGAAGCTCAGGCTGGGGATAGCGGAGGACGTGCTGGGAATGCTGCTTCTCTGCATAGGAATTGGTTCGCTGCTGACCATGCCAATAACCGGTGCAGCCACCGCAAGGCTTGGATGTAAAAAGGTGCTGTGCGCTGTTATTACGGTGTACGCATTTCTTCTACTGGGCCTCTGCACCGTGGAGTCATTCCCATTGGCGGTGGTGCTCCTTTTACTGTTTGGAGCCTGCATGGGCTGTGTGGATGTGGTTATAAATATTCAGGCGGTAATAGTGGAAAAGGCTGCGGATAAGAGAATCATGAGCGGACTTCATGCCCTTTGGAGCGTGGGCGGATTCGTTGGAGCTGCACTGTTTTCCCTGTGGGTGGGAAGCATTGGGCTGAGTCCTTTTGCCTCCACGGTGATAGCGGTTGGCACCATGCTGGTACTTTTGCTGCTGTCCGCAAAGTATCTTCTGCCCTACGGCGGAGAAGGGGGCGGAGCGCTCATTGCCATACCCCGTGGTATAGTTGTGTTTATCGGATTGATTGCCATGATATCCTTCCTGGTGGAAGGTGCAATGATGGACTGGGGCGGAGTATTCCTGACCACCGTTCATGGATTTGACATTGCTGTGGCAGGTATAGGCTTTTCTGTATTCTCAATTGCTATGCTTACCTTCAGGCTTCTGGGAGACAGTTTGGTGAAACACCTGGGGGCAAAAGTTGTGGTTATCGGCGGAAGTCTTGTGTCTGCTGTGGGATTTGCACTGGTGATACTGGGCAGCTTCGAGCTGATGATATATGCTGGATTCTTCCTTATAGGAACTGGCTGTGCAAATATTGTTCCCGTGTTCTTCTCCCTCTTGGGCAAGCAGGATGTTATGCCAATCAGTCTGGCGGTTCCGGCTGTCAGCACCATGGGATACTTCGGCATATTGGCAGGCCCTGCATCCATCGGCTTCATCGCCCACCAGACCAGCCTTTTGGCATCCTTCGCCATGCTCGGCACACTGGTAGTCATTCAGGCAGCCGTTGCAGCATACGTATACAAACGTGTAGGAGAATAAACCCCAATAAAATCGAAAACTGTCAAAATAAAAACCCCGGTGAAATCTACATTGCGATGCAGGTTTCACCGAGGTTTTATTTTTTGTGTCTACTGTCTTGTGGGGGGGGTACGTTTGTAGTATCATAGAGGAGGTTGTGGATATTAAGGCGAGTACACATCGTGTTTTGGTATGATGAGGGACCTTGATGAGCTGTACACAGGAGAGATATGTACCAGTTAATTAAGCAGTTTGCAAAATTTG
>CAVAVT010000060.1:0-9237 GCA_963592185.1 bacterium | reverse complement strand
CCAAGTATGAAATCGTACTTGTAGTATAGTATGATTTCATACTTGTGTCAAATAAAAAGAAACATACCTCAGATGAATGTTTTTTTCTGTGAAAAAACTTGAATAATGGCGTTATAATATAAGTATGTAGTAGTTTTGATAGTCTAAAGGATGGTGAGACAAATGCATTTATACGATAAAGATATTGCCGATATGCAGTGCTGGGTATTTCGCATGGCGCAAGTAAAATGGAAAATATCCGCAAAAGAATGTGCTGATATTTTTAGGAAAAATGATGTATTTGGCTTTATTGCTGAATGCTATGACAGTCTACATCTAAACAGCTATGCCTGTGTCCTTGACGATGTAGAAACCTTGCTGCACAACCAGGAGGAAGCTATATGATTGAACTTCTGGACGGTATGCTGCTATATCACGGAAGTTATACAGCCATCAAAGACATAGATTTATCAAAATGTAGGAAGGGTCTTGATTTTGGACAAGGATTCTATCTAACTTCTTCTTATCAGCAAGCGGTAAATTATATTCCATTGGCTGTCAAAAAAGCTTCCAGACTCCACATAGTAGCGGCAGACTTTAAGCTAGATGATGGTATTTTATCAGTATACCGCTTTCATTATGATCCAAATCTGCTACATCATTGTTTCAAAAGTGCAGATGCTGAATGGCTGCATTTTGTAGCAGCCAATCGAGAAACATCCCTATTTCAAAAGCTATTGGCAAAATATAGTACAGTGGACATAATCACTGGGAAAATTGCTGATGATCAAACAGCAAAAACATTGCAGCAATATATTGGAGAATTTTATGGTACTCCGGGCACTAAAGAAGCCGATAGTGCCGCAATCAGCCAGCTTATTCCTGACCGTTTGCAGGATCAATTTTGCTTCAAGACACAGGATGCTGTAGACAGCCTTGAATTTGTTAGGAGTGAGCGTTATGGCACTATCAGATTATAATCTTAATGACAAACAGCGTGAAACCTGTGCCGTGTTGAATATGCGTAATGTGGTTGCGAAAATCTCTAAACAACAGGATGTTCCTTACGAAGAGGCGCTACTGCTATTTACCGAATCGCCAGTATATGATACACTCTTCGATTTTGAGACCGGCATATGGCGTGAAAGCCCCGAATACCTGCTAGACCTATGGAATGAACAGCAAAACAACAACAACCCCTGTTTATCATAGCACTACAAAACCCGGCGGCTCCTTTTGGAACCGCCGGGCTTGGGATATATGATATGCAGGGGTCTCTCTTTATTATTCGCTGAAAAGTTCGGTGGAAAGGTATCTGTCTCCAGTATCCGGAAGCAGAACCACAATGTTCTTTCCCTTGTTTTCAGGACGCTTTGCCAGCTCCACTGCAGCAGTGAGGGCTGCACCGGAGGAAATACCGATGAGCACGCCCTCCACATGGGAGAACTGACGGCCATACTTGAAGGCATCCTCATTTTCGATAGGAAGAACTTCATCATAAACCTTGGTGTCCAAAGTCTCAGGAACGAATCCTGCGCCAATGCCCTGAATCTTGTGGGGACCTGCATTTCCCTTGGAAAGTACCGGAGAACCAGCTGGCTCAACAGCCACAATTTTCACATCAGCATTCTTGGACTTCAGATAACGGCCCACGCCGGAAAGGGTTCCGCCGGTGCCAACGCCTGCGATGAAGAAGTCCACCTTTCCATCGGTGTCCTCCCAGATTTCCGGACCAGTGGTAGCCTCATGGGCAGCAGGGTTTGCCGGATTGGTGAACTGGGAAGGAATATATGCATTAGGAGTGGTCTTTGCCAGCTCCTCAGCCTTTTCGATTGCGCCCTTCATACCCTTTGCACCATCGGTGAGAACGATTTCTGCGCCATAAGCCTTCAGAAGGTTGCGGCGCTCAATGCTCATGGTTTCAGGCATGGTAAGGATTGCGCGATAGCCTCTGGAGGCTGCAACGCTTGCAAGGCCGATACCGGTATTGCCGCTGGTAGGCTCTATGATTACGGAATCCTTGGTGAGCTTGCCTTCCTGCTCAGCCTGGAGAATCATAGCCTTTGCAATGCGGTCCTTAACGCTTCCAGCAGGGTTGAAATACTCAAGCTTTACGAGGATATTTGCCTCAAGGTCATTTGCCTTAGCAAAGTTATTTGCACGGAGCAGCGGAGTTCCGCCAATAAGCTCTGTAATAGATTCGTATACCTTTCCCATAATATAGACCTCCTCTAAATTTAAGTGATGTTCTTTCGTTTTCCCATCACAGCAGTTGTTTGTTAAAACATATATGATTAATATGTTTACAGTATATATTCATTGCTGGGAAAAGTCAACAGATAAAGCGAAAAAATATTGCACTGGCGGAATATTTTTCCTACAGATAGACGGAAAAACCTCCAATCGGCGGATTGGAGGCTTTCCTGGACTTTTTAAAAAATTGATTAGGTGTATATTAGCGAGCGTAAATACCAAAATCCTTTGGCATAGGCTCGGTAATATCGGGAACCCCGACAAGGTTCTTCTCGATGATTTCTCTGGTACGGCTGCCGTCAGAGATAGCTCTCTCCGGGAATCCGAGAGGATTGAAGGTTGCGATGGTGTCCTCCTGCATGTTGAAGCCAATTTCCCGGAGGGTCTTGAAGATACGGTCGAAATCCACATCTCCCTCTCCCAGATGTCCGATGTGTGCATGAGCACGGACTGTACCATTGGCATACAGTGGAGCCGGGTTGATATTGTAGCGGAAAAGCTTGGTGTAATCGTAGGTATCAGCAAAGAGAACATGCTTCAGATGCTTTCTTGCATAGCGAAGGTTGTGCTCGATGTCGCCCTTTCCTCCATCATAGTGGAAAGTATGAGGAATGGAGTACAGATATCCAAGAGACGGGCTGTCATAGTAACGGATGATATCGTAGGCATCATTGTTATGCTCGTAGAAATCATCAGGATGTGCCTGAATATCAAGACGGATGCCACGTGCCTCCATGATTGGAACCAGCTCATCCAGTGAGCGCATCAGCTTTGCTTCGCATAGCTCAGGGTTGTCACGTCCAGGGCCAAGCTCGGTGTTGAAAACCTTGATTCCCATAAGCTCGCCTATTTCAAACATCTGCTTCCAGCAGTCCACAGCGTACTTGCGGACAAATTCGTCCGGATCCTGCCAATGGAAGCCGGTAGTCAGGGATGCCACCTTCAGACCTGCATCAGCAATGGCCTTTTTGTGCCACAGAACCTCTTCTTTAGTGGGCTTCGGACGCTTCCAGAAGCCGGGAAAATCTGCGTTGTAGGGGTTGATATATTCATAACCTGCCCGGGCAACTGTGTCGTACTGCTCCTGATATGTCATGCCAGTTTCCCAAAATGCGCTGCCATCAAATGCGATTTTCATTTTAATTTCTCCCTTCAAGATAATACATTACTTGAGCATAGTTTCATGCAGGAATGCTGCGGACTTCTGGATTGCCACAAGGTTGTTCGGCATCAAAGGATCCTCTACCTCGATGGATACTGGACCATGGTAGTCTCCCTCAGCCAAAGCTGCGAAGAAGGTCTTCCACCAGAGGTCATCGTGGCCATAGCCCACAGCTACATAGTTCCAGGAACGATTTACAGCTGGGCCGTTGTAAGTTCCCTGCTCGTAGCAGTCCAGGCCCTTGATGTGCGGATTAATACGGGAATCCTTGCCATGAACGTGGTAAACAGCTTTCTGCCTGCAAAGCTCTCTAGCCATCATGAGAGGATCTCCGCCCATGAAGAACACATGGCTCGGATCCAGATTCAGTCCGATGATGTCGCCAACAGCCTCACGGAGCTTCAACACTGTAGGCACGTTGTAAACAAGGTTCATTGGGTGGTTCTCGAGGGCGATGGTCTCAACGCCGCAGGATTTTGCCAGGTCTGCAGCCTCGCTCCAGAACTTGATTGCCACATCCCACTGATACTTAAGAACGTCCAGCATCTCTGGTGGGAAGGTGTGTGTAACCCAGTTCAGGGTAGTATCCCCAGGTGCGCCAGCCGGAAGCCCTGACTGGGAAACAATGTGCTTTACACCAAGCAGCTCAGCCAGACGGAAGGTATTCATAACATCCGGTGCGTGGCTTGCCCAGCGCTCGCCTGGTCCAATGGCGTTGGCGGAGCAGTTCAGTGCATAAAGCTCCAGTCCACGGCTTTCAATTGCATTCATGAAGTCACGGCGTGCACCAGCATCCTTCAGCAGCTTTTCCATGTCAAGATGTGGTGCACAGGAATAGCCGCCTGTTGCGATTTCAAGAACCTGAATTCCCATTTTTACAGCTTCGTCCAGTACCTGCTCAAAGGGCATATCCGGAAGTCCATCGGTGAAAAGACCAAGCTTCATAGGATTAGGGTTAAAGGATGCCACTGGCATATCAAAATCTTTAGGATCAATGCTCATGATAAATTCTCCTTTTCTGTAATTTAATTAAAATCGGCTGTTTGTAAATTTCTATCATTAAATAGAGGCTAGTTACTGGGGGTCCGCTTATGCGGCAATGGTTCCTGACCCACTGCCGCTCCACGGAAAATTCAAAGGGGCTGCGCTATATAAAGGGTCTGCAGCAGGTTTAGAAATCTATCCATGCGGAATCTTTCTCGGCGGATTCTACGCACTTCTCAACCCACTCCACTCCCAGAACGCCGGCGTGAATGTCCGGGTACCAGAAATCAATTTTTTCACCCTTATCGGTCTTGTCGATGGCCTCGGCAAAACGGGTGTAGAGGTTGCTCCAGGCCTCGAAAAGACCTTCGGGATGTCCGCCGCCAATGCGGTCGTCAGCAAGGGCTTCGGGGTAAAGATAGCCATTGCCGCGGCTCAGCATCTTTGGAGCCTCTCCCTGTACTTCATAAGAAAGGTAGTTAGGCTTTTCTGCATCCCAGGCAACGGAAGCCTTCTCGCCGACTATGCGGATGCGGAATCCGAACTGCTCTCCGGCGTTGACACCGCTGGACCAGATATAGCCAATTGCGCCATTGTCATACTCCATGATGGACATTGCATTGTCCTCAAGGGTACGGCCTTCAACGAAGGACTGCTTTGTACACATGAGGCGCTTAATATTGAGGTCTGGGCAGATTGCCTCGGTGAGATACAACATATGGGTTCCAACATCTCCCATGGAGAATGCCGGGCCAGCCTTTTTCGGGTCAACACGCCAAGCCTGAGATTCAGCTTTTTTCTCAACAGCTACATTGTTTCCGCCGTGGGCAAACTGCATGTTGATGATACGGATTTTGCCGAGGTCCCCACGGGCTACCATCTGGCGTGCCTGTTCAATCATCTGATGGCCGGAGTATCCGTAGGAAACGAACATCACCTTGCCGCTTTCCTTTACAAGCTGCTCAAGTTCCTTGGCCTGCTCGCTGGTGAAGCAAAGGGGCTTTTCACAGTAAACGTGAAGTCCAGCCTTTAATGCAGCCTTTGCAATCTCGTAGTGGGTGAAATTTGGTGTGGCAATGGAAACAGCCTGAATGCCATCCTCACGCTTTGCCTCTGCCTCAAACATTGTCTTGTAGTCGGTGTAGCAGCGCTCCGGTGCGACATGGAGGTTTGCACCAAATTCACGGCCCCTCTCTGGGTTGATATCGAAAGCCCCAGCCACAAGCTCAAAATTGAAATCTCTCAGTGCTGCCGAGCGATGGATATAGCCTATCTGGCTGCCCTTTCCGCCGCCAACCATAGCCCAGCGAATTGGTTTATCTACATTTTTTTCTCCGAAAATCATAGCAATTACTCCTTTTTTAATATCAGTGTTAATAAATTATGGAATCACAATTGTGATACAAACATTTTTAAAGTGTGCCCTTAGCTTCACGCTCTGCCAGAACCTTCATGATTGCAGGATACTCCTTTTCAAGGCGGTGGAACCAAAGGATAACAGCGGTGGCTCCCCAGATAACAATGGGGCCCCAGATGTATACAGCGCTAATGGTATGGAGGGTGGTAGCGGACTGTACAGCAAGCATTCCGTCATAACCAGCCCAGGCAAGAATCCATCCGAATACAGCGCTCATCAGGCCGCCGCCCAGCTTGGAGCCAACGGATGCTGCGGAGTAGATAAGACCTTCCTGACGGAGATGTGTCTTATACTGGCCATACTCAACGGAATCAGCAATGAAGGAAAATACCACGCCCATCAATGGAGCCTGTCCAATACCACGGCAGATTGAAGAAATCATGGCGAAGGTGAAGCTGCCGCTGTTGAAGAAAAGTCCAATCTGACCTACGATGCAGATGATTGCGCCGGTCATTGCCAAAGTGCGCTTGCTGTATTTTTTCAATGCCAAAGGAATGAAGAATGTAAGAACAATACAGGGTATCTGCTCTGCCAGGTACAGGGGACTTGTCAGCAGACTGTCACCAAGAATCCATTTGCTGTAGTAGCCCAGGATAGTTCCTGAAAGGGTCATATAGATGGAAAGCATTGCCCAGAGAAGAAGGCCCAGTGCCCAGTATTTGTTCTTGAACAACGCCTTGAGGCTTTTTAGAATGGGAACCTTTGTATCCTTCTGTTCCGTCTGCAGCTGAACACGCTCCTTGGTGTTGAAGAAACAGAACAGCAGCAGCGAAAGTGCGATGACACCGTAGATTGCAGCGGCCATAATCCACGCCTGCTGGTCATCGCCGAGAAGCTTTACCAGGGGAAGGGTGCAGGCTGTTGCAAGGATTCGGCCAAAGGGGGAAAGCGCCATGCGGATTGCATTGATGGAGCCTCTTTCATACTGATTGCGGGTCATCAGTGCTGCCAGGGATGAATATGGAAGATTAAGTGCGGTGTAGCATATTGTCTGGATAAAGTTATAGGTAATGAAGATATATATTGCCCGTACCGTGTCACTTCCCGGAGGTACAGTGAACAGCAGCACACAGCCTATAGCGTATGGTATGCTTGACCATAGAACCCAGGGACGTGCCTTGCCATACTTGGACTTTGTCCTATCAACTATGAGGCCCATAATTACATCCGAGCCGCCATCGAAGAATCTGGAAATCAGCATTATAATGCCGACCATAGCCACCGGAACTCCGATATAGTCGGTATAGAAGAATGTGAGAAGTCCTGTTGTCATGCCGACAACGATGTTACATGAGGTGTCACCAAGCCCGTAGGCAATTTTTTCTTTCATTGAGATTTTGACATCACCAGCAAGCTGTGTGACGTTGTTTTGGTCTGACATAATACTCCCTCTTTCTTTATTATTACTCCTTCTTTCATCGTGGATACCAGGGATTCGTTAGAATTGTCAGAATCGATTCTGTATTTGATGTATTTAGAATATCACCATCGCATTAGTTGTTAAAGAATGGTATAACTTTTATTTAGCACAAAATAACGATTTTATCATTTAGGATTAAATCGTCCTAAATAAATGGTATTTTGTCCTATTACCACCTAAAATATATATAATTTTACTGAAATTGGTGCAAAAGGATTAACGTAGCATAAAATAACAAAATCAAATCATTATTTTGTGCAATAAACTCCGGTAACAAGGACAAAAAAAAATACCGCACGCTTAACGTGCGGTACAAGCTGTCAGTGAATACTCCAGACCGATGGATAACTATTATCATATTTTATTAGGAGAGCATCCAATTATCTTTTTAAAGAGTCGAGAAAAGTAATTCAAATCGTAAATCCCTACATGTTCCGCCGCTTCCTTAATATTCATGGAACGGCTTTCCAGAGCTTCACAGGCCCTGACCATGCGGAGGCGGTTAATGTACTGAATAGGAGTCACTCCGGTAAAGTCCTTAAAGAGCTTCCGGAGGTAATTCGGGCTGAAGGCATAGCGTCGGGCGGCCTCGGCAATGTCAAATGGCTCGGCCAGATTGTTTTCTATATCGCTTAGCACTGCAGCGATGACCCTCTGGCTTCCAGCGGAGTATTCCGTGTACTTGCTGTTCTGGCTGTGCTGTGCCTTCTGCACCTCCAGCATAATAATTTCCACATATTTTTTGAACAACAGCCCGTTCTGCTCCAGCCTTACAGCCATGGCATGTTCCATCAGTGACACGATGAAGGCAAGGGTTCTAGGGCTTAAATGTATTACCCCCTGCTTGCTTGTATTAAGTTCATACTCCGGCACGGAGTACTGCCCCTTCAGCGAAAGCTCATGCATGGCCTGCCTGTCTGCCACCTGATGTTCCCAAAAAGCGGCCTCAGAGCTTTGCTCGCTCTGCCGCAGCAATCCATCCGCATTCAGCAATTCCACCACCGCCCCATCCAGCCTGTCAGGCACGAACTGACAGTTATACATGGAAATCTCGCCGCTGTTGACGTATCCATGGGCTTCATTGGGAGGAATCAGCACCGCATCCCCTGGGATAAGCAGCGTTTCTACACCGTTGAAGGCATGTCGGCAGGAACCACGATTAATCAACATTAGCTCGCAGTATTCATGGGCATGCATATCCACCGCCCAGGAATCATTCCAATGTTCTACAGACAGCCCCGAATTATCCGGGCTGTACATTTCAAGATAAGGATATTGCGCCATATTATCACCGTTCCCACTTTTCAATGTGACACTATTGTACCATATTTTATAAGAATTGCACTAACATAGATAATATTTTGACTATTTATTCATCATATTTTTCCACTGAATAAAACCATTTTAATTTTAAAAACGAAAACAGGGAGACCATCATAAGATGATCTCCCTATTTTCCTCTTGGGGGTTATTGGGATATTTGAATCTGAAACGGAGGCTTTCGGGAAGAATCTTGGAAAAATTCCCAGCCATCTGCCGGCCCAGGATGTACCAGATCATGGGCCAGCTGTTTCATATCACAGAAAGCTTATTTTACAACGTCGTTTTCCTTAATCCACTTGGACCAAGGAGTTGCGTAGTTGCTAGCCTTATTAGCCTGTACATACTTCTGGAACCACTCAACCATGCGGGCCTTGTCAGCATAGAAGTCAGTCTTGTACTCATGGGACTTCGGCTTTGCAATCTTGTATGCAACATAGTTGCCGCCAATGAGGTACTGGCGCTTCAAGATTTCCTTAAGGTCAAGGTCAGGGTTCTTCATGATGTCAACCATTGCCATGTAAGCTGTGGTACGACCTTCACCAGCCTGGCAGTGGAAATGGAGCCATGCATCCTGCGGCAGAGTCTTGTACCAGCTGATGAACTGATCGATATACTGAGGCTGTGGCCAGATGTGGTCACGAGCGGTGATACGGTAGTAGTTCACGCCAAGTTCCTTAGCAACCTCTTCCTCGGTCTGAG
>CAVAVT010000059.1:0-9258 GCA_963592185.1 bacterium | reverse complement strand
CTTCTCCACAGATATATTTTCTACCGTCAAAACCTTTTCCATTTGTTTGGCCTCCCTCGTAAAGATTTCTTTTACCTCTTATACGCCCCCGGCACGCGCCCATTACAATAAAATGCCCAAGGATTCCGGAAATAAAAAAGAGAGCCAAGTCGCCCCAGCCCTCTGTTCTACAATCTTTAATTCAAGAAATAATCCACCACAGCGCTTCTTTCATTCCAATGGATCCGGGCCAAATCGATTAGACCCCGTGGTTCCTTTGAAAGCGAGTACATATACAATTAATGCTAAATTGATCAAGGGAATAAAGCACAATAACCACAGCCAGCCGGTGCGATTCAAGTCGTGAAGTCTTCGGATCATAAGCATAATGCCAGGAACCGTAACCAATATAAACTGGACAAATTTAATAAATCCACCAGCCGCTGCATCTACTCCCGTAAGAATACCAAACACTTCGATACACAAAGCCACCAGATTCAATATCAAAAGTCTAATGATATACGGCTTTCGATTCAAACGTCCATCGGCACTAAAGAACCGTTCCATAAGAGTTTCTTCCTTCTTAGGGCTTGCAGTCTTTGGCATATCCATCATTCCATCTCCTCCCATCCCATGCTTAGCAAAATATCATTCGCATCCACTCCGCCCGCCGGCACTCTGCCAATGAGCCACTGAATGTACCATTTAGTTCAAAAAATTTGCTCGTAAACTTATCCTCTAACTTTTTCTATTTTCCCCTTAAATGATTTTGTAATTCTTTTAATCATCCCCACAATCGTAGACCTAGGCGCATTCATTCGCATATCCTTGTAATACAAAAGCTTGCGTTGTGCTGAAGAATCCATCAATGTAAAATCCATAAAAACATTTCCATATGTTCCATTTTGATAGTAGGCATAAATATTCACCAAAAGTATGCCATCATAGTGCATTTGTAAATACCGTGAATATGCCGCATTCCATTCCTCTTGATTCGCATAGGTATTGGGCACTTGTTGCGAAAAACCATTTGATACATCCCGGAGCCTATGAATGGTCAACACTGAACTCAGTTGCTCTTGCGAAAAAGCTTCATATTCATCAACGATATCTGGATCCCCAATATACATAGCATTTTGCTGCGGAATTTGAACGAATACCACCACTTTTCTTATATTGTTAAAATTACAATTCTGATCATACCAAAAGTCTTTGTCACTCTGCGCAGGACTATTTCCCACCGAGGAGCCAATTGCATATCCAATATTGTACCAAGGATCATTGGCAGCTACTGTCAATGATCCACCAATAAGAAATGCGCTCACAAGAGTAGCTGTCCACCATTTTGGGCCTTTCATAAAAATTCTCCTTTTTCACCTTTACTCACAAATTCTTCCATTTGACAAGGACAATCCGTTTCACCTTCTCATCAACCATTTTCGCATCCAAAGTGCCACTGCGATAGGCTTTCAAAAGGCCGTTATAAACCTGCTGCGCATGAGAGGCGTCCTGGCACACCAGGACTATATCCGCTCCTGCCTGGATTGCTTTGACTCCCATTTCAGGAAATGGATAATGCTTTGCCATGGCACCCATATCCATATCATCTGTAAGGATCAATCCTTTATAGCCATACGCATCCCGCAAAATATCTTTCATGATGGTCTTAGATAAGCAAGCCGGCACATTCTCCTCCAGCAAAGGAAATGTGATATTGGAAACCATCACGAACGTTTTATCCGCATCCATCGCAGCGATGATATCGTGAAACGGTTTCCCATCCTGCTGATCCAATTCTTGACGGCTCAATGAAACTACATCGCCATCCAGATGAGGATCTGTCTTGACCTTTCCTATACCGGGAAAATGCTTCAGCGAAGTCATGACTCCATTTTCCGAATATCCTTGAATGGCCGCCTTCGCGTAGGGAATCACTTCCTCCGGCGTTTTCCCATAAGAGCGTTCATAGGCTCCATCCAAATCGACCACCGGCGCAAAATTGAGGTTGATTCCCATTTGATTCAAAGCCCGCCCGGTTTCTACGGCCCAACCATAGGTTGCATCGGGATTTTGCTTTCCCAGTACTGCAGCCGCCGGCATAACAGGCATGTATTCCTCCATCCGCCGGACTTGGCCGCCTTCCTGATCCACCGCAATAAAGGCCGGGAGCCCCGTGGTATTTCTGACTTCACGCTGTATATCCGCCGTCAGCTTTTTGACTTGCTCCGGATTCTTCATATTCCGATCAAAAAGGATCACATTGCCATTGGGAAATTCGGTCAGCATGTATCGCCCGTCCGCATCCAGCGTATCGCCCGAGAGCCCCACCATCATCAGCTGGCCGATTTTCTGGGAATCACTCATTTGGGAAACAAATCGCTCTGCCTTCTCTTCTATGGTGAGATTCTGGAGAGAAACGCTTCCTTCTCCCTTCGCCTCTGTTTTCCAGGGCAAAGACAAAGTGCATCCCGCCAATAAAGCGACAGCCATGGCGCCAACGGCTACTCCGCTTCCGCTTTTCAAAAGTTTCTTCCATTTTATTCCCATCCGCCTCGCACCTCATCTATTTTCCAACCATCATCATATAAGTACATGATACAAATGCCCTTGAAATACCGCGTCTGCCAGGAACTTTCCTTCCAATCCACTGCTTTTAAACGGAATGACAATTTCGCCATACTATCGGTCTGCTCTATCACCGTAACCTGCTGCGGTTCGCTGGAAATAGTGGTTTCATATCCGCGGGCCCAGGCATCCACAGAACCGACATATTCCTTCATGCTCGGGGAGAGATACGCGTAAGCGCCATAATAATTTTTTGCTGTAATCTGTTTATGGAATGACCGGAAAACCGTTTGTGGAGGCGGACCATAGGAGACCACCGGCGCCGCAACCGTTTCCGCAGTATCCCAGCCATTGCTGCGAACTTCCGCCTCTATTTCTGCTTCGATTTCATCACGATGCTGTTCCACATCCCGCTTAGCATCAGCCCAGGAATTACCGTAATATGTGAAGTCACTCCCCCTAGCATTGTAATAGGCAATTCGCTTATTAAATTCTTCTACGCCTGCACTGTTCTGAATCAGCATCCTCATTTTTTCTAGACGTATTTTTTCACGAGCCACCCAATGCATCTCATCAAGACTCAATACCTGCCCATTTCCACTAGATGGTTCGGAATACTGAATTTCCTCTGAGCTAGACTTCTTACTCTGACTGCTGGTGCTAACAGGCACACTCACTTTTTTATTTTTCGATGACGATTTCGTAGATTGTCCGCCGCTATTACACATCGCAATAAAAATCCCTACAATTACGATGAACACAATCAATTTCAAAAGACATCCGATATCTTGATCGTGAAGCACTTTCTTGTCGGCCTGCTCCGCTGCATGACCGTGCGCTTCACCGGATCGAGTCGCCTCCGATGCTTTCGCCCAGGATTCCATAGCAGACGTATATCTTCCGATCAGTTCGGTATTTCCCGATTTTTGTGCATAGGGGAAGCCCTCTTGGGCCAATGCATAAACTTCACCCCATAATTCCGCCCAGGTGCAAGCTGTTGCTAAGCGATAGTATGCAAATGCCAACGCTTCAACGCAATCATGTTGTGCCTCCGCAGCCATTTCAGGGATTGCTGCGGCCGCCTCCCGCAAATTTCTTAGCCACATCCCTTTGTACTTCATGAATAGTTCGGCATTTTTCTTTTCCTGACCATTCTGCCGAATAATCAGCCGATCTGATACTTGCTCGACTTGCATTAATTTCAAATAGAACAAATCAATGGGCGCCTTTTGCTGTAAGAAAGCCTCGTCCTCTTTCCATTTCTTCACCAGCTCCGGATTCTCAGCAAAAATCTGCAAACATTCCCTTGTGATGGCCAGGCTCATGGATGACAGATTCTTTTCATTGAAGAAGTAGAGTGCCAATGAGCGCAAAGATTCCGCGATTTCCTGACTTTCCGCCTGTTTTCTTGCCTCTCCTTTGTCTTGAAAATAGAGTTGCAAAGGCTGAGCCAGGAAATCAAATTGTCTGAGTTTTTCAAAAAGTGGCTGGAGCTCTTCTACTTGCTGAAATGCCTTCGCTGCTTCGATGTCTTCTAATATGCTCTGGCAGTCTTCCTCCAGTTTGTCCCTGACCAGGCCGTAATAGCCATCAATGAATACAGAAACCATTTCATCGTAGGCCTTTGGAAACCGTCCGATAGTTGGCTGTATAGTCTGTTTTGCCACCTCATTGGTTATTTCAGCAATATCAGAGAGAGTGTAATTCGCAAAAAGCGTAGCCATTGCGCTCCGGAAGTCCTCATTGATGGCGTCCCGCAGTGTGTCCATCACCAGTTCTTCCTCATCAATCTGTGGAATTCCCGCCACGCTCCGGCTCTCATTGATTTCTGTCAGCAATGCAGAAATTGCATTCGATTCCGAAGTATTTCCATAGGCTTCATCGATGCGCTGTATGACTGCCGCTATCTCTACCGAGGAATCTGCCTCATCGAATTTATGAAGAATATCTATGGAAGAAAATACTCGACTCTTTTGGTCACAAAACCAACGAACTTCTGCTGCCAATCGTTTTCGGGGATTGGCCAGCATATCCCGAGCCGCCTCATATGCGCCTTCCCGCTCTTCATCTGCAAAGCATTTGTCATCCTTCGCTTCATCGATTTCTGCGATGGAATTCTCCGGCGTGACCCCCAATAGTTTGAAAGGATTTTCCTCAATCTGCATACCCTTCACCTTGATTTCCTGTATTTAAAATCCAATCCTTCGCGTCTCCTGTTTCTCTGTTTTCCCGCAAAGCTCCGCCAATACTTCGGATAGCACCTCGCTATCTATTTTGTCTTTCTTCCGCCGGACGCTACGCCGACCTGCTTCACGAACCAGAAAAGCCACGTCCGACAAAGGATGCCCCTGGAGCCGTTCTGCATAAGTTGCCAGTGGCAAATTCGCTTCCTTTGGTAATTCTGCCAATACATTCACTAAGACATTTTCAATCTCTTCGGGCGATGGCATACCCAGCTCTATGATCTGGTCAAACCGTCCTTTTCGAAGGACCGCCTTATCAATCATGCTCAAATGGTTGGTCATACCGATGATAAGCACCTGCTTCTCGATGGCCTTGGGAATAGACCGCAGAAATTCATCCACTTCTTCTACCCGATGCTCACTACGACTCTCCCGACTTCCCAAATAACTTTCCAGTTCATCAATCACCAGGACAGACGGCGCTTTCTCCATGGCCTTTTGAAATATCTCCGCAATTTTCTTGGAAGTATCATGAATATAGGGGCTGGCTACGCTATCCGCATTGATTTCAAAGCAGGGAAATCCCAGAAATTCACTGAGTTTCTCCACCGCATAGGTTTTCCCGCTGCCTGGTGGCCCATAGAGAAGAATGGCCGGCACCGTATGGATTCCCATCCGCTGGTAATCCGCCGGATTTCTGAAAAAATCAACCACCTGATTTTCAAAGAAAGTAGCCAGCTTCTCACGCCCTGGAAGACTGAATGTCCGCTCACGGAAATCACTTTCGGCTACATCGGCTATGGCCGCCTCTGCTTCTTCGGTTGTTTCCTTCGCCTTCTCATCGGACACACCACAAGTGCTCCGTACCAGTTCTATTTCTTCTGCCGATAACCAGGAGCAGAAAAGTTTCATTTTTTCCTTGTCATCTGCATCAATGGGAAGCCCCTTCGTCAGATACTGCCCCACCATGCGGCTTTTGCTTTCCTTTTCATCATCAGAAGAATCTAAAGGAAGTAGGCAATCGTATTTCTCTATGTACACTACATTGGGATACTGCTCTTTCTGCCATCCCCTAGCGAAGCCATTCAGCGCATAGCAAAAGCCATCGACACTCTCCCAATCCTCCGGATAGGGGCCGTGCTGCGGCGTATAGACTTTGTACCCCTTATCGGTGATATAGCAGAATCCGCCTAGTATAGGTGCAAACTGCGCCGCCAGCGCATCGGGGACGCTTCCTGCGGCCCGCCAATGCCTGAGCTGACTTTCCGTGATGCAAAGACCATAGCGCTCATCTTCCACGCGGTAAATGCTATAGGACTCTCTTTCGCAAATCGCCGAAAGGACGCGAAAGCCCTTCAGGATTTCCTCGCCTCTTTGATAATGAAAACTCACACTCCATCAGCTCCTCATGATATTGGCAGCAGCAGACATGTCGCTCATGTCGATAGCTCGCTTCTGCTCACTGTACATTTTCAGAACTACGCGGCGCAATTCATCGAAATCGCCTTGCGAAATAGCGTTTTCCCCTGCCTGTACCAACGTACTATAGGCTTCCCGAGTCTTAAAGCTGTAAGGACGAGAACGGAGTATGGAAAATACGGTCGCCACAAATTGTTCAGACTTGACAAACAAAATTCCCCAATACCCTTTTCCATAAATATCTGATACCAGTGTTTCGAAATCTTTTGACTTCCGGGAAATCAATCGTTCCAGATTAGCAATCATACTCTTCATGTCCCCTTTCTGTACCTCATCACAGAAAGGCTCTATTTCTTCCTCATACCAGGACTGTACCGCCGCCAATTCCCGCTGCCGAAGGCTCTTTAAATTTTCCGTACGGATCTGGTCAAGCAGCACTTTCGCCTTAATCAGATTGTCCGAATTCTTTTTCACCTTTTCCGGATCAATCACCGGATCATCAGCCAAATCCTGGGCCCCGGCTGCCAATTCACGCACCTGATCCAGTCTCGAATCGCTCACATTTCTTTCCAATTCATCGACTCGATGAATGACAGCCTCCCCTTCATCCTCCAATTCATACACCGTGTCCAAACTGTTCATGTCTTTCTCTGCCGCATTGCTGTCATAGAAATTCTTCTCATTCTTCACAATGCCCAGTCGTTCGATATTGATTTCCACCTGCAGCGAGCCAGCTTCATTGATGGTGTAATTGAATTCAATTTCTTCGCCAGGGCGAATGGCACCGTAATCCAGATCCGTGCCTTCTACCTTAATCATGCCAATGAATTTATTGTCAGTCACCGGCGATGTGATATTTCCTTCCCACAGTTTCAGATTCAAAGAGCTATTGGCATCTCCGGCTTTGATTCTTTCCGTAGCTTTGTACTTTCTGCTCCCCTTGGTCGGGAGCTTGTCGCCTTCATGGACCAATGTATCCAGGGCCACAGCGCTACTCAAATTACTTTCTCTCACTTCTACGCTGATGGTATGAGACGCCGTGATAGCGCCGATGATGCTCATGGTGCGCGTGATGATAATCCGCTTCTCCGGCAATACAACCGGGCGATTTTCATCATCATATACATAGATTTCAAAAGTATTATCCCCCTTCTTGGACAAAGGAAGAGTGAAGAGGACACCATTCTCCAGCTCCATGGTACCCGAAGTCCAACCGGTGTCAGCCGAGCGAACTTCTACAGAATATCCCCGGTTATCCCGCTTCGTCTTGATTTGGAAACGGGCTTTTTCCTTTGTGGTCCGAGCTTCATATTTGAAATCCAAGCCCAGGTCTCCGCTACTAACTACGCGATTAGAAGATTTTCTTTCATGCTCTTCACTGGACCAATCAATGCTTTCCGCAAAAATGGCCGCCCCTTCCGCTACTGCTGTCATAGGATTGATCACGTCGAGGCCCAATACTTTAAGCCCCAATTCCCGTGCCACCTGATCACGAATAGGTTTGTAATTACAGGGACCACCGATAAATACCACGCCAGCGAAATCCGTGATGGGAATCCCGGATTTCTTTATAGTATCCCTAGCACAATCAACGGCTTCCGCGATAATATCTTGAATTAAAAGATTGATGTCATCACGAGATACTGAGATTTCCCCTTCGATTTCCTCCTCGTTTTCGTCGGTGACGCCAACGTCTATCTCAATATCCGCCGTCGCATCCGAAGACAACTGAATCTTGGCCTCCTCCACCATAAAACGCACACGACTCATGAATTTTCTATATTTCTCAAATTCCATGAAGTTTTCCGGAATTTCATAATCCTCGCTGGACAAGAGCCAGGGCTTCACAATATTGTCTACAATCTTGCGGTCAATATCCGATCCACCGCACATAGCCACACCGCCATGAGCAATGACATCGACTTTCCCATTCACTGCATTGGCAATGGCCACGTCCAATGTACCGCCGCCCATATCAAAAATAACAAAGGAGCCATTTTTAATTTCTGTGTTGTACATGACACTCATGATCGCAGCCACCGGTTCCTGCATGACCGCTACGCGGCCAATCCCCGCCATTTTTGCTGCTTTCTTCGTTGCTTCATTCTGCATCTGGTCGAAAGCAGCCGGTACTGTGATGACCGTATACCGGTCTTCCGCCTGAGAAATATCTTCCGGCAAACACTTGAATAGTTCTTTCAAAATCTCTGCGCTGCACTGCTCCGGTGTCCACGAATAATCCGCAAATTCGATTCTCGTGCTGGTGCCCATGAAGCGCTTAAACTGCTTCGCAATCCGCCCTTCGTTCCCCGCTTTCGCCTGTGCTTTATAGGCTTTATTCCCTACGTGCTGTCTTCCTTTTTTATCAATGAAAATGCAAGACGGCGTGATATCCGACTGTTCTTTCGATTTCCATAGTCTTGTCTTCTCGCCGTCAAAAGTAACAATCGCACTATTGGTCGTGCCCAAATCAATTCCGATATAATATGCCATGGTCTTCCACTCCTATCTGGCTCCTAAAATCGCTTTCCCATTTCTGATAATTTCGCTGCTGCCCTGCACCTTAATCACCGGTTCAAGCATTGTTTCGATATAAAGCTTCTCGCCTTCTTCGAAATCCTCCAAGTTCAACGGATCCACCGGGAGTCCAATCTCATAATCCATCCCCTCGTAGTTTGGCATTTCGATCTGCCAAAAATCGCAATACCGCTGGATTTTTTTCTGGAGCCGACCATAAGCCATCTCCAGCTTTTTTATCTGCGAAGAAGACATACTCACCGACCGACTTAACTGCTTCGCTATAGATTTTTCAAAACGAATGACTTCACACAAAAAATCTAAATCTTCCTTTTCCATTTGTCTCCTCCTACACAGTCTATCAAATCCACACAAAAAAACGGCTACAGAACAAAAGTCCCATAGCCGAGCATCACAAAGGAAAGGGGATCTAATTGTCTACCCCCCCAATTTTATTTACTAACAATACTTGATTCTGGCGCAGAAAAAGACATGCTTCTCTTCTTTGGTAGAACCGATTCCGCATATCTTTCCCTCCCCGCTATAACAAGTCTGTCTTGATTATATCACACTTTTAGAAAATAATCCGAATATT
>CAVAVT010000058.1:0-9831 GCA_963592185.1 bacterium | reverse complement strand
TACTTGTACGTTGCCAGTAGTATTAGGGCTATGCCCGAAAAGGAAAAACCACCCGCTATGCGGGTGGATATTTATTTTCATATGGTGACCCAGGAGGGACTCGAACCCCCGACCCTTTGATTCGTAGTCAAATACTCTAATCCAGCTGAGCTACTGAGTCATTAAGTGGTTGCTGTTGCAATCAACATAAATCATTATATCTAGTTCATATGTATATGTCAAGAAAATATTTGCGATATTTTAAGTTTTTTTATGAATAGCATTCATAAATTACTTTAAAAATGAATGCAATTCATATATAATGGTGAAAGTGAATTGATGACGGAGGAATTTCCGTTGTACACGGTGAGGTGGTTACATGGAAAAAAAGGATGCATCTTTTGGGAATATTGCTGAAAAAATAAGCCGCAGGGAGCAGAAGAAGCTTCAGTCAAGAAAGCTTATACTGGAGGCTGCGGTGGAGCTTTTCAGCAGCAATGGCTTCAAGGAAACATCAATTGCGGAAATCATGAACAGGGCTGAGCTGGGTATCGGCACCTTTTATAACTATTTTGATTCCAAGGAAGATATACTGCAGTATCTTTTAAAGGGCATCATAGATGAGCTTGAGGAATATGTAGGGAAATATATGAGGAGCCAGAGTCCCTCTACAGAGGTGCTGGAAAAGGCTGTGATGCACACCGCAAAGCTTCTATCAGAAAATCGTTTTGTGCTGCCTCTGTTCCTTTCGGCAGCGGAGCATTCTGCACTACCGGAGGGGACTGTCAGTCACAAAGCAACCCCGGGATTTAAACAGCTTTTTGCTGAAATAGTTGTCAGGGGACAGGAAACCGGAGAATTTAGGAGAGATATTTCTCCGGGAATCGTTACAGAGATGTTCCATTCCCTTTTTCAGACGGCGGCAATCAGCAGACTTCCCATGAGTTTTGAGGAAAATGTCAGCTGGAAGCTGAAGCTGTGTATGGGGGGCCTGCAGGCTGAAGCAGGAGAGAATAAATAAGCGATACAAAAATTTCAATGTGTATTTAGAATAGGTGGAGTGTAAATGATAAGTGTAACAAAGCTGTTATTTGCTACGGAGTATTTTGGAGATTCCCTGAGATATACCCATGGAGCACATAAGTCCAGAAATGGTGCCGGTGAGGGGATGGGGCCAGTGGTGGTTTGGAATTCCACTAGGACCTGCAACCTTAAGTGCCGTCACTGCTATATGAGCTCCGATGCAAAGAAGTACAACGATGAGCTTACCACTGAGGAGGCAAAGCGTTTTATAGATGATTTGGCAGATTTTAATGTCCCCGTTCTGCTGTTTTCCGGCGGAGAGCCATTAATCAGACCGGACTTCTTTGAGTTGGCAGAGTATGCAGCTGAAAAGGGCGTCCGCCCTACACTTTCCACCAATGGAACCATGATAACCCGTGAAGTGGCACAGCGTATAAAGAATATAGGTGTGGGCTATGTTGGAATTTCATTGGACGGCCTGAAGGATGTTAATGATAAATTCCGTGGACATGAAGGTGCCTATGAGGCAGCCATGAAGGGAATTGAAAACTGCGTAGCTGTCGGACAGCGTGTGGGACTTAGATTTACCATTAACCACCACAATATACAGGAACTGGAGAATATATTCGACTTCATCGAGGCGGAGAATATCAACAGAGTATGCTTCTATCATTTGGTATATTCCGGCCGTGGAAGCCAGATGATGGATCAGGACGTTACCCCGGAGGAATCCAGGCGTGCTATGGATATTATTATCCGCCGCACCAAGGATTTTGAGGAAAGAGGCCTCAAGAAGGAAATCCTTACAGTGGACAATCACTGCGATGGTCCGTACATGTATCTGAAAGCTCTTTATGCAGGGGATAAGAAGCTTGCAAATCAGATTTTGAAGTATATTTCCATGAATGGCGGAAACCGCTCCGGCATTGCATTTGGCGAGGTGGATCCAAAGGGAGACGTACACCCTGACCAGTTTACCCAGCATCATACTTTCGGCAATGTCAGGGAGAAAAAGTTTGGAGATATTTGGTGCGATACCTCCAGCAGTGATATTCTGGCAGGGCTTAAGGACAGAAAAGGGCGCCTAAAGGGAAGATGTACAAAGTGCCGTTTCCTTTCCATGTGCAATGGCAATTTCCGCACCAGAGCAGAGGCTAGAACCGGCGACTTCTGGGAGTCTGACCCTTCCTGCTACCTTACAGATGAGGAAATCAGCGGTCCGGTGCCTGTTTATTCCCCAGAGGGAGGTAATGAGTGATGATAGTTTCATGGAATACCACCAATGCATGTAATATGTTCTGCGACCATTGCTACCGTGATGCCGGCTGCAAGGCTGACGAGGAGCTTTCCACAGCAGAGGCAAAAACACTTTTGGAGCAGATAGCAAGAGCTAATTTCAAAATAATGATTTTTTCCGGCGGAGAGCCTCTCATGCGCCCGGATATTGTAGAGTTGGCGGCATATGCGGCACAGCTGGGCATGATACCGGTATTCGGAACCAATGGAACTCTCATTACTCCGGAGCTTGCCAAGGAGCTGAAATCAGTGGGAGTTAGGGGAATGGGCATATCCCTTGATTCCATGGACCCCAAGAAGCATAACCAGTTCCGCCGTTTTGACGGCGCTTGGGAGGGGGCTGTCCAGGGCATGAGAAACTGCCGTGCAGCAGGACTTCCTTTTCAGATTCATACCACTGTAATGGACTGGAACGAGCATGAGCTGGAGGCACTTACGGATTTTGCTGTGGAGGAAGGGGCAAAGGCGCATCATATCTTTTTCCTTGTGCCAACAGGCCGTGCAAAGACCATTGAAGCAGAGTCCCTCCGTGCTGAGCAGTATGAAAGCGTGCTTACCCGTATCATGAAAAAGCAGCAGGAAGTGGATATAGAGCTGAAGCCTACCTGTGCTCCTCAGTTCATGCGAATTGCAGACCAGATGGGAATGAAGCTTCGTTTCCACAGGGGATGCCTTGCAGGAACAGCTTACTGCATTATCAGCCCCAAGGGCAAGGTTCAGCCCTGTGCATACTTAAAAATGGAAATTGGGGATGTACGTGAAACTCCCTTTGATATAATATGGAAGGAGAGCCCTGTAATGCAGAAGCTCAGAACTCTGGATTATTCCGGCGGCTGCGGAAGCTGCGGATACAAGAGAGCCTGCGGCGGCTGCAGGGCAAGGGCTGCAATCTATCACGAGGGTGATTATATGTCTGAGGAGCCTTGGTGCCTTTATCACGGCAGACGGGGCTGAGATTGGAGGAGCCTATGATCCGTTTGGTATTCACAGATATGGATGGTACACTTCTTGATGAAAATCATCAGATTCCTGAGGAATTTGATTCTGTTATAGAAAAGGTAATAGACCGTGGAGTTATTTTTGCACCGTCCAGCGGAAGGCAGTATTACGCACTGACTAGGGATTTTGCAAAGTATGAGGACAAATTCCTGTTTTTGGCGGAAAACGGAACCCTTGTAATGTATAAGGGTAAGGAAATCTATTCCTGTCCATTGGGCATGGAATGGGTCAGTAAGATAATGAAGTCAGTGGAGGAGCTGCCAAGCCATGTGTATCCAGTGGCATGCGGCAAGAAGATGGCCTATGTGAGACGGGAATGGGAGCCTTATATGCAGAGGGCAAGGAAGTATTTCGAGCGTTATGCCTATGTGGAAAATTTTGACCATATAGATGATGAAATACTGAAAATTGCAATCTGCGACCCGGAGGCAGCTGATGCGGAAAATACCATTTATCCCTATATGGCGGAGCAGTACCGTCCGGATTTGCAGGTGGCGCTCAGTGGAAAATACTGGGTGGATCTGATGCATCCGGATATCAACAAGGGCATGGCGGCACGGGAGGTACAGAAGCAGCTGGGTATCAGTTTTGATGAATGTGCCTGCTTCGGAGATTATCTTAATGACGAGCAGCTCATGGGGGCGGTTTATTACTCCTACGCCATGGAAAATGCACATCCGGACGTGAAAAAGGCTGCAAGATTTATTGCAAAAAGCAACGCTGACCATGGGGTTCTAAGAGAGCTTGAGGCCATGATGGACAAGGGGCTGATTTAAATGAAAATGGATTACCATATGCATTTTGAATATGGGGATTATGACGAAAACTGGGTTCAGGGATTTTTTGATGCTGCGGAGAAACGTGGCATGGATGAAATCGGTATCACTGAGCATACCCATACCTTCCCGGAGTTTGAGGAACTTTACTATGAAGATTTAATTCTGGATGATTCCTTTGTGGGAGAATTTCAGAAAAAGTGGCTCAAGAAGAACAAGTTTAAGCACACTCTGAAGGATTATTTTGATTTCATGGCAAAGCTCAAGGCTCAGGGAAAACCTGTGCTGACAGGTATTGAGGTCTGCAATTTTCAAAATCAGGAAAAGGTGGCAGAGCTTTTAAAGGACTGTCCGCTGGACTATGTTATCGGCTCCATACACTTCCTGAAGGGGTGGGCATATGATTCTTCGGAAATTAAGGCGGAATGGGATAATCATCCGCTGGAGGAAATATATGAATGGTACACCGAGGAAGTAGAGCATCTCTGCGCTTCAGGACTTTATGATGTTTTGGGACATCCCTTTAACATCAGGCTGTTCAAATATATTCCGGATTTTGATGTAACTCCATATCTTGAGCGTGTTGCCAAGGCATTGAAATCAGCTGGAATGGGCATTGATGTGAATACGGGAACCTACTACCGCTATCCAATCAAGGAAATATCCCCGTATCCTGATTTCATGAAGATGGCAGCAAAATATGAGCTTCCAATTATCACTTCCTCCGATTCACATAAGCCGGAGGATTGCGGAAGCTATATTGCCGAGGCAATAGAGTACGTTAAGGGCTTTGGCTATACTCAGGGAATTCAGTTTAGAAACCGCCAGCGTAAAATGGTGGATTTGGGATAATAAAAAGACACTGAACTATGTCAGAGGCTGTACTTTTTTTGACAGCATAGCATAATTCAGTGTCATTTTTATTTATCATTTTTAATCTTCATTTTATCAACGTCCATGGGAATTTCCAGCACAGACAAAGCTTTTTCACGCATGGCGGCAGGACTGTACGTACTCCAGAGGGACTGAAGTCTATGGTTAAATTCCGATGGAGAAAAAGGATTTTCATTGGCTTTGGAAACATGCCGCTTCAAGGCTTCAAAAAATCCTTTTCCGCCGTTTTCAGCACCATCCAGCGGAATCTGGCGGATGGCAAGTAGTGTGTGGAGTTTGCTGTCCACCAAATAGAGGTGAATCATTGGGTCTGTGAGATTTTTTGCCCTAAGCTCAGGCTTTACAAGATGCTGTGCCAAAGGAGCATCACCCCATCCATCCTTGAAAATGCCGTCAATTCTGTATAGCAGCGAGAGAATGCCATTTTCCTCGAAAAGTGCCAGTTCCATGCTTCCTGTGCGGAACGCTTCACGGGCTATAACATCCGTGTTGGAAAGTTGGAGAATAAACATGATTCCATTGGCATCTATCTGAAACAGTCCACCGTCTCCCTGGGTTGTTATGGGTATAGGGAAAATGTCCCCTACCTGAAAATTCATCATATCGCTCATTAAATGACCTCCGATGTACTTTTTCTAACTAGTATATCACAATATTTTTAAGAAAGTATGTTCCGTTTCTAACATTAATATGATATACTTAGTAAAAATGTAAAAATTATCTGATAACGTATCTTTGCTAAAAGTCTGTATAAGCATTTTAGGGAGGCTGTAATAAATGGGAAAAATCAACTTGATTGCAGATTTACATACACACAGCATTGCCTGCGGACATGCGTTCAGTACTGTCACCGAGGTTATGCAGGAGGCTGCAGACCAGGGTCTGCAGGCGATAGGTCTTACAGAGCATGGTATTGGATACCCGGGAAGTGTTGGCTGGGCGTATTTCAACACCTACAGAGATTTGCCAAGGGAGTTTAAGGGAGTCAGGGTATACTGCGGCACAGAGGCGAATTTCATGAAGCTGGATGGAACCCTGGACTTTACGGATGAGCAGCTTTCCAAGCTGGATATTGTAATTGCCAGCTGCCACTCTGACTGTTCCCCCACAGGAACTCCGGAGGAGGTAACAGCCATGTACATCGCTGCAATGAAGAATCCCTATGTGGATATCATTGGGCATCCGGACGGTCCCAAGTATCCTATTATTCCAGAGATGCTGGCAAAGGCTGCTGCTGAAAATAACAAGGCATTGGAGATAAATGACAGCTCTCCAGATGCACGTCCGGGAAGCGAGCCGATATGTAGAGAGCTTTTAAAGGCAATAAAGAAGTACGGTACGCTCATAAGCATTGATTCGGATGCCCATTACCATAAGAGGCTGGGACACTTCGACTATGCTCTACGCATGGTTGAGGAGGCTGGGATACCAGAAAGTCAGATTATCAATGCATCCTTTGACAGGCTGCAGGCATTTTTGGACAGCCATCATAAAAAATAAGATTTTGAGGAATGTTTTCTAGCAATAGAGATTATGGAGGACTAAATGAATAAATTTGGCGGAACAAGAATGATATCCATTCTGTTGATGATTGCACTAATGATTGCCCTTTATTTTTTCGGATTCGGAAAGGCAAATGCTGCTGAAGCTCCGGCTAAAACCGCTGAGGCTGCTAAAACAGCTGATGCCGCTAACACAGCTAAAACAGCTAATACAGGGGCTGAGGTAAAGGACTGGGTCTGGATATCCTCAAACGCTAAGTACAGCAAATATTTTTCACCTACAAATGTGAAAGTTACCCAGAAAATAGGGGATGTGGCAACAGTTATTCTGGCAAAGACCCGTACCACCTATGACTATACTGGAGCAACTGAGACAGTGGAAAATCTTAAGCTGACATCAGTAAACCCAGCAGACCTGAAGTCCAGCATCGCTGAGGTGGAAATTGTTCCTCAGAATAGGACTATTTCCTATGTGGTGGAACGCTTTTATGATGCCAACGGTAACCAGCTTGTAGAGAAAAAATATAATCCAAGAACCTTGAAGGAGATAAATTCCCAGTCCTTTGACGAGGACTTTTATACCGCAATTGTGGACCAGGTATTCAGGCATGGTGAAACTGAGCGAAGAAAGGCAAAGGATCGCTGGTTCAACCTTTTGGATATAAATACCACCAATGGAGGCAAACAGCATGCCATTGCTGACTCCACCACCATGAGGCTTAAAGGCTCTGACCTGATTTACTGGGAGTGGGAGGAGCGTAAGGATTCTGACGACAATGTTACAGAGATACGCTTCATGAAAAAAGCGGTTAATCTTGAGGCTGGCACTGTAAAGGTCATTAAATATCAGCATTGGGCGCCAAAGACCGGATGGAAGGATTGGAAGGCTGATGTAAGTCCCAAGACCATCGATATGTCCAGCAGTGATGGGGAGAAGCTCCGCCGTCTGAGACTCTACAATAAGGGATACCAGTTTTGGCTCAATCGCTATAGAATTGAATAATGATAGTATTGTGGAACTATAGACTGTGTAAATTGACAGTAGATAGTTAAAATGTTACAATAATTTCAACAAAAGAAGATCCTTTTTAGCGATCTTCTTTTTATTTTGCTGAAAGGTGTGTCTACATGCCCATAAAGATACCAAACAATCTTCCTGCGACAGCTGTACTTGAGCAGGAAAATATATTTGTTATGAATGCGGACCGCGCCTACAGCCAGGATATCCGTCCGCTGCACATATTGATTTTGAATCTGATGCCCATTAAGTCCGTCACAGAGACGCAGCTTCTCAGGCTTTTGGGAAACACCCCTCTTCAGGTTGAGGTGGATTTCATCTATACAGAATCTTACGTGCCAACCCACACATCCCAGGAATATCTCACTGAGTTTTATGGAACCTTCGCAGAGGTCCGCCATAAGAAATACGATGGATTTATTATTACTGGAGCGCCGGTGGAAAGAATGCCCTTTGAAAAGGTGGCATACTGGGACGAGGTAGCAGAAATCATGGAATGGAGCAAGAGCCACGCCTATTCAACTTTCCACATATGCTGGGGAGCACAGGCTGGTCTTTACTACCATTACGGTATCAAAAAGTATGATGTGAATCCTAAAATATTCGGGGTATATAAGCATCATCTCTGCGTGGAACATGAAAAGCTTTTTAGAGGTTTTGACGATGAATTTTATGTTCCGCACGCAAGGCATACTGAATTTAGAAAAGAGGATATACTGAAAAATCCGGAGCTTACTATTTTAGCTGAGGCTGAAGGGGAAGCCGGGGTATATGCCATTGCAAATTTGGAAAAAAAACAGTTCTTTATATCCGGTCATGCTGAGTATGATCCCCTTTCACTGAAGGATGAGTACGACAGGGATATAAAGGCCGGTATGGATATGCAGATTCCCATAAATTATTATCCTGGGGACGACCCTTCAAAAATGCCGGTGGTTCGCTGGCGTTCAGTGGCAAATCTGCTGTTTGCCAACTGGCTGAACTATTATGTTTATCAGGAGACTCCATATGAACTTGACCAGCTTGTGGCAAAGGATGCATACTAGGCGTCAGGTTTCATAATTCTACAGCTTTTTTACAGTTAATGAACGTATGCTGTTACATGTGTTTGTACAGCAAGCCAGCTAGAAAATGGGAGGCATAGATATGATAAAAAAATGCATTGCAGGAGTTATCGGTGGAATCATGCTGGGAATGTCAGGCATGACAGTAACTGAGGCTGCTCCGCCTGCTATACCGGAGGATATTTTTGAATGGGTACAGTCCTCCGCCAGATCCAATTATTTTTTCAATAAGGCCCAGATGTGCTATGAAACCGATAGCGAGGGATTTCAGGATAAAAATATCATTATCTGCCCGGTAATTAAGACCTTTGATGATGTGCAGATTCAGGATATTAAGGCGAAGAGACGCTGGAATATGCTGGATATGTCTGCTTATGAGGATTTGGCCGGGGAAGCCGAATATCTCCGCATAGATTTGTCAAAGAGAACCATTGAGGTTACTCAGCACGACTTTATAGATTCTACCCTTACTACTATTGAGTCTACTTATCCCCATGTGGTTACCAACCTTAGGGATTTACCAAAGCACTCAAGGGATTATATTTTTTTTGATGCTATTATTAAGTATGCAGAGAAACATCCAGAGGAGCTGGAAAAGCATTCCAAGGGAAAGATTCCTGAGGCAGCGGCGGAAGCAGATACAAAGGCTGATACCAACGCCAAGGATAACGATGAAAAGAAAAAATAATATCTATGCAAAAGTGGCTGTGACAAAATGTGAAATCATTTTGTCACAGCCACTTTTTGCACACTGAATAGAAAAACTTACAGTTTCATGACAGCTTTAAATTCCTCAACACTCATGTTTGCCTTTTTGGCGGCGGCAGAAAGTGTTAGGAGATTCTCTACAACCAGCTCACGCAATGTATTCAGTTTGCCTGCCTTCAATCCATCTTTTAGACCGGATGTTCTACCTTCCCTTAATCCATCATTCCAGCCAGATTCCCAGATATTTTCGCTAAGATTACACATTTTTGCCACCTCCTGATTTATTTGCAATGTCATAGGAATTGCTGTAGACCTTCTTTAGCTCTATCATAACACAAACTGTGGGGAATATATAGGCTGAAGAAAATATAGGCTTATTCATAAACTTATTTTGTTGACTAATGCACGTGTTGCATATGTGAAAATTCTCACAAATAGAACCCTTTCGATAGATTTCTGCAACTAAAACGGGTATGTCTTGCACGGGGGGGCGGATGTAGTATCATAATAGACATCAGGAAGGGAGCGTTATGATGCAAGACACGGGAATGTCCTCTAAAGAACGAAGAATA
>CAVAVT010000057.1:0-9939 GCA_963592185.1 bacterium | reverse complement strand
ATTTGTGATGAACCCAATGAAACATAAATGGTTTGCATTTACAGTATTCTTAGTGGCTGCATTTACTCCGTTTTATTATGCAATGCTTCATGGCTATATCGACGTTGCTTGTATGATTCCTGCTCTTTTGGCTATTTTACTGTTCGTGGATTATGATGTATTGTCTTTGAATAGGAAGCAGGTGATAAGGAGTATCATGATATCTGGGCTTCTTCTCACAGCTTTTTTATTCAGACGTTATTTTGCATATTTTGGTGTGGGATATATCAGTGCGATGTTTCTTTATTCCATGTATAAAATTATTAAAATTCGTGGGTGTAGTGAATGGAAGAATAAGTTTCGAAATGCAATTTTAAATCTTATTATAGTTGTGACTGTAGCTACATCAATATTACTGATATTTTTTAATCGGCTTGTTTTAAAAATTCTAAAAAATAATTATGCTTTTCAATATCAAGCGTATGATGCTGATTTAATGACCAAAATAAATGCTATCGTTACGCAGTTAGGTCCAATGCCCCTGATTTTGGCAGGAGTAGCAGTTGTTCTTTCGTTAATTTCAAAAAAGGCAAGGAAATTAACCTTGTTTTGTGCATGTTCGATGGTAGTAACAATATCGTCATTTTTCCATGTGCAGATTATGGGTCAACAACATATCTATACAATAGCAGGAACAGTATGTATTCTTATGATATTGGGTATTTATCAGATTATTGAGCTGCTGAATAAGCAAATTTATAAAAAAATTATGGCTTTTGTTATAGCTGTATTTTTTGGCGTTGGAACTATGAATTGTTTTTATCCTGCAATCAGACCATATGTTGCTGTTATATCATCTGTTTATGCACAAACTTATAATCCTATGAAGAGAAATGACATAGATCAGCTTCATTGTATTGCTAATTTTTTAAATAACCTAACCGATGAATCTGGAAAACACGTTTATGTCTGCGCCAGTGGAGGGGTATTAAATCACAGTATTATGGAGTCACTGAACAAACCATATGCTAGTGGTGCACTTCACCACATGTATGCAACAGCAGATGTAGACTTACGTGATGGATTTAATCCAGATTTTTTAAAGGCAGATTATATTGTAGTTACAGATCCGGTTCAATTGCATTTGGCCGAAGGTTCACAAGAGGTGGTTCGTTTTCTGTGTGAAGAAATCAGGAAATCTGAGTCACCTATTGGGCGGCACTTTAAGAAAATAAATAAAAGTTTTCCACTAGATAATAATGTAACCGCATATATTTATGAAAAAATAAGTGGTTTTGACTCATCTGACTATGAATATCTTGCTGATTATTATGATAGGTATTATCCAGAGCATGAAGAGCTATTTTCAGCTAGAATTCGTAAAGCTGCTGCAGAATTTGATGGCGATTAGGTTATTTTTTCAAAGCCACTGATAGTGGTATAAATTAATGAGTCAATTTTAATATTCCTTGCTCAGCAGGAAATCTGCTACATGCATACTTTTTATTCCCTGGTAATTTCCACCGGAGAATACATCCGTCCGCAATACGTATTTAGGGTAGTTGTCCCGTATTTCCAGCAGCCGGTCATATTCCCGGCGTTCTGTTTTTTCTGACTGAATTTCCTGGGTTACTTGGACATATATCCGGTCATTCTGCTTTTGAGCTACAAAATCCACTTCGCCATCTGGGGTTTTTCCTATGGTGACAGTGTATCCCCGGCGGCAAAGTTCAAGATATACCACATTTTCAAGACTGGATGCCACACTGTCCGGCGTATAGCCTAAAACGCTGTAACGAAGAGCTGTATCCGCAAGATAAAATTTTTCCTGGGTTTTCAATATTTCCTTTCCTTGCAAATTATATCGGGGACATTTGTGCAAGATATAGGCCTTTTCTAATTTATCCAAATAACTGTAGACGGTTTCCGGGTCGATGGCCCGATGTTCGGATTTTAAGTAATTGGAAATGGTCTTTGCGGAAAAAGGATTTCCTACATTAGAGAAAGTATAGCGGACAACTCTTTCAAGCTGGTCGACTTTGCGAATCTGATTCCTTTTTACTATGTCTGTGAAAATGGTGGAGTTGTAGATGTCACGAATGATTGTATAAATCTCATCCTGAGAAAATTCCCTCAAATGGGTTGCTGGGAAGCCACCGAGGCGGATATAGTCCGCAAGTTCTGCATGAATATCCTTAAGCTTGGTATATTGTTCCTTGAATATCAGATATTCTTCGAATGACAGGGTGTAGATACGGAACGTGATATACCGCCCTGTGAGATAGGTGGAGATTTCTGAAGACATCATTCTTGAATTTGAGCCGGTGACGTAGAGGTCAACATCGAAATCCGTCAACAGTGAGTTGACTACTTTTTCCCATCCTTCAATTTCCTGAACTTCGTCAAGGAATAGATAGGTTTTGCCCTTAGAACTGAGCTTTTCCTTGATGGCTTTATACATGTCCTTTGCTGACATGTCATCGCATTCCATGGAGTCTAGGCGCATGATGACTATCCGATCCGAAGGAACGCCGTTTGACTGGAGCTGCTCCATAATCATTTTCAAAATGGTGGACTTTCCGCAGCGGCGTATGCCGGTTAGAACCTTAACAAAGGGAGTATCAGTATATGCCATAATTTTATCAACATAAAGGGGTCTGTAAATCATCACAATCACCTCACTAATAATATCTTACTCTGATAATTTATGATATTCAACAAATTTATCGGAGTATGATCGGAAATTCATATATTATAGAAAATAAAACGGAGTATAGTCGGAAAGTTTCCTGTTTTTAATTAAAATTTTTGTCTGGAAGCTTTTCATATTCTAATAATATTTTTTTCTTTATTTCCTTGCATAGGCCTTTTAAAAATGATATGATTGTAAAGTCGCAAGACAGATAGGTTCGAATATTTGTTTGAGCCTTCCCTGCTCCCATGAGAAGGGGAGTCAAAGACCAAAGGAGGAGGTGATTTCGTGAGAAAGTACGAAGTCATATTCATCGTAAAGCCGATGGAAGAGGATGCAACCAACGCTGTAATCGAGAAGTTCTCGAAGCTTATCTCTGACAATGGTGGTACGATTGAAAAGGAAGATCGTTGGGGCAAGCGTCGCCTTGCTTATGAGATCAAGGACAACACAGAGGGTTTCTACACTCTGCTGAATGTCGAGGCTGAGCCTGCTTGCATGAACGAGCTTGATCGTGTAATGAAGATTACAGACGATATCCTTAAGCACATGATCGTAAAGTCAGAAGAGGAATAATGGAAAATTAGGGAGGAGAATACCATGAATAAGGTAATCTTGGCAGGCCGGCTCGCAAGAGATCCGGAAGTGCGTTACACGCAGTCAGGAAAGGCCGTTGTTCAGTTCCCACTGGCGGTAAACCGCCGTACTGGGCGCAGAGACGGAGATTCCCAGCAGCCAACAGCGGATTTTATTCCTATTGTTGCCTGGGAAAAGCTTGCTGAAATTTGTGGGAATAACCTGATTAAGGGCAGTCAGATCGCTCTTGAGGGCCGTATGCAGGTTCGTAGTTACGATGCACAGGATGGTTCCAAGCGCTATGTGACGGAAGTTGTCGCTAACGAAATAGAGTTCATGGGCTCCAAGCAGACCCGTGAAGGCGGCTTCCAGCAGGGTCAGCAGTCATCTGCAGGCGTGTCACAGGCTGACTCCTTCGGTCCTCCCGTCTCAGACGATGAGATTCCGTTTTAATCCCATTGAGTTAGGAGGGGAACAGATTGATTAAGCGTGACAGAGGCAGAAGACCTCGTAAAAAAGTTTGCACTTTCTGCGTAGACAAGGTAGAGAGCATTGATTATAAGGACGTTGCAAAGCTTCGTCGTTTCATCACTGAGCGTGGAAAGATTCTCCCACGCCGTATCTCCGGCAACTGCGCAAAGCATCAGCGCCAGGTGACTGTTGCTATCAAGCGTGCCCGTAATATCGCACTGCTTCCGTTTACTGCAGAGTAAGCGGTTTGAAGAGCTCCGAAAGGGGCTCTTTTTTTGTGGTAATATATATCTTATGAAAGGGGGAATTCTGGTGAAAAATGAGATCGATGAGGCTCGGTACAAAATTTCCAAAAGCAGATATTTTCGGCTGAGGCTTCTGGCTGAGGGCGTGGTGACAGGGGCTATTGTGGGGCTGGTGATTGCTGCCTTCAGATATTTGCTGGATTCCTTCGATGTGTTTCGCCCAATGGCTGCAGAGTATGTAGCAGAAGGGGGATTTGAGGCGGCAGCCTTGTATTTCGGCGCTTTCATTCTAGGTGCATGGGTTTTGAAAAAAATTATGGCATGGGAGTCCATGACCAATGGCAGCGGCATCCCCCAGATTAAGGCTGTTCTTATGAAAAAGCTTAAAATGACCTGGTGGAAGGTGCTTTTTGGAAGATTCATCGGAGCATTGACCGCTGTGGGGATGGGGCTTTCCATGGGCCGTCAGGGGCCAAGTGTGCAGCTTGGAGGCTGCGTTGGACAGGCGGTTGGAATGAAGCTGGGATTTTCCCACATGGAAACACGGCTCCTGATTTCTGCCGGCAGCGGAGCAGGACTGGCAGCGGCTTTCAATGCCCCTTTGGCAGGAGTGATTTTCTGTCTTGAGGAGCTGGAGAAAAACTTTTCATCCATGGTCTTGCTTGCTACAGTGGCGGCTGCAGCCACAGCTACGGCGGTGGACCGGGCGCTCTTAGGAGATTTTCAGGTATTTGACATGGGGATTTTGCCCACGGTGATACCTCTTTCCATGTACGGGACGTTGGTTCTGCTGGGGATATTTATCGGACTTCTGGGGCGTATGTTTCTACCTGGGATAATAAAGGCACAGGAGCTTTATGGAAAACTGAGACTTCAGGGCTTTTGGAAGATGCTTGTGCCAATGCTGCTGGCGGCGGTTCTCTGTCTAGTGTTTCCTGAGATTACGGGAGCTGGCAACAGGTTGGTGGGACAGCTGGTTGAAGGGGGCTTTTCTTTTGGATTCCTATTGGTTCTTTTCCTTGGAAAATTCCTTTTTACAATATGCTGTGCCGGATCCAATGCTCCCGGAGGACTTTTTCTTCCAATGCTGACACTGGGAGCTGTGGGGGGAAGCTTTTTCGCAGCAGCTGCGGTGGCTATTGGAGGACTGGACCCGGAGTATGTAAACGCCTTAATAATTTTCTCCATGGCTGCCTACTTTGCGGCGGCATCCAAGACTCCGGTGACTGCGGCGGTGCTAATTACTGAGATGGCTGGCTCCTTCCAGTACCTTCTTCCCATCATCATTGTTGCAATGACCGCAAGCTTTACGGCGGACATTGCTGGAGGCAAGCCTCTTTTTGGGGAGCTTCTTGTCAGACTTTTGAAAAATTCAGGGCTTAAAACCGTCAGCCGGTAATGACAATTACCATTCTGTAGTGTATGTTAAGATTATGTTAATAATGTAATCATAACAATAATGTATACATGGTCGAATGGTTGAAAAGTCGTCTCCTAATGTGTAAAATAATAATGAACAATAACAATCAAGGGAGGGCGATGAAATTGTTTTTAGAGGAAAGACAGGATGCGATAATTGAGATGCTCGCCCGGGACGGCAAGGTTCGGGTAAAAGATTTAAGCGATAAATTCAAGGTTACTGAGGACTGTATCCGCAAGGATCTGGGCGCACTGGAAAAACAGGGCAGGCTGAAGCGCACCTACGGCGGTGCGGTAATGCTCCGTGAAAATATTCATGCTGTGGAGGTAAGCAAGCACAGGCTTACTGATGTGGAGGCAAAGCGCAGAATTGCCCAGACAGCAATGAAGCTCATACATGACAAGGATATGATTTTCCTTGATATTTCCACCAGCAATCTTGCATTGGCTGAGCTTTTGGCAAAGGACAGAAGGGATTTGACCATTGTTACCAATATGATTGACGTACTGGTTATTTTGGCGCAGAATCCTAGAATCAAGCTGATTTTTGCTGGCGGACGCATCAACAAAAGCCGCGACGGCTTCTGGGGTGCAATGACCATGGATTTCATTTCCAGACTGAAGCCGGATGTGGCTTTCCTGGGAGCTGTAGGGGTGGATGTTGCGGAAAACAGCGTTTCCACCTATGATATCGAGGATGGCATCAACAAGGCATCCATCATCAGGGTAAGCAAGAAGGCCTATGTGGTGGCTGAGTCCAGAAAACTCAGCACTGACGGCAACTATAATTACGCCACACTGGATACTCTTTCCGGCCTTGTTACTGACTCCATGCCCTCTGACAGTATTCGTCAGGCGGCTGCGGATTACGGTGTTGAAATCATCGTGCCGGGAATGTAATTGCTGAGTAGATAATTCCTGATTATTTAATTTTTTGCAATGTATTCTCTATACTTTTGTGTCTGTGCGCCCGTGGGTGTTCCTGCGGGCGCTTTTTTTGGAAGGAGCTTCCATTTTGGATATATTAGAAAAGGCCTCCGGCCTGGCAAAAGGAGTATATAGCTTTTTAAAAAGGGGCCTGAAGGTATTCCTTTTTTACCTGGTGGTGCTTTGCGCATTCCGCATATTTTTCATATTCTGGATGCGTGACTACATGGGAAGCGGTACCGGCATGGGGGACGTGTGGCGTGGAATTGCCACTGGTACGGGACTCAGTATGCAGAGCGCAGGTGTGCTGACCCTTGTGGTTATGGTGCCGGCAGGGCTGGTGTGGATTTTTTCAAAAAAATGGTCCCAAAGGGTTCAGGGAGTCCTGGACGGGGTGGTTCTTGTTCTGCTTTCCATACTTTATGGGGCAAGCTTTCCCTACTACCGACAGTTCCATTCAGGCTTTAACCAGCTTATGTTCAATGCGGTAAATGACGATATGGAAGCACTGTTCTGGTCACTGGTTCAGGAATTTTATCTGCCGGTAAGGCTGGTATTTGCACTATTTCTTGCCTATGTGCTGTGGCGTGTGCTACGAATTTTCCTAATGTGGAGCGCACCCTCACTTTTGGGATTTTTCGGCGTGAAGGTTTCCAAAGTGATGAAGGCGGTCTGGGGTCTTGTGGTGCTTTGGCTCACCTATATCTGGGCATTGCTTGTGATATATGGCGGCTCCCTTAGCTGGGAAAATGCTGTGGACTGGGAAAATGCCGGGATTACAAAGGATTCTTTTATCAATGAAGCAATCTTGGACAATATGCAGGCAGTGTACCGTGGCTGGAGGATGAACGGCAGGCTTCTTGCCTGCAACGGGCTGGATTTTACCACGGACCAGATACGGGATTTGGCGGCAATGCTTTCCGGCAAGGCTCCGGAATCGGACAATTTGGACTTTTACCTTGAAAAGGAGGCGCAAGGGGCTATTATTGAAAAGCCCAGCCATGTATTTGTCATAATTTCTGAAAGCTACGCAAACTGGCCACTTTTGCCACAGTATGAAAATCTTCATATTTCCGATGGCATGAGGTCTGTAATCGCAGAAAATGACAGCGACTACTGTCCGGTTTTCCTGCCAAACGGATCCAGTACAGTATCAGCGGTGACTGGCGTGGTAACGGGCTTTGCTGATGCAAATCTCTATCTCACCACCATGCCTGAAGCCTTTGCTGAGCCTTATCCCACAGCCAGCGCCCCGGTTATGAAGGCTCTGGGCTACGATACGGAGTTTTGGTATGCTGGTCCTTCCACCTGGGAGAGAATTGGAGCTTTTACAATCGCTCAGGGATATGATCATTTTTACAGCCGTGGAGACTTTGCGGCTGATTCCTCAGGCAGCGTGTGGGGCTGTGATGATGAGTACCTTTATGATGCGGTGCTGAAAAGCATAGACCCAAATAAGCCGGGATTCCACGTGATGCTGAACGTGTCCAACCATTCCCCTTATACTGTGGATGTGGATTCCAAGGGCTATGACCGGGAGGCTGTAAGGGCGGCGCTGCCGGAGGAGGAAAAGGACAACGAGGACCTTCTCAAGGAGCTGGGGCATTACTGGTATGCGGACAGGGAAATGGGGAAGTTTATCAAGGCATTGAAGGAAAAGGTTCCGGACTGTCTCATTGTGGTAGTTGGCGACCATGCGGACCGGTATAATATCAGCAAAACACCTTCCCTTTATGAGCGCTATGGGGTTCCATTGGTGATAACTGGCAGGGGAGTCCACAAGGGGCTTTTGCTGCCGGATTCAGCTGGAAGCCAGATAGATATTGTACCTACTATTGTGGATTTGATTGCGCCGAAGGGCTTTAAATATCACGCACTGGGGCAGAGCTTGGCGAGAACGAATCGCAAAGGCGTAAATTACGGATTTTTCGTCACAAGGGATTATATCGGACAGGCGGATATGCCGGTGCTGGAGCCTGAGGCGGTTAATCCGGGGGCACAGGGTGCACCCTTTGACGAGCCAGCAATGCAGAACTATATCAATGCCGTAAGGAGTATTTCCTGGTGGCGTGCAAAATACGGCCCAGTCCTTGACCCTGTACTGCTTGAGGGCAGGGAATAGGCGCAGTAATCATTATTGGGAACATCGTAATTTTAGGAGTGTGGGCTGATGGATATGCATATTGAAGAAAATGCTTTACCGCATCAGGGGAAATACATGGAGCTGCTAAAGAATTGCTGCCTTTGCCCAAGAAACTGCGGCGTGGACAGACTTCAGGGGCAGAAGGGCTTTTGCGGAGCCGGGGTAAATCCAAGGATTGCCCTTGTGAGCCTTCACCCCTGGGAGGAGCCATGCATCGCCGGGGAAAATGGGGCAGGGACAGTGTTCTTTTCCCATTGCAATCTTAGATGCGTGTACTGCCAGAACAGCGAAATAAGCCATGGGGGAAAAGGTCGGGAAGTGACCGTTGAACGTCTTGGGGAAATATTCCTGGAGCAGGAGGCACGGGGGGCGGCAACTCTGGATTTGGTGACTCCAACACATTATGTGCCACAGATACTTGAGGCACTGGACCTTGCAAGGAAAAAGGGCTTTCACCTGCCTGTGGTGTACAACTCCGGCGGATATGAGACAGAGGAAACTCTGGAGCTGTTGCAGGGGTATGTGGACATTTTCCTTCCAGATTTGAAATATGCCGAAAGAGAGTCAGCTGAAAAATATTCCCGTGCTGGGGATTACTGTGAGGCAGCCTTCAAGGCTATACAGCGGATGTATGAAATTGCCGGACCTTTGGATATGGATGAAGGAATTTTAAAGAGAGGCGTTCTCATTCGCCATATGGTTCTTCCGGGACATCGTCATGAAAGCATGAAACTTTTAAAAAGAATCTGGGAAACCTTCGGGGAGGCTGTGGGGCTGAGCCTTATGAGTCAGTACACACCCATGTTCCGGGCGGAGGAATACCCTGAGATTAATAGACGTCTCACAAGCTTTGAGTACGATTCGGTGGTGGATTATGCCTACGACTTGGGATTCCGCCATTGCTACGTGCAGGAGCGGAGGGCTGCCTCGGAGGAATACGTTCCGAATTTTGACGGAAGCGGCGTGTGAAACTCTCTAATAGATAAAAATAATCAATATTATTATTGACTTATACCCCTATGGGGCATATAACTATATATATAAACAGCAAATTGAAACTGGAGGATATAGTTATGGCAACATATGTATTGGGTTTAATATTGATAGTGGCGTTGTTTTTTGCAATAAGAGGCGGATACAAGCACTTCGCCGGAGAAGGAAGCTGCTGCGGTGGTGGAGATGATGTTCCTTCCATAAAGCCCCGTCAGCTTGAGGGCGAGGTTGTGGCTAAGAAGGCTGTGCATATTGAGGGAATGACCTGTGGCAACTGCAAAAAGAGAGTGGAAATCCTTTTCAACAACATTGAAGGACTCAGCGCTCAGGTTGATTTGAAAAATAATGTGGCTCATGTGAAGATGGATCGTCAGGTAACAGAAGCAGAGATGGAACATTCTCTGAAGGGCACTGATTACAAGATTACGTCGATTGTGGATGAGTAAGTTTTAAGCTCCTCGATAGATTGCTGTGCAATTAATCGGGGAGCTTTT
>CAVAVT010000056.1:0-10019 GCA_963592185.1 bacterium | reverse complement strand
TTATCGAGCTGCAGTACGTACCGGCGTCACAATATAGATGAAGCCCTCATCATTTTCATCCCGAACCGCAGCCGGCTCAAGACTCTTATTAAGCGAAAAATAGAAATTCTCACTTCCAATACTTCTTAGGACCTCAGTCACATACTTAGAATTAAAAGAAATCATAACATCAGGGCCGTCCACCAAAGCAGGTACAGTCTCATCAGCATTGCCGATATCAGGATTGTTAGAAGTAATACGTACAAAACCGCCGGAAAATTCCAAAGTCACCACATTGTACTCGGCAGAACGGGCAATGAGGGATACACGCTCTACAGCAGAGAGGAAATCAGCTGTTGAAAGTGTAACTCTGGTCTGGAAATCCTGGGGGATGACACGGCGGAAGTCAGGGAACATACCGTCAATGAGTCTGGAAGTCATGAAAATATTGCCGAAGCTGAAGCTGATTGCATTCTTAGAGCAGGTGATTTCCACATCCTCCGGAATGTCCGAAACAATATTTCTGGAAAGCTCATAGAGAGCACGCGCCGGAATGATGCAGCTGATATTGCCCTCCACATTGTCCAATGCCTCGCTTTTTGCTGAGAGGCGATGAGTGTTGGTGGCAGCCATGGAAATCACAGATTCCTTGATTTCAAAATAACAGCCAGTAAATACCGGTCTTGCTTCATCAGCTGAGCAGGCGAAGGCTGTCTTGTCGATGAGACCCTTCAGGATATTGTCACGAACACGGACTGTTACAGGGTGGTCTCCCTCTCCGATGTGCTTCACATTTGGGAAGTCGGTGACAGACATGGAAAGAAGAGTGAATTTGGAGTTGTTGGAGCGAATCTGAATAATATTTTCCTGACGGTTAAACTCCACCTCAACATTTTCCCCAGGAAGCTTTCTTACAACCTCCTGGAAATATCTTCCAGAAAGTACAATATCTCCGGGTTCCTGTATGTCAGAAGCAATGGTGCAGATAATTCCCATCTCATGGTCTGTTGCCTGAAGCTCCAGAGTATTGCCCTGTGCCTTCAGATAAATTCCTGAGAGAATGGGGGTCTGGGGCTTGTTGGCTATTGCCTTGGTTACGATGGAAAGAGCCTGGACCAGCTCATTTTTTAAGCAGTTAAACTTCATTTTTTCAGCCACTTCCTTATTTTTTTAATATTAATATAAAAATATATAAAATTCGTAGTCATAGTCATAGGGCCTGTGGAAAAGTTGATAAGTGGTCCGAGACTAGATAATTATTCACTTTAGACGTGTGGAAAAAATGTAGATAAGAAAGGGAAGGTTATTCACATAATTCACAGGAATAACCTCCCCTTTTATTTATCCACAGATATTAAACAGGATTTACATAGAGTTAGGCACAAGGTTATCTACAGGTAAATGTGGACCATCCGGCAAGAGCCTATGATGTGTTACATTCGCTCAATCTGCTGGATAAGCTTGTTTATAGTTTCGTCAAGCTTGGAGCTTTCTTTGCGCTCTGAGCTTATTTTTTCGTATGCATGGATTACAGTGGTGTGGTCCCTGCCGCCAAAAAGCTCGCCAATCTGGGGGAGGGAGGTGTCTGTAAGCTCCCTGCAGAGATACATTGCAATCTGTCTCGGGAAAGCCAGTGTTCTGGTACGCTTTTTCCCAAGAAGGTCCTCAAGGCTCACCTTGTAATACTGGGAAACAATCTCCTGAATTACCTCAATGGTGATTTCCTTGGACTTGGTGGTGGGGAAAAGATCCTTGAAGGAGCTTGCCACCAGCTCTGTGGTGATGGGCTGGTTGTTGAGGGACGCATAGGCGGAAACCCTTGTGAGAGCGCCCTCCAGCTCACGGATATTGGTATCGATGCGGCTGGCGATGTACACCAGAACATCGTTGGATACGTCAATATGCTCCAAAAGAGCCTTTTTCTTCAAAATAGCGATTCGAGTCTCAAGGTCCGGAGCCTGAATGTCCGCTGTAAGTCCCCACTCAAAGCGGGAACGCAGCCTGTCCTCTAGGGTTTTCAGCTCCTTTGGCGGACGGTCGCTTGAAAGAATAATTGCCTTTCCATCGTTGTGAAGGGTATTGAAGGTGTGGAAAAATTCCTCCTGGGTGTGCTCCTTTTTGGAAAGGAACTGGATATCATCCACCATGAGTACGTCTACGTTTCTGTACTTCTGGCGGAAGTTCTCAGGATTACCGTCACGGATGGAGTTGATAAGCTCGTTGGTGAATTTTTCAGAGGTGATGTAAAGAACCCTTTTCTCTGGGAACTTTTCAAGAACCTTGTGGCCGATGGCGTGCATCAGATGGGTTTTTCCAAGACCAACGCCTCCGTACATGAAGAAGGGGTTGTAAATCTTGCCCGGCTCATTGGCGATTGCCACAGCCGCAGCTTCGGCAAACTTGTTGGAATTGCCCACAACGAAGGTGTCGAACACATACTTCGGATTGAGGGATGAGGCATCACCTGGGGCAATGAGGTCAGTGGCTCCAACAGATCCGGGGTAGGACTCGCTGTGCTGTTCCTGCTGGCTGTCAGCCATGTTCAGCTTTCCCTGCTCGAATTTTTTCCCCTCGGGAATGTCCACGGGCTGCGGAGCAATTGGCTGCTGAGGCGCAATATCCAGCACCACAGCAACATTTCCTTCACCGATTACATCCGTTGCCGCCTGGGAAAGAAAGTTGATGTACATTTTGTCGATGTACTGCTTTGTGAAGTTGTTGGCTGCCACCAGGGTAAGCGTGCCGTTCTCATATTTCTTTGGGATAAGAGGGGCAAGCCACTGCTTGCATACAGTTTCGTTCAGCTGCTCTCGAATTTTGTCGAGAATCAAATCCCATACAGCCTGAAGCTGGGCATGATCCATTCAAAAGACCCTTTCATTGTGAATTTACGGGAAAAAGTCCGTAGGTTATGAGGAGGTTATAAACAAATTTTATAAACATGTGGAAAAAGTTATCAACAAAATTATCCACACCTGTGGATATCCACAAAACAAATGATCTAGTATTTTCGGGTTGGGGAAAATTTTGGATATATATTATATATAGAAGGAAAACGCATTTTTTTATGAAAGAAACTTGTTGATTTGTGGATAAATCAGTGGATATGTCCACTTTTCTGTTGATAAAACGTTGATTATTGTTAATAATCCGCAAAAGATTCATGACTATCTTATCAAAATCAGCAGAAGTTATCAACAAGTTTAAGTGAATAAGGGGCAAAAACACCAATATTTATCCACAGAAAACAGTTGGCTGAGCCGTTTCTTTTCTTGACACTGTACATGTCCTAGTCTATAATTCTGTATAGTTAAAATTTGAGAAGTGTATCGTTTCATGATTTTGACCGGGATTTTCCCGTATTCTGCAAGGAGGTGCCAAAGCATGAAGAGAACTTACCAGCCGAACAATCACTGGAAGAAGAAGACCCATGGTTTCCGTGAGCGCATGAAGACTAAGGGTGGCCGTCTCGTTTTGAAGAGAAGACGCGCTAGAGGCAGAAAGAGCCTTTCCGCATAATTGAAGATCAGTCAGGTACCCGCGATAAGCTTGCGGGTACTGCTGACCAGAAACCGCAGGAACTGCGGGGATAGCCTGGTGAGCTGCATCCCGGTGAGATGCGTGCCGGGAAGCCTTTTAAGGTTTGGGCAGTTCATACTAGGTCACTTTTGTGGCCTATTTTCCTTTTATGGCAAGAATGAGGAATTCTTTAATGTTCAAATTACCGAGAAGGAAGATTCTAAAGCGCAGATCCGACTTTCAGCGGGTTTATCGCTGCGGAAGTTCCTATGCGAACCGGTATCTGGTTCTTTACGTCTTTACGGAAAATGGACCGAAAGGCAGAGTCGGCTTTGCAGCCGGCAAGAAGCTTGGCAATGCGGTGGTTAGAAACCGTGTCAAGCGGATCCTCCGTGAGAGCTATCGCCTGCATCAACCAGAAATAGCCCCAAATTGCAGCCTTCTTTTGGTGGGCCGCAAGGCGGCTGTGGATGTGAAGATGGGCATCGTGGAGAAGGCTTTCCTCAATTTGGGCAGGAAGGCCGGGATATTTGGGCGATAGGAGAGAAGATGATAGGGTGCTGAAGGATATTTCAAAAGGATCCAGTTCCATGGCGAGGATACATAAAGCCCTGGGCATGGTCTTAAAGGGGATAAAATTCCTTTTTTTGACCTTGATAAGGTTCTACCGGGTATATCTTTCCCCTTTAAAGCCTCCTGTATGCCGCTATATTCCGACTTGCTCGGAATATGCGATGATTGCAATTGAAAAGTACGGGCCTATAAAGGGAGGATGGATGGCTATTAAGCGCATTCTCCGATGCCATCCCTTTCACAAGGGAGGCTATGATCCCGTTAAATAGTCAATTAATGAATTTGTTTAGGATGTGATGAATTGGACTTTTTGTGGTCTATTTTTTCTCCGCTGGTGACACTCCTCCAGAGCATTCTTGAGGCGTTCCACAGCGTTACGGCTTCCCTGGGCGTTGAAAATTACGGTGTAGCTATCATCCTTTTGACCATTGTCATCAAGATGATTCTTTATCCGCTGACTAAAAAGCAGGTAAAATCCATGAAGGCTATGCAGGTAATCCAGCCTGAAATGAAAAAAATTCAGAAGAATTACAAGAACAATCCCCAGCTTATGCAGCAGAAAATGGCTGAGCTTTACAAGGAGCACGATGTAAATCCTATGGCCGGATGTCTGCCACTTTTGGTTCAGATGCCTATTCTCATGGCAATGTTCTATGCACTGCGTGAATTCAACTACGTGGGCAATCCTGGCTTTGCATGGCTTCCAACCCTTTCCGAGGCGGATCCCATGTACATTCTGCCCATTCTTTCTGCGCTGACCACATTTATCCAGCAGAAGCAGACTACTCAGGATAACACCAATCAGCAGATGAAGATGATGATGTACTTCATGCCTCTTTTCATCGGCTGGATAAGCCTTAGCTTCCCCTCTGGATTGGTTCTTTACTGGGTAACTATGAACATCATGCAGATCATCCAGCAGTGGTGGATGTATCATGGAGAGGATAAAAAGGAGGCTGCCTAATGGCTGAAACTCTTGAAATAACTGGCAAAACTGTGGAGGAGGCACTGCGCTCTGCAGCTAGGAAGCTCAATACCTCCGCTGACCAGCTTTCCTATGTGGTTTTGGAGGCTCCTTCCAAGGGCTTTTTGGGCCTTATTGGAAAAAAGGACGCTAAAATCCGTGTCACTGTAAAGGCTGACAAGACTGAGGAAAAGCTCGTGGAAGAGTGCAGAATCTGTCCAAAGGAAGAAAAGTCCGAGCCGGCTGAAAAAGCTGCTGAGCCGGTATCTGCATCCGTATCTGTATCTACATCTGCAGCTGCCGATGGCTCTTCTCCGGAGGAGAAGGCTGAATCATTCCTCAAGGAAATTTTCAGCGCCATGGGCATTCAGGTGGAAATGGAGAAAAAGAAGTCTGACGGCGCTGTCCAGTTCAGCTTCAAGGGAGCACGACTTGGTGTGCTCATCGGAAAGCACGGCGCAACTCTGGATTCACTCCAGTATCTTACAAACCTTGCTGCAAACCGTGGTATTGAAAGCAATGCCGACAAGGTACGCATTGTCCTTGACGTGGAGAACTACCGCAGCCGCAGGGAGGATACCCTCCGCCATCTGGCAAAAAAGCTTGCTGACAGGGTAAACCGCACAGGCAACAAGATTACTCTTGAGCCTATGAACAGACACGAGCGCAAAATCATCCATCTTACACTTCAGGATGACGACCGTGTCATTACCTTTAGCTCCGGTGAAGAGCCTTTCCGCAAGGTCATCATCGAGACTAAGAGCCGCAGCAGCAAATATTGATTTAATGAGAGAACTGTGAAAGGGCTGTCTCAATCCATTGTTATTATTATTTCGATGGAATGGGATGGTCCTTTTTTTGAAGGAAGGGAAAAAATTGCTTCAGGGAGATACTATAAGTGCCATTGCCACTCCTGCCGGAGAAGGCGGCATAGGAATCATACGAATAAGCGGGGAAAAGGCTCTGGAGGTGGCGGACAGGATGTTCCGCCCCTATGGGAAGACCGGGGTTCTGGAGTCTGAAAGCCATAGGGCGCTTTACGGCCATGTGGCGGACGAAAAGGGAAGAATTTTGGACGAGGTAATCTGCATCCCAATGAAATCCCCCCATTCCTATACCATGGAGGACGTGGTGGAGCTTCAGAGCCACGGAGGCAGCATGGTTCTCCGGGAGCTTTTGAGCCTCAGTTGGAGGTTTGGTGCAAGGCCTGCAGAACGGGGAGAATTTACCAAGAGGGCATTTTTAAACGGCCGTCTGGATCTTTCCCAGGCGCAGGCTGTTATGGACGTGATAAAGGCTCCAACAGAGGAGTCCCTTTACATGGCGGCAGGCCAGCTGGCTGGCAAATTTTCCAATGAAATCGAGGACATGCGAAATGAGGTTCTCGGTATCATCGCCCACCTTGAGGCGGCAATAGATTTCCCGGAGGACGATATAGACGATGTGGAGCTTTCTGATGCTGAGGAAAAGGTAAAGGAGCTTCGCACACGAATCAAGGCAATCCTTGCTACAGCCCGTACAGGAAAAATCCTTCGTGACGGTCTTATGACCGCAATTTTGGGCAAGCCAAATGTGGGAAAATCCAGTCTTTTAAATGCAATTCTCCGGGAAAAAAGAGCAATTGTTACGGATATTCCCGGCACAACCCGTGACAGCATTGAGGAGCTGGCGGATGTGGGAGGAATTCCCCTTCGGATAATTGACACCGCCGGTATACGTTCCACAGAGGACAAGGTGGAGAAAATCGGCGTGGAAAAGTCCAGAGCCTATGCCGATGAGGCTTCGCTGATTCTGGCGGTTTTCGACAGCTCCAGACCCCTTGGTGAGGAGGACATGGAGATTCTTTCCCTGATAAAGGACAAGGAGGCAATCATCCTTTTGAACAAAACGGATTTAGAGCCTGTAATAGGGGAAGAGGACCTGAAAAAATACGCCAGCGGCGCAGAGGTAATACGAATCTCTGTCCGGGAGGATGCGGCGGATATCGATGAGCTTACTGAGGCAATTAGAAAAAGGGTGTACAGCGGAATTGACAAGGACAAGTCCCCCGGTTTTGTCAGCAGCGAGCTTCAGGCGGAAATTCTCCGTCAGGGTGAAAAGCATCTTGAGGCCGCAGAGAAAACCATCGCCATGGGCATGAGTCCTGACTTTGTGGTGATAGACCTTCGCTCCGCCTGGGAAAAGCTTGGGGAGCTTACCGGGGGAACCGTTGGAGAAGATATTATTGATGAGATTTTCAGTCGTTTCTGCATAGGAAAATAATTAGGAGGAATTTATTTTGTTCAAGGCAGGAAGCTACGATGTAATAGTCATAGGCGCAGGCCATGCCGGAGTAGAGGCGGCACTGGCTGCGGCACGTCTCGGATGCAGCACACTGCTTGCTACACTTTCCATGGACAATATTGCCATGATGCCCTGCAACCCCTCTGTGGGAGGACCGGCGAAGGGACATCTGGTAAGGGAGCTGGACGCCCTTGGGGGACAGATGGGAATAAATGCGGACAAAACCTGCATTCAGTTCCGTATGCTGAACACCGGCAAGGGTCCGGCGGTTCACGCTCTGAGAGCACAGGCGGACAAAAAGTATTACCAGTTTTCCATGAAGGAAACCTGTGAAAATCAGGAAAATCTGGATGTGAAACAGCTTCTCATCGAAAAGCTTTTGGTGGAAAATGGGGCTGTAAAGGGTGTAGTAACTGAGCTGGAGGAGCTTTTTGAGGCAAAAACCGTAATCCTTGCTTCTGGAACATACCTTCAGGGCAGAATTATCATAGGTGAAAATGCCTATTCCGGCGGTCCAAACGGCCAGAGAGCGGCGGTGAAGCTCTCAGAGTCCCTGCAGGAGGCTGGAATCCGCCTCATGCGCTTTAAGACCGGAACCCCGGCGAGAGTTGATGCAAGAACTCTTGACTACTCCAAGATGAAAATTCAGCCCGGTGACGAGGAATGCAGGAATTTTTCCTTTATGAGCGATGTGGTGACAAGGGAGCAGACTCCATGCTGGCTCACCTACACCAACGAGGAAACCCACCGCATAATCCGTGAGAACCTTCATAGAGCGCCAATGGCAAACGGCGTTATTACTGGTGTGGGACCTAGATACTGCCCTTCTATTGAGTCAAAGATTGTACGTTTCCCAGATAAAGAAAGGCATCAGCTTTTCATAGAGCCTGAGGGAGTCCACACCAATGAAATGTACGTACAAGGTATGTCAACAAGCCTCCCTATGGATGTACAGATGGATTTTCTCCATACCATTCCGGGCATGGAAAATTGCCGGATAATGCGTCCGGGATATGCCATTGAGTATGACTGCCTTGACCCTCTGCAGCTGAAGCCCTCATTGGAGCACAAGAGTATCAAGGGATTTTTCTCAGCTGGCCAGTCCAACGGAACCTCCGGATACGAGGAGGCGGCGGCACAGGGTATTATGGCTGGAATTAATGCCGCAATGCTCATTAAGGGAGAAAAGCCCTTGATTTTGAAGCGCAGCGAGGCGTATATCGGCGTTCTCATTGACGACCTTGTAACCAAGGGAACCCAGGAGCCTTACCGCATGATGACCTCCCGTGCTGAGTACCGTCTCATTCTCCGTCAGGACAATGCGGACCAGCGCCTGACTCCCATAGGCCGCCGTATAGGCTTGGTGGATGATGCACGCTGGAGCCGTTACACTGCGAAAAAGGAGGCCATCGACAATGTGCTGGAGCTTTTGAAGGACACAGCTGTAAATCCCAATATGGAAACCCTTGAGAAGCTGAAAAATGCCGGTCTTGAGGAGATTCATTCCAGCACCACAATCTATGACCTTATGCGCCGTCCGAATGTTGGCTATGAGGCTCTCCGTGAGATTTTTGACCTGCCGGAACTGAATGACGAGGTCCGCCAGCAGGTGGAAATTTCTATAACCTATGAAGGATATATCAAGAAGCAGCAGGAGCAGATAAACCGAATGGAAAAGCTGGAGAACAAGCTTCTGCCTGAGGACATAGATTACAGTCTGGTGCCGAGCCTTCGTGACGAGGCAAGGGAAAAGCTGGCTGACATACGTCCGGTATCCGTGGGACAGGCTGGGCGAATCTCCGGCGTATCTCCGGCGGACGTGTCCGTGCTTTTGGTATATCTTGAACAGCAGAAACGATTGGATGAAAAGGGGGAAAAGCATGTTTAAGGAAGAACTGAGGCTTGCAGCGGAGGCTGCAGGGATAGAGATGACAGAAGAGCAGCTTTCCGCCTTTGAGACCTATTTTAATATGCTTATTGAGTGGAATGAAAAGATGAACCTTACAGCCATTACAGACCCCAAGGAGGCGGCTGTAAAGCACATGCTGGATTCTTTAAGCGCATGGGATAATGAACTTTTCACCGAGGATATGTCCCTGATAGATGTGGGAACGGGAGCCGGATTCCCGGGAATCCCTCTTAAGATAATGCATCCCGGAATCAAGCTCACACTTTTGGATTCCTTGAAAAAGCGTGTGGGATTCCTTCAGGCGGTAACAGATGCCCTTGGACTTCAGGATGTCCAGTGCATCCATGGAAGAGCCGAAGAATCCGCAAGGCAGAAGGGGCTTCGTGAAAGCTTTGACGGGGCGGTATCCAGAGCTGTGGCTCGCATGAGTATTGTGTCGGAGTACTGTCTTCCTTTTGTGAAAAAGGGCGGAGTTTTCGCTGCTATGAAGGGTATGAAGTACAGTGAGGAGAATCAGGAGGCGCAGAATGCGTACAGGGTGCTTGGGGCAAAGGAGCTGAAGGTGAAGCCGGTGAAGCTGCCGGGGCTTGAGGACGTCCGTGCTGTCATTTATGTGAAAAAGACCCTTGAAACCCCAAAGACCTACCCTCGCAAAGCTGGAACCCCAGAAAAACGTCCGCTCTAAAATGCGTGGAACAGACGTATTTTTTATAACGCCATTGTTCAAGTTTTTCCATAGGAAAAACATTCCACATTGCGTTTCAACGAGGAGGGAGATATTAGCTCGCCTCC
>CAVAVT010000055.1:0-10185 GCA_963592185.1 bacterium | reverse complement strand
GGAATATATAGGATGAAGAAAACACAGGTTTATTCACGGCTGGCATCTTTTGTCATAGCCCCTTTTTGTGTGAGTTATTTTTTTAGCTGTTCGCAATAAGGAAGCATACAGTTAAGTTTTGTCGGATTTATAAAATAGATGTTTGTGGGAGGCGAGGGCTTTCATACACAAATCGTATAGTGCGTAGGCGATAGTCCCAAGCATGAAGGTGAAGGCGCTCCATTTTAGTATGTGGAAGATGAACAATAATGGACTGCTGGTAAGAGTCTCAACCCAGTTTCTATGGTTCCAAAGATTATAGAATACAGAATTGTCATGAAGCAGATATATCATGAAAGTTGCTTTACCTAAATAATTGATTATCTTGCTGTATGGAAGATTTATCCGCCTAAATAATTCAAACAGGCAGATTGCACTGGCAACAGTAATGATGCTCCAATTGTCATAGCCAGGGATTACGGGTATAAATGGCTTTGTAGTTCCTTTTATCATATAGTCGAATATTTTAGTTACTGTAAGATTGTAGCTGGAAAGAAGAACTAGGCTATGAATGATAATCAAGGTAAGAACTATGGCGGATGCCTTTATTTTTGCAAAAGGATCAAAACGCTTAATATATCCGCCTAGGGCATAAAGAAAAAGACCAATACATACGATGCCCAGCCCACCAGCCAGCGCTTCTACTCGTCCTCTTGACCAGCCAAATTCAGTGAAAGCAAATAGAGTTAAGAGAAAAGCTGTATATTTTTTATAATCAAGTTTGCTTAAAAAGTCATTGTAGAATAATCGTCCGCATAACATAATGAGAAAATAATAACCAACGAACCATGACAAGTTGTTAAATGATGAGATTCCCAGCATTTTTACAGAAAAATCTGGCATTGCTATGTGGATTAGTGGCGGTACACAGGCGAGGAGGAGAGAAGCAAATCCCAGCTGTAAGAGTAGCTTTTGTGATATTGTTCCCATCTTTATAGATTCTTTATCCTTGTTTGCCATGAAATATCCGGATATAAGGATGAATATTGCATTGGATATAATGCCTAAGGTTCCTAGAAATGCAAGAATCAAAATCTGCCAGTGAAATACCGGTTGGGAGAAGTACTCGGAAAAGGTCATTCCTAATGATTTTGGATCAGATAGCTGTACCGTAACGCAATGGACGGTTATATGAAAGAGTATAATCATAAACATTGCCACTATACGCAGCAGTTCGATATTAGAACTTCGTTGCTTTTTCTCAGTAGTCATTTACATGTCTCCTTTGTCTGTAGTATAAAAACAGTATATCAGTTCACATGGGGGGGACAAGAGGAGCATTGTATAAGCGTATATATGTTGGGCTATGAACCTCTTGATTTTTAAGGAATATCTTATGTCTGACGGGCTTTTTTAATGGAAAAGTGCTCAAAATTTTGATATAATTATTGATATAATCAACAAATATACAGTGATGAATAAATATACGGTTTGCTAGGAGAGATTTTTATGGATTACATGGATATAGCCCACAGTTTTGGGATTATTAGACGGCGTACTCAGGCGTTTGTGGTGGATACCTGCCACAATGCAGGACTTGATCTCACATATTCGGAGTTTACTCTTCTGTTGAAGCTCTATGAAATGGAGGGCTGCAGCCAGGATGAGCTGGCGGCGGCGCTTTATTTGGACAAGGCGGTGGTGACCCGTGGCATTACCACCTTGGAGCAGAAGGGATATGTTGTCAGAAAAAAGGACACCTACGACGGCAGAAAAAGAAATGTCTTTGTAACGGACTTGGGCCGCTCAAAGCAGGCTTTCATGAAAAAGGTAGTCAAGGAGATGGTAACTTATCTTACCGCTGGATTCCCGGAGGACAAGACGGAAGTGGCGGTGGAGCTTATGGCGCAGATGGCATGGAAGCTCAGCCGCATAGATTTTGGCGAAGTACATGCAGATTGAGAGGTGGGAAACGATGCATTTGAAGCTGCAAAAGGCGCTGGGGCTTTTTATGGCGGCTCTGCTATGTCTGATGGCAGGGTGCGGCAGTGAAAAGACCGCCGAGGATACCGGACAGCTGGTGAAATATCAGCGTGTGGGGGAGGCTGACAGCGCAAATTCAGGAAAATATGCCGGAACTGTAAGGGGCCGGTATGAAAGCAATCTTTCCTTCCAGGTGGCTGGGCAGATACTGTCCCGAAACGTACAGCTCGGACAGAGGGTCAGTGCCGGTGACGTGCTGATGGTAATTGATGCCAAAGATGTTGTTCAAAAGGCTAACCAGACGGATGCCCAGGTGGAATCCGCAAAGGCACAGCTGAATCTTGCAAAGAAAAATCTCAGCAGATACCGCCAGCTTTACGAGGAAAATGCCGTTTCTGCAGCGGTGCTGGACCAGTATCAGACAAGCTATGATGCGGCGGCTGCTGCCTATCAGAATGCTGTGGCACAGTCCGTGCAGGGTCATAATGCCCTTGGATACACCAATCTTGTTGCCGAGGCGGATGGCGTGATTTCTGCTATCAATGCGGAGGCTGGACAGGTTGTGGCTGCAGGACAGACTGTGGTTACACTGGTTCAGGCAGGGGAACTGGAGGTGGAAATCCAGATTCCTGAAAACAAGCTTTCCACAGTTTCCGTAGGGAAGGAAACCGGAGTGACTTTCTGGGCATTGCCGGGGAAATCCGTCCGTGGCGTGGTCCGTGAGATTGCCCCAATGGCAAACGCTGCAAGCCGTACCTACAAGGTCCGTGTGTCTATCCCAAATCCCCCGGAGGGCATGGAGCTTGGCATGACCGCAAGTGTCGTTGTTTCTGAAACCTCTGGAACACCGGAGGGCAGCTCCGGCACTTTAGGCAGCGAAATTCCGCTCACCGCCCTTTATCAGACTGGGGATAATCCGCAGGTATGGGTGGTGGACGAGGACACAATGACCGTTCATTTGAAGACCATTACCGTGGAAAAACTCGGGGCTAACACAGCCTTTGTATCCGGGCTGAAGAATGGAGAAGCCATTGTCACCGCCGGGGTACACAAGCTTCGTGAGGACCAGAAGGTGAGATTCTCTGAAGGTGATGGATTATGAGAAATTTAACAGAGGTCTCATTAAAAAATAAGGACCTGGTATGGTACTTTATAATCGTTTTTTTCATCGCCGGAATTTTTTCCTACAATCAGCTGGGCCGCATGGAAGACCCCCAGTTCACCGTAAGGACAATGGTTGTGTCCGCCGCATGGCCGGGAGCTACAGCTGAGCAGATGCAGGAACAGGTCACTGACAAGCTGGAGAGAAAGATTCAGGACATTCCAAATCTGAAAAATCTCAGAAGCACCACCTATGCAGGGAAAACCGCAATTTACGTGGATTTGAACGATGATATATCCAAGTATGAGATTCAGGACTACTGGAAAGATGTCCGGAATTACTGCGAGGATTTGAAGCGGGAGCTTCCAGACGGGGTGTACGGTCCTTATTACAATGACCGTTTCGATGATGTTTACGGCTCCATTTACGCTGTGACGGGAGACGGCTATTCCTATGAGGAAATGCGTGCAAGGGCTGAGAAAATCCGCCGCATGATTCTGGAGATAAAGTCCGTTCAGAAGGTTGAGCTTTTAGGTGTTCAGGAAGAAAAGGTCTATGTGGAAATTGAGAACCAGAAGCTTTCTGCTTTGGGAATCAGCCCCACGGTTATTTCCAGCGCCCTTTCGGCTCAGAACCAGATGACACCCTCTGGAACTATAGAAACCGAGTCCGACAATGTGAGGATGAGGGTCAGCGGAGTTTTCGAGGATTTGGATGCTATCCGCAGTATGCCAATTAATGCTAACGGACAGATAATCCGCCTTGGCGACATTGCAAAAATTGAGCGCAAAATACAGGCCCCGGCTACATCCATGATGTACTACAACGGGGAACCGGCAATAGGCATTGCTGTGTCCATGAAGGACGGAGGCAATATTCTTGACCTTGGAGACAGCCTCAATGAACTTATGGACAAGGTCAGAACTTCTATGCCAGCAGGACTCGAGATTCACAGGGTTTCTGACCAGCCAGCTGTGGTGGATGACTCCATTCACGAGTTTGTAAAAACTCTTGTGGAGGCAATAGTTATCGTGCTGGCTGTAAGCTTCCTGTCATTGGGCTTCCGCACTGGTCTTGTGGTGGCTGGTTGCATTCCGCTGGTTTTGGCCGGAGTATTTACCTTTATGTACATATTCGGCATTGACCTTCACAAGGTGTCCCTGGGAGCATTGATTATTGCACTGGGGCTTTTGGTGGACGATGCCATCATAGCTGTGGAAATGATGAGCGTAAAGCTGGAAATGGGAATGAACCGCTTCGATGCGGCTTGTTACGCCTTTAAGGCAACAGCGAAACCTATGCTGACAGGAACCCTTATTACCTGTGCCGGATTTATTCCGGTAGCATTTTCCAAGGGCATGGCAAGCGAATTCTGCTCGGCGCTGTTCCCGGTTATAGGTATGGCACTGGTGCTTTCCTGGATTGTTTCCGTCATGGTGGCGCCACTTTTTGGTACGTATCTTATCAAGGTAAAAGTTGAGAAGAATGAAGATGGGGAGGCCGCTCTCTACGATAATAAGTTCTATGACTTTTTCCGCAAGCTCCTCAGCTGGTTCCTGAATCACAGGCGCATTGTATTGGTGGGAACCTTGGCACTGTTCATTGTTTCCGTGTTCGGAATGAAGCTCATCAAGCAGGAATTTTTCCCACCATCCATCCGTCCGGAAATTTTGGTGGAAATGAACCTTCCTGACGGCTCCTCCATCGAGGCGTCACAGAAAGAGGCCCGGAAACTGGCGGATATTCTTGATGAAAACATGGAGCTTATAGACAACTATTCTTATTATGTGGGGCGGAGTGTACCCCGTTTTGTACTGACTGTGGATCCGAAACCGGATGACGATGCAAGGTCCCATTTTGTAATCGTTGCAAAGGATACTGAGGCACGTGAAAAGCTCACAGCCCGTATCAACAAGGCGCTTGAAAACGAGCTTCCTGCAATCCGTGGCTCCATAAAATTCATTCAGACTGGACCTCCGGCAGATTACCCAATCATGCTGAGGGTATCAGGATATGACACAGCAAAGGTGAAGGCACTTGCAGATCAGGTGGCAGACAGACTGGCTGAGGATTCCAATGTTACCAATGTAAATCTTGACTGGAGCACTAAGTCCAAGGCACTTAAGATTAAGCTGGACCAGGACAAGCTCCGGGGCATGGGAGTAACCAGCCAAGCTGTGGCGCAGACTCTCTACACCGAGCTTACTGGCGCAACCGCAGCGCAGTTTTACTCTGGAGACAGGACTGTTGCCATACAGCTGAGACTTACTGAAACAGATAGAAAGGATCTTTCTGAGATAAAGAGTCTTCCCGTGTATGTTGGGGCGCAGGGCTATGTTCCATTGGAGCAGATTGCGGAGATTTCCTACGAAGCAGAGTACGGTACCATCAAGCGTCGGAATTTGAAACCCTGCATTACAGTTCAGGCGGATATCAAAACCGGAACCGCCAACGATGCAACCACCAAGGCTATGAATGCTGTAAAGGATATTCAGGCGGAGCTTCCGTTGGGATACAGCATTGAAGCCGGCGGCGCACTGGAAAACAGCAAGGACTCCACTGGATATTTGCTTGAGCCTTTGCCAGCAATGGTATTTATCCTTATGACCCTTTTGATGTTCCAGCTGAGAAGCGGCAAGCAGATGCTCATTACCCTTCTTACAGCCCCCTTGGGAATTATCGGTGTTACCTGGGGAATGCTGCTTTTCGACAAGTCCATGGGCTTTGTGGCAATTTTGGGCGTACTGGCACTTTCCGGCATGATAATAAGAAACTCCGTCATCCTAATAGACCAGATTCAAAAGCATATGGCTGATGGAGAAACTCCCTGGGATGCGGTGGTGGATTCAGCCATTCTGCGCTTCAGGCCCATTATGCTTACGGCGGCAGCGGCAATCCTGGGTATGGTTCCCCTTATGGTGAGCAGTTTCTGGGGCCCAATGGCGGTGGCTATAGCCAGCGGACTTCTGGTTGCCACAGTGCTGACACTTTTAGTACTTCCCACAATGTATGCAGCAGTGTATAATGTGAGAGAAACACACACTAAGGAATGACATAAAAGAAGATTGTCATTGCCTTTATGGGAGGTATGTATATGATGAAAAAATTATTGCTGTCCACAGTTCTCGCTGTTTCTATTTGTGGCACAGCAGCCTTTGCAGCCCCTACACAGGCTGTAGATGAGTCTGTAAACGCACCAGCTGGCAGCACTCAGATGGCAAATCCATGGACGGATTACGAAACCAAGCGTGAGATGGAGCAGGCCGCAGGCTTCAAGATTAAGGCTCCAAACAGGTTTTATATATACAAGGTAAAGGATTACCGTGTCATGAATGATGGCGACAAGACAATTGAGCTTATTTACACCAGTGTAAAGGGCAAGAGGGACTATGCCGATACCATGCGTGTCCGCAAGGCTCCGGGCAAATCCGACATCAGCGGAGATTATACATCCTACGATTTCAACAAGGGTTTTATCCTGGATGGCATGAATGTCATAGTAAAGGGAAGCGGCGAATATGTTCACTGCATTACCTGGCAGAGCGATGAATACAGCTATTCTGTAACCTGCGATGGTGGTCTCACCATGAAGGAAGCAAGAAAGCTGGTAGAAAAAATTAAATAAGGTTTGACGTAAAAATAGGGTGTGGCAGAATGCTTGAACATTTTGTCACACCCGTTTTTTATTTCCTGCGGTATTTTACAAGGGCAGCGGTTACATCTTCTATTTTAAAAGGTTTCGCCAGATGGGCATTCATTCCGGCTGCCAGACATTTTTGAACATCTTCCATAAAGGCATTTGCGGTCATGGCAATAATTGGAATGGTCCCTGCATCCTCACGGGGGAGTTTGCGGATGGCCCTTGCGGCATCCAGCCCGTTCATCACCGGCATCATTATATCCATAAGTATCGCCTCAAAGGTTCCCGGAGGATTTTCCCTGAAGCAGGAAACCGCCTGAATACCGTTTTCCACCCGGGTAAGCTTTGCGCCACGGTCTTCCAGCATCATTTCTGCAATTTCTGCATTCAGCTCATTGTCCTCCGCCAAGAGGAGATGCATCCCTTCGATGCTGGCTTCCTTTACAGGTTCTTTTACAGCCTTTTCCTCCGGGGGCGGAGCTATTTCAAAGGGGACTGTGATAGTAAAGGTGGAGCCAACGCCCAACTTGCTAGTTATCTCAATTTTTCCATTCATTTGCTCAACTAGGCCTTTAACAATGGTCATGCCAAGGCCGGTTCCCTGATAAACGCTTCGGGCATCACTTTTTTCCTGCGCAAATGGGTCAAAGATATGCTTAAGAAATTCTTCACTCATGCCCACGCCGGTATCGGAAATTTTGCAGCAATAGGTGCAGAAGCCATCCTTTTCCTTGGTAGCGGTGATTTTTGTTATGACCTTGCCGCCGGGGCGGTTATATTTAATGCAGTTTCCATAGATATTTAACAAAATCTGGCGTATGTGCAGAGGGCTCCCATAGATGTAGGGGTAAGGGAATACAATTTCCCCAGGACCGTGATCCAGCTCTACTTCGGCCGCCAATGCACGGTTGCTGATGATGCTTACGACATCCTTAGTCAGGGCCTCCATGTCTACGATTTCTTTTGAAAGAACAAGATTTCCCTCTTCCAGCTTGCTCATCTGCAGTACATCGTTAATCAGGGAAAGCAGGTGCCCGGCGGCTACGCTCATTTTTCTATGGTTTTCTTTTACAAGCTCCATATTGTCAAAATGGTCTTCATCTATTTTCAAAAGTCCGATGATTCCATTTAACGGAGTGCGGATGTCATGGCTCATGCGGCTCAAAAAGTCGGTTTTTGCACGGTTCGCTGTACGCATTTCATCAAAGGCTGCCTGAAGGCGTGCATGTTCCTGTTCTTCCTTGGCATGAAGCTGTGAGGTGTCCTGTATGAGAATGATGGCATAAATATTTGGCTCCTCAGTCTTGGTATCCGGATTGAACACCAAGGTCTGGGTCATCAGCACCATTTTGCGTATCCAGCGGATGCGGCCGTCATCCTCCATTACACAGTACTCCGTGGAAATATGGGTATCTCCTGCGGCAAATCGGTTCAGGAGCTTGGTGGAATTATTGTTGATTCTATAGTTTCCAAGGGTTTCCTTAGTCACCTTTTTCATATATTCACGGCAATAGTCACTGTAGGAACAGGGCAGTGGATATTCCATGAAAAGCGTGTTGCTCGCTTCTTTTTTACCCTTTAGTACAATGTTTTTCTCCAGAAGGTCTTTTGTGAGATTGACGGTGTAAATCGTATCGGAAAGGGCAAGCATGGCATCCACGTAGCTGTCATTTTCCAAAATGGACTGCTTCAGCTGCTCGTAATAAAGCTGGAGCTGTTCTTTGGCATCAGTTCTATCGGAAGTCTTGCGTATGGTTTCAAAGGCAAGCAGGAAGTGATGAAGCTCTCCATTTGCCCAGTCTACGGGAATCAGGGTCAGGCGGTTGTAGCAGCCCTCGGATTCCACGCCGTAGGGAAGCTCCAGCACATCATCCTTGGTTTTCATGGTTTCACGAAGAGTTGGAAGCAGAAGTTTATCCCGAAGAGATGTCAAGTCTTTATTTTTGGGATGCTCGTCCAAAATCTGCTCCACAGCTCCTGAATAACAGCCGTCAGATGCAAGGAAAAAATTCTCACTTTCCCGGATGGTCCGGTAGGTGTCGGTTTTCGCATCGCAATAGAGGCAGTCTGAGAAATTGCTGCCATAATGGTTCAGGAGTTTTAACATCTGAAAATCCTGATGCCGCTCTGCCATGGTTTCCTCACGTTTGACGTGGTTTTTGTCAATGTACATATTTTTATCCGCCTGCATGTACAGTTCGTCAATTGTGTACTCCGGATATTCGCTGGCAAGAGCGTATCCAACGGCATAGCTGAGGGGGATTCCGGGATGATTTTTGGAGTCCTCTGCTATAGCTTCACGGATGGTTTTAAGGCATTGGTGCATACCGTCCAGGTCCAGCCCATAGGTAATGGCAACAAACTCATCACCGCCGTTACGGCCCACGAAATGTTCTTTTGGCAGGGCGGTTCTCAGGCACACCGCAAATCTGCGGATGTAGGTATCGCCAGCTTCGTGGCCCATGCTGTTGTTGATGCGGCGGAGATTGTTCAGGTCAAAGCTGATTACACCGGTCAGTTCTGGCGGTATTTCCGGGTCATTTAGCAATTCCTCGCATTTATTTTTATTGGGAAGCCCGGTGGCGCTGTCAAGGTAAACCTTCTGCTGCAGCTTTCGGTTCATTGCCACATAGCGTACAGCCTTTACTAGCTCGAAGCCTATCAGCAGCATGAGAAATACAATATCGGCGATGATGTATTTTTCGAGTATCGCAAGGGAGGAGGCTTTCCGTTGGGAATAGTTTTCCGCAAGATGGGTTGCTTCGTCGCAGATTTTAAAGAAATGTTCACTTTTTTGAATAACGATGGTATCTTCATAGCCCTTTTCACGGACCAGCTGAATTTCCTGCTTTAAATCAGCAAAGTAATCGTCCAGTTCCTTCATCTTTGCCTGAAATTCCTTATCCTCAAGGCGCACAAGGTCAAGTTCCTTGTTTCCGTTCCGCAGCCCGTCAATGAAGGAATCAATGTCATCAATCATGTTGTTCACCGGACGTCCTGAGATTTCAAGTTTAACAATGCGCTGGGTCTTTCCACGAACCAGTCCGGCATAATTTACTATTCTGGCGGTTCCCTGTATATCTGAAACTATTCCCATCATTACGATAATCAGGGCCGCAAGAACTACAGCTAGGATTCCGATGCATATCTGTACTATGTTGAATTTTTTCTTTACTGTACCGGCCACTACAGTCATCTCCCTAAAATGTTTCTTCTATAAAATATAGACTATGTATGTGTGCGTTGGCAACTAGGATGGCGTCTCTTTCAGCATTTTATGGACTTAATGCCCAAGGCTATATGCCCATAAGACCTATTATCATAGCGTAGGTTTTGGAAAGATGTATCTTATGGACTATAGGCTTCTATTCGTTACGTATATCTTGTTTATGGCAGGGCAGGGACGTACTGAGTTTTCTTTGTACTCAAGGCTGGATACCTCCTTTGATTCGTATTCGTGACTTAAGCCTTGGAAGCATGT
>CAVAVT010000054.1:5996-10276 GCA_963592185.1 bacterium | reverse complement strand
TTGGGATTTCTTTATCTTTTGTATCTTATACGAAGGAATAGGAGATGTATTACAAAATTAATTGCGGTATTCCAAAGAAATTTTGCAGAAATTTTCCACGTCAATAAGTCCGATATCTGTAAGCTTGATTTCTGGTATAACAGGAAGGCTCATGAATGCCGGGGTCATAAATGGCTCATAATCTTTCGGCACACCCATTCCATGTACCAGCGCCGCCAAATCCTTTTCCATCTGGCTGACGGTCTGGGCATCCTCATCGGACATGAGACCGCCTATGGGAAGGACCAGTGCCCCCAGTACCTGACCATGCTGCACCACAATCATGCCACCATGGAGGCGCTTGATTTCGTTGGCAGCCAGCGCCATGTCGCTGTCGTTGGAGCCGATGATTACCAGGTTGTGGGAGTCATGCGCAACGGTGGAGGCAATGGCGCCGTCTTTGAGGCCGTAGCCATGGATAAAGCCAAGACCAATATTTCCGGTGGCGTGGTGGCGCTCTATAACAGCGATTTTCAAAAGGTCCCTGGATTCATCGCTTACCGCAAAGCCGTTTTCCCTTTTTACCTTCATGTGAAGTTTCCGGGTTATGAGCTGATGTGGAACGAGGCCGATAACATTGGCTTCCTCCACCTCCGCCGGGAAGGGGATTTTAAAGGAATCCTCAGTTATTTCCCCAATATTGACAGAGTTTGCAAGCTTGGAATAGTCGGTATCAGGCATTTCTACAAGGGTCTTTCCTTTTTCAGCCACAAGCTGGCCCTTAATGAACACCATGGCAGGATTCCAATGCTGCAAATCGTCAAATATCAGGATATCAGCAAGACAGCCGGGGGCAATTCTTCCGATATCCTCTCTGCCATACATTTTTGCGGTGTTGACGGTGGCCATGCGGAGGGCTGTAGCCACGGGGATTCCGGCATCCACCGCCATGCGGACCATTTTGTTTATGTGGCCGTTGGTCAGAAGATCCCCGGCGTGGATATCGTCTGTGGCAAAGCAGCAGAAGGATGCGGTGTATTCATTTACTGTGGGAAGAAGGTCCAAAAGGTTCTTAGCGGCGGAACCACCACGGATTAAAACATACATGCCGCAGCGGAGCTTGTCCAACGCTTCTTCGGTGGTGGTACACTCGTGGTCATTGCTGATACCGGCGGCAATGTACGCCATCAGAAATTTTCCTGCACCGCCGGGGATGTGCCCGTCTATATGGGTAAGGCCGGGCATACACAGTTTGTCCAGAACGTCCTCGTCCAAAGAGAGAACACCGGGAGCATTCATCAGCTCGCCAAGTCCCATTACCCGGGGATGCTGTAAAAATGGCTCCAAATCTTTGGCTGTAAGTGTAGCGCCGGAATGTTCCAGATTGGTGGAAGGAACGCAGGAGGGGAGCATAATGTGGACGTGCATTGGGATATTTTCCGTGGCATCAAGCATGTACTGCAGACCATCAGTTCCGCTGACGTTTGCAATTTCGTGGGGGTCCGCAAAAACCGCCGTGGTGCCACAGGGCATTGAGGCTTGGGCAAATCCCTTGGGGCTCATGACAGAGCTTTCGATATGCATGTGGGCATCGATGAAGCCGGGGGTTGCATATTTGCCATTCAGGTCAATTTCTTCCTTTCCATGGTAAGGCTCCCAGGACATTCCAGCTATGTAGCCGTCAGCAATGGCAATGTCGCATTTTATAAATTCGCCGGTGTAAACGTGGAATACGTTGAGGTTTTTCAGTACCAAATCTGCTTGTTCCTGGCCTGAGGCAACTTTTATGAGCCTCTTTTTTAACTCCCTATCCATGAAAATCCCCTCCCTTATGAGTGCATGAACCACCTGCGGATAGCCCCACAGGTGCAATAATCAATAGAAAAGCCGGGCTAAATATATACGGAATATTCTCTACTTTAACTATATCATTAAAAAAATCTAAATCATAGTTATATTTGTTCGTCATCAAATGCTTGTGCAAATTCGACGAACCGCCATTCAGCCCCCACCTAAAAGGTGGGAGTCTTCTGGCTATATAAGATAAAATTTTCCAGTGGAAAAATGCAATATCGGTACGAGTAGATGGGAAGTGTAGATTCCTGTGTTAATTCATTCACTAAGCAGCCAGTCTATGAGATTTTCTGCTCGGATGCCATCATAGGAATTGATATAGCTGCGGTCCATAGACAACACGATTTTCTCATAGTTGTCCGGAATCAGCCGCAGAGGGCGAAGCTCCCGTTCACGGGTCTCCGGCGACATCATACTTTCCGTTACCTGGATATATACCTTATCGTTTGGTTTTTCCGCAACAAAATCAACTTCTGTTTCGCCAACTTTTCCGATATATACCCGATAGTCACGGCGTAGAAGCTCCAGAAATACGATGTTTTCAATAATATGCCCTCGGTCAGCATCTCGATAGCCTAACAGCATATTGCGAAAACCCATGTCAATGATATAATTTTTTCCCAGCGTTTTTAAAAGCTGCTTGCCTTTTACATCGTACCGGCCAACAGGGAAGAATACAAATGCCTTGCACAGCATGGAAATATATTTGCTCACGGTTTTTCCTACGATATTTTTCGGCTTTCCGGTATGAATATCCCCTTCATTGGAAAGTACATTTCCAATGCTGTTGGGGGAAGTGATACTGCCGATGTTGGAGCAAAGAAAAAGCATGATTTTGTGCAGCATAGCCTGGTCTGCTCCAGTGTTGCGCTGCAAAATATCCCGCAGCACGACAGTGGAATAGATACCTTCCAAGGCCTGATTGCTTCTGGCTTCGTTGAACTTATATTCTCTTAGGATGGGCATTCCGCCGAATTGGAGATACTTTTGGAATTTTTCTTCCATCGTCACATCGTTTGCAAAATCGTAGAAGTCCAGAAATTCCTTGAAGGACAGAGGCAGCATCCGAATTTCTACATATCTTCCAGAAAGCAGCGTGGAAAATTCCGTGGACAACAAGTATGCATTGGAGCCTGTGATATAGATGTCGACATCAAAATCTAAACGAAATGACTCGATGGCTTTTTCCCAATGCTCCACAGCCTGCAGTTCATCAAATATAAGGTAGGTCTTGCCTTCTGCAGCAATCAGCTTGCTGACATAATCATAAAATGCAAGATAATCAGTGAGGTCACGATAGCGCAAGGACTCCAGGTTCATGTGAATGATATGGGAATCCGGTACACCCTGTTCCAGCAGATGCTGGTGGAACAAATCCAGCAGGGACGACTTTCCGCAGCGTCGGATGCCGGTGACAATTTTTACCAAATCCACATCCTTATTTTGGATTAGCTGATTCAGATATTGGGGTCGATTAATCAATTCAGTCATAACGCACCTCCTGCATTTCTTTATTCAATTGTACTCCAAAATCCCAAGAAAGTAAAAGTTTCGGGATTCCAAGTCCGAAACTTTTTAGTTTTAGAAGTTTTAGACTTAAAGGTATGAAAAAATCGACATTGCCAGCTTTTCATCAAGCGAGGCTTGGACCGGGGGAGGCTGGGGACGGAGGGAGTATTATTTTTCACTTCTGACCGGTCGATTTCTTTGACACCAAGAAGGTAGCTATTGTGATGTGAAAGTCAATGTTTCCCCCATTATTGAGTTAGTGACACATCCGTTTTGAAATTGTTGAGATATTATCAGATTAAGCATACAAAATTCGACTTCATAAAATTTATGAAGTCGGAAAACAGAAATAACCGCCCCAGCCTACCAAACTGAGTGGTTATTTCTAACCATTTATTTTGCGGGCCAACCGACTATCGGTAGCACCTTCTTTGTATTTATTATGAACTAAAAGCCTCCCTGCTGATATGCTCGGGCAATTACATAGGATGGTTCATAGAATGCACTGCAGTTGTAATTGTCTATAACCTCACATATGGGGTCATTATATACTCTAATAATCCCATCTACAAAGTTTTCCTTACTACCAAGGGTATCACATATGAGTCGTTGATATACGGCCCCCATGTCCAGGGCAGATGGGATAATCTGTGCTAACTCAGAATCTACCTGAGTAATATCAAAATTCCCTTCAGAGAGTTTATAGTCTGTAATCCAGTCATTTTCCACCTTTTCTGGATTTTCGCTGTGTAATGTGTTTGCGCAGCTCAGCAGATGATACAGCTCTTCACGTCCGATTGCATTGACCACATATTTATTATGCTGTTTAAGCTTTCTAGCCACCCGTTCCACCATGTAGCATACAAAATATAAGTCATTTTCAGTAACCTCTTCATCCGGAAAGTATTTATTTTTCATAATTTTTCACTTCCTTCAAA
>CAVAVT010000054.1:0-5597 GCA_963592185.1 bacterium | reverse complement strand
CTCAACATTACTACCGTGAAAAATTTTTGTAGCCATAGCTGCCTCCTTGATAGCAAAACGCCCCCAAGTGTGCATGCACAAAGTGCAGAGACCTGGGGGAGATGTTAAATTTATACTAGCAGAGCAATATACATATGTCAATGAAACGAAAGTTGGATTAGGATGAAAGAATCCGCCTATTCAGCTTTTCATCAAATGGGGATATACCGGCGCTTACAGCATGATACCGTGGTTTGTATGCTTTTTTCGTTATTTTTTCACTTCTGCCCTATCGATTTCTTTGCCGTCTGGCAGGAAGCAGCGTATGTCAATGGCTGAGTCTGTGACCTCCATGGTCAGGTAGTTGTCGGTTTCCGGCTGTGGGGCGGTGGCTTCGTCAAGGTCGTGATCGATCCAGAGATTGGGATAGCGCACGTTGCCAGCCACACCTGTCAGTATGTAAAGGGGTCCACTGCTGTCACGGCGGAAGTTTTTGATATGGCCACGGTTCCTATAGGTATGGAGATGTGCAGAAAATACAATATCGATTCCCAGCTCGTCAAAAATAGGCATGAGAAGCTCGCCTTCAGGGGAGAACCCTTCCTGACGTTCGGGGCGGCCGTTTATGCGGTATTGGAGCAGGTCCCTGTGAAGGAGCACAATGCTCCATTTTTTTGTGTTCTTTGCCATATCTTTACGGAGCCAGGGAATCTGTTCTTCCATCAGACCGGACTTAAAGGACTCGGTTTCGTCTGCCTGTGTGTTCAGCACGATGAAGTGTACAGGGCCGTAGTCGAAGGAATAGTAATAACGGTTGAATTTTTCGCTTCCGTTTGAAGGGGTGGCAAATTCATGAAGATATGCCTCGGGAAGCCGCACCTTCCATTGCTGGTTGTAGGTTTCGTGATTTCCCATAACCGGGGCGAAGGGGATGCGGTCAATGATGCCCTCAACGCCGTCGAACCAGGCATTCCACTGGGTGTGGTCCTCTCCGTTGTCCACCAAATCTCCAAGATTGGTGAAAAATGCAGCATCCGGGTTCCTTGAAGCCGCTCCCTGGGCAAGGTTTTTCCAGTCGGAGTAATCGTTGGACTGGGAGTCAGGGAAAATCAGCGCCTTGAAGCCGGAGCCATTTTCCGTGGTAAGAGGGTGCCAGTCACTTTCAAGGGAGTCTGTGGCAATGCGGTATTCGTATTCTGTGCCGGTGGCGAGATTTTTTACCTCTGCGGTGTAAATTGTTACGGTGACACCGTCATCGGTAAAGGTTTCGCTGATTGGCAGGGTCTGCTCAGGGGCGGAGTCAGCAGGGCTGCCCTTTTTCCTGTATTCCACATGGATTCCTTCAATGGGAGAGTCGGACTGCCACATGATTGTACGGGAGTTCTTGCTGTCCTCGGTTACAATCTGACGAAGGTACTGGACATCAATTCCGGCGGCACGGGCAAGACGCTTCGTGCTCTGGGTGAGGCTTCGGCCAAGGGCGGAGCGGCTCAGCGCATATCCGCCGCCAGCCAGCACTACAATACCGGTGACTCCGGCGAGAAAATTCCTTCTGGATAGCAATTTTGTGGTGTTTTTTGTATTTTTATCTTCCATATATATCATTCCTTTAAACGTAAATATATCATGGTGATAATATAATATCTGGAGTTTACTACAGGTCAATGATTTTTTGATGGAAAACAATTTTTCACCTGTGATGTAATCTTCAGTTATATTAAAATTAAGCCAGACATGCTATTATATTAAGTAATCCATGAACAAATGAATGGAGGGGTATTATGCAGGAGATTTTCAAGATGTTTTCACTGGAGGGCAAGGTAGCTCTGGTGACGGGGGCTGCCTACGGTATCGGCTACACCATTGCCAAGGCTTATGCAGATGCAGGGGCAAAAATAGCTTTTAACTGCCGCAGCCAGAAGCACATGGACCAGGCACTGGCGGACTATGAGCGTGACGGCATCAAGGCCCACGGCTTTATTTGCGATGTTACGGATGAGGCCGCTGTGGTCAAAATGGTGAAAAGCATCGAAGAGGAGCTTGGCACCATCGATATCCTTGTGAACAACGCAGGAATTATCAAGCGCATTCCCATGGTGGAGATGAAGGCCGAGGAGTTCCGACAGGTCATCGATATTGACCTGAATGCGCCCTTTATTGTGTCAAAGGCTGTATTGCCGGGGATGCTGAAAAAGGGACATGGCAAAATCATCAATATCTGCTCCATGCTTAGCGAAGTGGGACGTGACACTGTATCCGCCTACACTGCGGCAAAGGGTGGCCTAAAAATGCTCACCAAGAACATTGCCACGGAGTACGGCGCACAGAACATCCAGTGCAACGGCCTTGGCCCCGGCTACATAGCTACGCCTCAGACAGCGCCGCTGCGTGAAAACGGCCATCCCTTTGACAAGTTCATCAAGTCCAGAACTCCGGCAGAGCGCTGGGGGGAGACTGATGACCTTATCGGACCGGCGGTTTTCCTGGCTTCCGATGCTTCAAATTTTGTGAATGGACACATTTTATACGTGGATGGAGGGATTTTGGCTTCACTGGGAAAGTGAGAGCATGATGCTGTAAAATTCCCGGGAGTGGAACTTAAACGTCCGTTACCCAGTGGGAAATATTAAACGAAGGGACGAATTTAATTGACAGAAGAAAAAAAATACCGCCAGATTTGCCGGGAGGCTGTTGCTACTGGACTGGTTTTGGCGGCCATAATTGTGTTTTGGCTATTTGCAGGCTTCGGCCTTGCTGATTCCGGCGTAACTGTACTGGGGATGCCCCTTTGGGCGCTTACCTCCAGCATCGGCACCTGGTTTTTTGCCATTTTCATGGTAAAGCTCCTCACCACCTTCATTTTCAAGGACATGAATCTGGACAGCGATGAGGACCAGCAGAAGGGGGGCCGCAGCAATGGGTAATGGAAATATTTTAGAGCTGCTGCCCCTGCTGATTTTCATGACCTTCATGGTGGCAATCAGCGTGTATGTCAGAAGAATCGGCTCCGGAGCCTTCAAAAACAATTTCGTACAGCAGTACTTCATCGGCAATCATGACATTGGCGGCTTCGTGCTGGCAATGACCACTGTGGCAACCTACAGCTCCGTAAGCTCCTTTGTGGGAGGGCCGGGCATGGCATGGAAAATCGGCTTTGGCTGGATTTACATGGCTGTAGTACAGGTAACCGCAATATTTTTGGTGCTGGGCATTTTTGGCAAGCGTGTGGCAATGCTTTCTCGAAAATTCAATGCTGTAACCGTGGTGGATATCATCCGGGAACGGTTTAAATCGGATTTTCTTGCCGGAATGGCGGCCTTTATAATAGTACTGTTTTTCTGCGGAACTATGACCGCCCAGTTCGTTGGGGGCGCAAAGCTCTTTTCGGCGGTTACGGGGTATAGCTATGAAATGGGTCTGGTGCTTTTCGGTGCTGTGGTAGTAATCTACACCACCATCGGAGGCTTTAGGGCGGTGGCCTGGACAGACACCTGCTGCGCAATTATGATGATGATCGGCATAGTAATGCTTCTCTACTTCGTTTTACAGGCCGGTGGCGGATATTTTGCCATCATGGACAGCATCAGCACGAACCACCCGGAAATGCTGGAGCCTCTCTCCGCCGGAAATATGCCATTGGGGCTTTATCTCACCCAGTGGATTTTGGTCGGAATTTGTACAATAGCCCTGCCCCAGTCTGTGGTCCGGGGAATCAGCTACAAGGATACCAAGAGCCTGCATCGGGCAATGCTCATTGGTACTGTGGTTGTGGGCTTTATGAATATAGGTGTAAATTTTACAGGCATACTGGCACACGGTGTCCTTACCGGAGACTTGGCGGAATATGGCGGAGTGGACTATATCATCCCCAGAACCGTGGCGGCTGTCATGCCTCCAATGCTTGCCGGTGTGGCTATAATTGGGCCTTTGGCGGCATCAATTTCTACTATATCTGGGCTTCTGATTGTGGCGTCTTCAGCCATTGTGAAGGACGTTTATCTTCATTATAAGGAGAAAAAGGGCAAAACAGCGGAAAATAAGGAGCTGCACATTCTGTCCATGGCTGCAACGGCGGTTATTGGCATGATTGTGTTCTTTATAGCGCTCACGCCGCCGAGTCTTATTTGGATTATTAATATGTTTGCCTTTGGCGGTCTTGAGACAGCTTTTTTCTGGACGCTCCTTCTTGGGCTTTTTTGGAAAAGAGCAAACAGGCTTGGGGCATTGCTCTCTATGGGGGGCGGCACGATAGCTTACTGTGCCACTCAGGCAATGGGATTCAAGGTCATGGGACTCCACCAGATAGTCATCGGTATTACAGCCTCGCTGGTGTTCTTCCTGATAGGAACATATTTGGGCAAGCCAGAGCCTAAAGAAACTTTGGATAAATTCTTCCCGGCAGGGTAAAAATAAAAGGCTAGACGTCAACAGCAATAAGTACGTCTCAGACTTGCATAAAATCTTATTGATGAGTTAAATGATGACATGCTTACAAGGCATATGCTTGGAATATGAATCATATCCATCCCCAAGCAAAAGCGAAAAACGAAAAAAGTACTCACCCACATGCATTTTACCTTCTTAACATCGCCTTTTTGTGCTATCATAAACATGTAGTCGCAAAACAACACAACGATTTATCAGGAGGTCATAGTTGATGAAAGAGTACAAGCCGTTTAAATCCGGAAAAGTTCGTGAAGTATATGACGCAGGTGACAGCATCATCATGGTTGCCACCGACAGAATTTCCGCATTTGACCACATATTGAAAAACGATATAACCAATAAGGGTGCAATCCTCACCCAGATGTCAAAATTCTGGTTCGACTTCACAAAGGACATTATTCCCAATCACATGATTTCCGTTGACAATAACGACATGCCGGAATTCTTCCAGCAGCCCCAGTTCCAGGGCAACAGCATGAAGTGCAAGAAGCTGGAAATGGTTCCAATGGAGTGCATCGTTCGTGGATACATCACCGGCAGCGGCTGGGAAAACTATCTGGAGGACGGTACCATCTGCGGAGCAAAGCTTCCTGAGGGTCTGAAGGAATCCCAGAAGCTCCCTGAGCCTATCTTCACACCGAGCACCAAGGCAGAGCTTGGCGATCATGATGAAAACGTATCCGTTGAGCGTGCTGCAGAGGTTGTTGAAAAGGCATTCCCAGGACACGGCAAAGAGTATGTGGAGAAGATTCGTGACTACACAATCGCAATCTACAAGAAGTGCGCTGACTATGCACTGAGCAAGGGTATCATCATTGCTGACACCAAGCTTGAGTTTGGTATTGATGAAAATGGCAACATCGTTCTTGGTGATGAGGTTCTTACTCCGGACAGCTCACGTTTCTGGCCTTTGGATGGCTATGAGGCTGGCAAGTCACAGCCTGCATACGACAAGCAGTTCGTTCGTGACTGGCTGAAGGCTAATCCTGACAGCGACTACAAGCTCCCACAGGATGTTATTGACAAGACCATCGGCAAATACCAGGAGGCATATGAAGTCCTTACTGGCAAGAAATTCAAATAATTTTTCACGGAACAAAACCCGTCTGCAGTGCAGGCGGGTTTTTCAATACGCGATGATTTTCATACGGCAATAACTTAAAAGTACTTAA
>CAVAVT010000053.1:0-10287 GCA_963592185.1 bacterium | reverse complement strand
CATAACAATGTATACAAAAAAATATATAGCTTTACACAAAAATCCTACATTCAACAAAAGTATAACATGATTTTAAAACTATGCTGCCTTTTTCTCAAATTGAAGAATATCAAGATTTGTTGGTGTATGTACTCGGATTATCCCCAAATCTGCTTCATGATATTGCGATACTCCTCGTTGAAATGACGAACGATTACATCAACGATTGCATATACCATTTCACCATCAATATTTTCTGTCGGGCTTACCAGTACGCTGTCAAGAATCAAATCGCCATTTCCAGCAAAGTAATACTTGAAAACCTTGTAATGACCGTTAAGTTCATTGATAGCACTGAGAAGCTCAGCCTTCTTCTCTTCCTTCAGTGCCGCTGCAGCTACACGTACTCTGATAACAGTATAGATAGTGTCATCAACAATGATAACGGTAGGGAGCTGCTGTCCCTCTACTTCTATACGGGAACGGAATACAACTGTATGAAGTTCATCATTCTGCACTTCCTCAACCTGGAAACAGTCAATTTTTTTCTCATCAAAATAGTTCATTAAAAGTTCAGCTTTTTTATTCATATCAATTCGTCTCCTTTTTGTAACTATTGTATATGCTTAATTGTATCACAAATACGACAACTCATACAATCAATTGAAAAAAAAGAAAACCGCCCAACGGACGGTTCCCTCAAAATTTATTAACCTTGGCGCCTGATGAAGTCGTATCTTTCCAAAAGATTGAAGAATTGTCCAAGTCTTGGAAGCAACGGCTCTGCCTCGTCGCCAAATTTCTCATGTACAGTTTCAGACAAAGTCTTAATATCATGAGTGGCTTCAAGTTCCTTCCAGACAAAGCTGCCTAGCTCATCAAGCTTTATGTAGCTGATTCTGGGGCGGCGGAATACCTTTTGTGCAATAAAGGCAAAGGTTCCCTTGTGCTCCAGCTCCATCTCCACAGTCCCATTTTCAAGCACGTGCCATTTCAAATCAGGATTGCGGTAATATGTCAGGTCAAAAACGTTTTTAGACTTTAGCATTCTTTTTTCCAGACTCAATGGTATAAATGAATATCGCCACCAAAATAGCAAACATCACAATTGCTCCGGACTGTCCCAGGAACAATGTGCTGGAAACATCTGTATCGATATTCAGTACAGCCAGAAGTGCAAGCACGATACCAACAATACCTTCACCAGCAATCATACCGGATGCCATAAGTGTACCGCTGTTAATTGCAGCTTCCTTAACAGCATCAGAAGGATATCTCTTAGCCTCCCAAATACGGCGGATAACACCACCGACGAAAAGAGGAGTTGTGAGATGGATTGGGAGATACAGACCGATTGCAAAAGGAAGTACCGGCAGTCCAAGTATCTCAACCACAACAGCGATAGCAGCACCCATGAGAACCAGATCCCAAGGAAGGTTTGCTGTGATAACACCCTCAACAATCATCTTCATGAGAACAGCCTGAGGAGCAGCCAGTTCCTTGGAACCGAAGCCCCATGCAGCACTCAGCAGATAAAGAACTCCGCCTACAGTCATTGCAGATACAACAACACCGATAATCTCACCAATCTGCTGCTTTACAGGAGTTGCACCGAGAATATAACCGGTCTTAAGATCCTGTGAAGTATCACCAGCGATTGCAGCGATAATGCAGATAACAGAACCGATTGCAATAACAGCCATCATTCCGGACTGTCCAACATCTCCAGCGAGAACAAAAACGAAGCTTATGAAAAGCAGGGATGCAATTGTCATACCGGATACAGGGTTGTTACTGGAGCCAACGATAGCAACGATTCTTGAGGAAACGGTTGCAAAGAAGAAACCAAAGATAACTACCAGAGCAGCACCAATCGGGCTGATAGGAATAATAGGAACAGCTACCATCAGTGCAGCGAGAGCGATTACGCCGCCAATGATTGCCTTCAAAGGAAGATCCCTATCAGTACGAACAGCCTCATTGCCTTCTCCGGAGAAGCTTCCCATGGACTTAGCAAAAGTTCTAATAATAAGCGGAAGAGATTTTACGAGGCTGATGATACCGCCTGTAGCCAGCGCACCAGCGCCGATATAACGGCCGAAGCTGCTCCACAGAGCACCAGGGCTCATTTCCATAATCACTTTTGTGGAAGGGAATACAATCTCATGTGCACCATAGAATGCAACACATGGAAGAATGCAGAACCACATGAGTACAGAACCAGAAAACAGAAGAGCAGATACACGATATCCGCAGATATAGCCTACACCCAGCAGTGCAGGAAGAACGTCTATACCAATCTCGGAACCTTTGAAACGCTCAAAACTATAACCGATTTCACTGGGAAAAAGCTTTAAACCATCCGCAATGAACTTATAAACAGCAGCAATTGAAAGACCAGCAAAAATAGTTTTTGCGGAGGAACCCTTCCCTTCACCGGCAAGAAGAATCTCTGCACAGGCTGTTCCCTCCGGATAAGGCAGAATGCCATGCTCCTTAACAATCAAGGCCTTGCGAAGGGGAACCATAAAGAGTACACCAAGTACACCGCCGATAAATGCAATAACAGCAATCTCCATAATGGAAGGAGTCTCTGTACCCCACTCCTGTGCCCACATAAACATAGCTGGGAGAGTGAAGATACAGCCTGCTGCTACAGACTCACCTGCAGAACCGATGGTCTGAACCATGTTGTTCTCAAGGATGGAATCACGCTTCAGCAGAACACGGATAACAGCCATAGATATTACAGCTGCAGGAATTGATGCAGATATTGTCATACCTACACGCAGGCCCAAATATGCATTTGCGCCGCCAAACAATATTGCCAGCAAAATACCGACAACAATCGAAACTTTCGTAAGCTCCAGGGGAGTTTTCTCCGCCGGGATATACGGCTTAAAAGTTTCTTTTTCCACTAATAACACCTCTTTAATATCAATGTATTTTTCGATTGGACAAAACCGCCCGCAAAAAACAATTCATTTTATCATATTTTCCTTTAAATATACAACAATGAATATTTCATAATAAATTAGGATTAACACGTATTTTCCAAATAAATAAAGGTCATAAATCCTACATACTGTATAATAATGTAAAACTTATGACCTATTCATTATTTTATTAGGTTAATCAAGAAAAAATTATTGTATATGAATTTTATTAATGTTATTACAATTTAATATCAATCAAATAAATTTACGTCATCCATGTCCTTTAGGGATATACTGGAATAATTTATTATAAATATTGGCTCGTGACAACCAGAATTTCCTATATAGTAATCTGACAGAGGACTTATATTTATTCCCCGGCTTTGTAAGGATTCCAATATTTCCCTGTCGGTTTTATCAGAAATAAAACGTATCATAAAGTGCAGCCCCGAACCACGCTCTATTATCTGCAGTTTTCCATTTTCCTCATAGGGGCGGAATAACGTCAAAAGCTTTTCCCTGCGTTTTCTGTACACATTCCTCATTCTATTTATGTGTCGCTCAAAATATCCTTCTTTCATGAATTTCGCCAAGGTGTACTGTTCAAAATTTGATACGGTACAGGTGTAAAAACCAATTTTCTCCCGGAATATCCCCACCAACTCCATTGGCAGCACCATGTAGCTGATTCGGATTGTTGGGGTAAGACTTTTAGAAAAGGTATTCATGTATATTACCCTTCCATCGACATCTATGCTCATCAGGGTAGGAATAGGCTTTCCCGTCATTCTAAATTCGCTGTCATAGTCATCCTCGATGATGTATCTTCCATCCTTAGATGATGCCCAGCCCAGAAGCTCGTACCGCCTATTGACCGGCATGGTAATTCCCGTAGGATAATGATGGGCCGGTGTTATGTGCAGTATATCCGCACCAGAGTTAATTACCGCCGTAGGATTTATTCCCTTTTCATCCATATCTGCATAAACACACTCTGCCCCATTGCTGACGTATATTTTTTTCAGCCTGTCGTATCCCGGATTCTCTATGCAGTATTTTTTTTCACGACCAAAAACCTGCACTATAAAGCTGTATAAAAGCTCTGTTCCAGCCCCAACAATTATCTGCTCTGGTAAAACGTCCAATCCCCTGAAGCTTTGAAGATGCTCTGCAATGGCTTCTCTGAGGGCATATACCCCAAAACCTGGAGAACGTCTGGTAAGTGCATCCGCCTCCTCATTCACTACACGCCGAAGTAGCCTGGTCCATATGGCAAAAGGAAAATCTTCACTTCGCATACTATTGGCAGAAAAATCGATTTTCCATTTTGGGGAATCCTGTGCTACAGTTTTTTCTGCAGGTTGTTCAACCTTCAATGGAGCTTTATATTTTTTCCTCTGCTGAATACCTTCGGATACGAAAAAACCTCTTTTGGCTGCAGACTGGCAATATCCCTCAGCAATCAACTGACCATATGCCCCTTCAATGGTTATGGTGCTGACACCGAGATTCCTGGCAAGAGTACGCTTGGATGGCAGCTTCTCTCCGGGCTTGAGCCTTCCTTCCTGTATGTCATTTTTTATACATTGGTAAAGATATTCATATAGTGGAATATTCCCTGTATTTTCAAGTGAATATGTAAGCATGTAAAGCCTCGATTCTGGCATAAAACAAAATCATTTTTTGAGCATTTTACTAATGCCAAATTTATTCTACACTAGTCTACATCGAATGGCAATCATAGCAATCGATATATAACTTTTTAGGAGCTGATATTATGACACTCAATGAAACAGAACATCACGGATTTAACACCACTTCTCTGTGCCGTACAGCAATAATGACCGCACTGGTATTTGCAGCAACCTTTGCAATCCATATTCCAATCCCTCTTGGATATGCACATCTTGGAGATGCTGTAATCTTCATTTTTATACTGATATGCCCTCAGCGTGAGGCTCTCTTCGCCGCCTGCATCGGTTCAGCCTTTGCAGATCTTCTCTCCGGCTTTCCGGTATGGATTGTTCCAACACTGCTGATAAAATTCATCATGGCTGAAGCGCTTCACATATGTGCTAAAAAAGGAAAAACCACAGTAAAAATTATCCTGGGTATGACTCTTGGTTCCCTTGCCATGGCTGCAGGATATACGGTATTTGGCATGGCTCTTTTTGACAGCATAGAAGCCGGGCTTGCCTCCACCCCCGGACTTTTGCTTGAAGGCCTGGTCAACAGTGTAATAGCCTTCGTAGTATACAGGGTTCTTCCCAAAAATATAGCTGGATGAGAAAATCCCCATGACATAGTCATGGGGACTCTTCATATAGCCGATAATATTAAAGCTTGAACTTACCTGTTGCAGCCTGAAGCTCAGAAGCCATTTTTGCCAGAGAATCAGATGCTGTAGCAATTTCTGAGGAAGATGCTGACTGCTCCTCAGCTGCTGCAGAAATAGTCTCTGTATGAGCTGCTGTATCTCTGCTGACCTCATCAATGGAATCAACAGCACCAACAATGCTGCCAGCGCCATCGGTAATCCTGTCAGATGCTGCATGGAAGGTATCAATCTTCTGCTTAATGTCAGCAACATTCTTCATAATAATCTGGAACTGTCTGCCAACATCGTTGATTGCCTTTGTTCCTTCCTGAACTCCAGAAGTACCCTCACGCATAGCACCAACAGCTCGCTCGGTATCAGTCTGAATGGAGGAAATCTTTTCCTTAATCTGCTCTGCAGAGGACTGAGACTCAGCTGCCAGCTTGCGGACTTCTTCAGCTACAACAGCGAAGCCCTTGCCTGCATCTCCTGCACGTGCTGCCTCAATAGCTGCATTCAATGCAAGGAGGTTCGTCTGGTCTGCAATCGCAACTATGGTATCAACAATAGCTCCGATTTCCTTAGAGTTGTTATCAAGAACACGAACTGTATCAGCAAAGGTCATGACGCTATTTTCAATATTCTCCATTTTTCTCATGGCATCGTTCATGAGTTCCTCACCAGTCTTTGCGGAGTCAGCTGTTTCATTAGCCGTTTCAGCAATCTGTCTGGTATTTTCCGCCATGGACTGCATTTCAGAGAATACTGTATCGACTTCCTTCTTTGCCTCATCTATGCTGTTGTTCTGATCCTGCATTCCTTCAGCAATCTTAGTTATGGTATCTGCCACATGAGTTGAAGCCTCAGAGGACTGATACGCACTGGCTGTAAGTTCTTCAGATGCAGCAGCCACCTGCTCGGCAACTGTACTCATCTGACGGATAAGACCATGGAGATGTTCCTTCATGGTATTGAAGGACTCTGTCAGTGCACCAAATTCATCATTGGAGGTTACAGGCAGATTTTCCACAGCAAGATTTCCATGGGAAAGTTCTGCAGCATGGCCCTTCAGCTTTATAACCACATTTGTTATACGGTTTGCAAACATAGTGCCGCCAATACCAATCAGCAAAAGACCTACAACGAAAATAATCCCATATACCATCTTCATTTTTGTAAGGGCTGCGAAAACATAATCCTTAGGAACAAAGATACCTACAATCCAGCCCGGACGGGTAAGAGTTGTATATGCAAATACAGACTCAGCACCATTGTAATTCACATCAAAATATCCAACAGGCTGTGAAAGCATATCTTTGTAATGAGAACCAAAATCCTTGGAATCAGCTGCATTGCTCATGAGCTCTTCCTTACCGGATGTAGCAATGATATTGCCCTTTTTGTCAATAATGATACCTGACCCCTGGTCCTCGTAATGTATTTTTTTAACAACTTCATCAAGAACATCCAGAGTTATATCTTCACAAAGAGCACCTGCGAATGCACCCTCAGGTGTCTTCAGAGGGACAGCATAGGAGATTACAACTTTGCCGTCTGAGCTTCCGCCATGGGTAATGTAAGCCTCAGTGAACATAGGGGCTTTTGCAGCCTTTACGTCCTTATACCAGTCACGGGTTCGGGGATCGAAATTATCACCGGAAAGGTCGCCATCAACCCAGCTAAATGCTGCTCCGCTTTCCAGTCCGTTTGTGACATCCATGATTTCCTTATCCCCTGCTATAGTGCCTAAGTAAGGTATGGAGGCTGCTGTGGTTGATTCTGCCGCCGGTCTTTTTGAAAGTGCATTTCCAGAAGCATCCAGCAGAGCAGCCTTGCTTTCTATCCAGGTATCCAGTGTGCTTCCCTGTTCCTGAACAATGGCTGTCAGCTGGCTCTTAACACTGTCAGAAAGAATAGACTGTGCCATATTGTAGCCGGTGCCTGAAATAATTGCCATAAGCAAGGCCACAATACCAATCATTAGATAAAAACGCTGTTTAATTCCCATAAACATCCTCCTAATCCCTATCTCAATTTCCCAATAAAAAAGCGTTACACCGTTTTTTATTTCTATATTATATGTATAAATCCTTTAAAAATTTTTGTAAAAAAAGCTAAAAATAAAGTTCTTTATTTACGAAAATTTAAAAAATTTATCTCTTTTATGAACCCATAATGGAAAAACTGGAATAATGGCGTTATAATAATTATATTAATCTTAAAGAGGTGTGTTATGGCTAATAGATATTATGAGCTGACCGTTGCTGGATGCAAACGTTCCCTCCCTGTTCTCAACATAAGTGACAAGCTGGCCATTGCTGGCTTCATCATGCTTGGAGATATTGAGCTTACCAGTGCATGTGCAAAGGCTTTGGCAAAAAAGATTCCTTCCGATATTGAAGTAATTCTCACAGCAGAAACAAAGGGTATTCCCTTGGCTGCAGAGCTTTCAAAGGAGCTTGGATTTTCTCGCTACGTGGTTGCCCGTAAATCCGTAAAGGGCTATATGGAAAACGCCATCTGGGTTAATGATGTTTCCATTACCACAAAGGGTACTCAGAAGCTCTGCCTGGACGGTGTTGACGTTGAGAGAATCAAGGGCAGAAAAGTCCTGCTGCTTGATGACGTAATAAGCACCGGCGGCTCCATAAAGGCTCTGAACGAGCTTACAGAAAAGGCTGGCGGTACAGTTGCTGCACAGGCATGTGTACTGGCTGAGGGCGATGCTGACCAGCGTGATGACATTATCTACCTTGAACATCTTCCACTTTTTGATGCAGAATAAGAATTAATTGGCAGCTCTGACTGGCACTACAGCCTATCAGAGCTGCTTTTAATTTTAATAGTATTTTATTTTACAGATTTACGGTGTTATAATCTTATACGGTATTAGAAAATTTACATAAAGAGAGGTAATTTATATGCAATTTTTAAACTCCAAGGGAGTCGGCATACTGACGTGCTTCATTATAGCTGTTCCTGCCTGGCTTCTTGGTAAGCAGTTCCCCGTTGTGGGCGGTGCAATTATAGCAATACTGGCTGGAATGCTCATAACAACATTTTGGAAGGACAAAGGCTCTGCCGCTGCAGGTATTAACTGGACCTCAAAAATCATTCTGCAGACAGCTGTTGTTCTCTTGGGCTTTGGCATGAATTTAGGAATAATTATTCAGACTGGTGTATTCTCACTTCCTATTATTATCAGCACCATAAGCATTTCACTTATCATTGCATGGATTCTCCACAAGGCAATGCATATTTCTGGAAATACCGCAACACTTATCGGAGTTGGTTCTTCCATCTGCGGCGGTTCAGCAATTGCAGCAGCTGCTCCCGTTGTAAACGCTGACAACAATGAAGTCGCACAGTCCGTATCCGTTATATTCTTCTTCAACGCTCTTGCAGCTCTCTTCTTCCCCCTCCTCGGAAATATTTTAGGATTTGATGGTACGTCCGGAACAGCCTTTGGCATTTTTGCCGGCACAGCAATCAATGATACTTCTTCCGTTACTGCAGCAGCCGCTACCTGGGACAGTATGCACGGCCTCGGAGCAGCAACCCTCGATTACGCTGTAACAGTAAAGCTTACTAGAGCACTTGCTATCATCCCTATTACCTTGGGTCTTGCTATTATTGTTGCACGCAGCAATTCTGGTACTGGTGAAAACCGATTCAGCCTAAAGCGTGCCTTCCCAATGTTTATCTTTTATTTCGTTTTGGCAGCGGTATTTACTACTATCTGCATTTCCTTCGGTGTAAACGCTGAAGTTTTCCAGCCATTGAAGGAACTTTCCAAGTTCTTCATTGTTATGGCAATGGCAGCAATCGGTCTGAACAGCGATATTGTGAAACTGGTAAAGACCGGTGGAAAGCCTTTGTTTATCGGTGCTTGCTGTTGGATTGGAATCACTCTCGTAAGTCTTTTGATGCAGCACGTAATGAACATCTGGTAAAATCCTATACTAAAAATAAAATCACCGCTGTACCGTGATGTTACTCACGATGCAGCGGTGATTTTTAATGGAACCAAAGTATTTGCGATATACGCTTATTTCTTGTAACGAGTTACACCATCCATGATGGTCTCTACAACATTAACATCATGAATCTTATAAACATCAGTCTCAAAGAGATTGCTGTCAAGAACAACCATATCTGCATACTTGCCAACTTCGATAGAGCCTAACTTGTCCTCCATGCGCATCTGGTAAGCATTGCTAAGAGTATATGCCTCGATAACATCCTCCAGCTTCAGCCGATCCTGCGGCTCATTAATGAATGCATCCTTTTCTCCTACAGCCTGTCTAGTCAATGCAACCTCGATGTTAGGCATAGGTCTAAAGGTGTAAAGATCTGTTGGATAGTCAGAGCTTAAGCTAATCATCGCACCAGTATCCTTAATACGTCCCAGCGGATATGGATTAGCCTGGGAAATCTGCTTCTCCCCTTCCTTTTCTTCAGCCGCCATAGCAGAGAACCACTTTGCTGTAGAGTTTGCAATGACGTCATACTTCTTGAAGAGCGGCATATCCTCGTCAAATACATATGCAGAGTGAGAGCATGTGATACGAAGATCCTTGTATCCCTTTGCACGAATGCGGCCTGCAGCCTCCAACAAAGCATGTACAGTAAGAGAGCCAATAGCATGAACATTATAGTCAATGCCAGCCTTTGCACACTCAATACCCCACTTCTCCAAAAGATCAACATCCATAGTCGGCTGTACAGCAGAAATGCCATCCGGCATATTAGGCATTGCAGCAGAGAAGTTCTCCAAAGTACCATCATTCAAAATCTTCAATGTGAAGCATCTAAATCTGTCAGAATAATACTTGCTGTTAAGCATTTTAATCTCATCAAAAGCTGTCTGGATATTTTGCTTGGTGCCAATATAGCCGCAAGCTGTCAGACGCACAGCGCACCGCTTATCTTCAAGGGCCTCCATAACACTGTCATTCATCAGATATTCACCGAAATCATAGTTACCACAGTCGATAATTCCTGTGATTCCCAGTTCGGAACAGTGCTTCGCAAACTTTTCTGCATCCTGAGCCA
>CAVAVT010000052.1:0-10407 GCA_963592185.1 bacterium | reverse complement strand
TGTTATGATTATTGACATATTAGTCCTGTAGGAGTAACATAGTATGCATAACAAACATACATAGGATAAAAAACAGACAGAACAATGGAGTTCAGCGACTTCATCGTTCTGTCTGTTTTTATTTTAGGAGGAGTGACTATGGAAGAGCTGCTGCTTCACAAGGAAGAAATCAATAGGCAGATGGCACGGTATGGCGTAAAATTCGGTATTTATAAAAACGGGAAATTCAAGGAAAGACTGTTTCCCTTTGATCCAATACCCCGGGTTATATCCCATGAGGATTACCAGCTGCTGGAAAAGGGACTGATTCAGAGAGTATCAGCTCTTAACGCTTTCTTAAGGGACATCTATTCTGAAAAGCAGATTATCAAGGATGGAGTAGTTCCAGAAGAATTTGTTTACCGCTCTCCTGGGTATCTTGCCCAGTGTGAGGGAATCATGCCATCAAAGGGGATTTACAGCCACATTTCAGGTATTGACCTGGTGCTGGGAAAAGACGGAGTATGGTATATTTTGGAGGATAACCTGAGGATTCCTTCAGGCGCATCCTATCCTCTGATTGCCCGTTCACTTTGCCGCCGCTGCAGTCCGGATACTTTCAGGCAGAACCATGTTATGGACAACAGAAACTATGGTTCCATGCTGAAGGAAACCATGGATTATGTAAATACCGGCGGTATAAATGTCATTTTTACACCTGGTCGTTACAACGCCGCATATTTCGAGCATTCCTATCTTGCAGAGCAGACTGGCGCTGTGCTGGCTGAGCCTGGGGACCTGCTGGTGGACAATGACTACCTTTATTACAGAGGCAACCACGGCACAGTTAAGGTTGGTGCTATGTACCGCCGTATAAGCGATGACTATCTGGATCCTTTGTGCTTCGAGCCTGAGTCCCTGATAGGCGTACCTAACATAATGGAAGTATATAGAGCTGGCAATGTGGCTCTCATCAATGCTCCTGGCAATGGTGTGGCAGATGACAAGGGTATATATTACTTCGTTCCAAAGATGATTAAATATTATCTCGATGAAGAACCTATTTTGAAGAATGCCCCCACATTCCTGCCATTTTATAAGGAAGACATGGATTATACTCTTGAAAATATCGGCCGTCTGGTTATCAAGGACGTGGCTGAGGCTGGAGGTTACGGCGTAATCTTTGGCAGCGACTTAAGCCTAGAGGAACTTGAAAAGCTGAAGGAAACCATCAAGGCTGAGCCAAGGCGTTTCATCTCCCAGGAAGTTATAGATTTCCAGGATTTGGACATTGTGGAAGGCAAGGAAACAGTTGCCAGAAAGGCGGATCTTCGTGCCTTTGTACTGGCCGGGGAAAAGGTACAGGTATGGCCCAGCGGTCTTACCAGATTTTCAAGAAACCCGGACAGCTTCGTTGTTAATTCGTCCCAAGGAGGAGGCTTTAAAGATACATGGATTTTATCTCGCTGAGCAAAACAAACCGGCTTTACTGGCTGGGAAGGTACTATGAAAGAGTGGCCCTGTCCCTGCAATACATGATGAACTGCTATGATTCCATGATTGACAGTGATTATTTTGATTATGGAAACTACTGTGCAAAGCTGGGCATAGAAAATAATTACGAGTCAGCAGAAGATTTTTTCAAAAGTTATGTTTATGATGTGAAAAATCCTGATTCCATACGCTATGCCGCTGAAATGATGCTTGGAAACGGCATGGTGTTAAGAGAAACCATCGGCTCCAGCACTCTTGCATATCTCCAGATGGCTGTGTATGCACTGGATGAGGGGGCGGAGGACAGTGCTCCCGGACTTATGCTTCTTGAGGTACTGGATAATATCATGGCATTCCGTGGCAGTTACGATGATTTTATCGTAGACGACAATGTACGAAATATTATTAAATGCGGAGCAAGCGTGGAGTGTATCAGTTTCAGTCTTCGCACCGGATATCGTCAGGAAGCCCTTCATGAGGAGCTGCAGAAGTTCCTGAAGCGCATGACCAGAACAAGCATTCAGACGGAGCCTCAGGCACTGCAGACCATCTTGAAGCAGGAGCGCATTTATGAAGGAAAGAGTCCGGCGGACTCCTTGAGTGAAGGGGATTTCCTGCAGGCAATAGAAAATCTTTTTCAGGTGTAAGGGTGAGTCCTATGAAGGATTTGCGATTTGAATTTAACACTCTTTTGGAAATGTCCGCAAAAATAAGGGAGCATGATTTTTTACTCCGCTGTGTGCCCCGTATTGCCCCGGAACAAAGGCTGGCAGGATTTCATCTTGCTGTAACGCCTTTGCTGGGGCAGGGCTGCTACAGCCGGGATGCCTTTGGAAATACAGTTTTTTTTGGACATATAGATGAAGAGCACGACAATTTTAGGTATAATATAGAAGGCCGTATAGTCAGGGATGATAGCCATAGGGTTCCAGAGAAACCTATGGCGTGCTACAGCTATCCCTCGGCTATGACCCATCCTGATGCTGCAATTAAGGCATTTTTGCAGGAAGCAGAGCTTTCAGGCGGCGTGCTTCAACAGATGCAGGAGCTGTCTGAGCTGCTGCACGGATATTTTGATTACGAGCCTGGAAGTACCAATGTGGCAACCACAGCTTCTGAGGCTTTTAAGCAGAAAAAAGGCGTGTGTCAGGATTTTGCCCATGTATTTGTGACAATGGCACGTCTTTTGGGACATCCTGCCAGATATGTGTGCGGTCTGCCCTATGGTGAAGGCACCACACATGCCTGGGCAGAGGTCTGGCATGAAGGTTTGTGGTATGGCTTTGATCCCACCAGAAACAAGCTGACGGATGAGGATTACATCGTGCTTTCTGTTGGCAGGGACTATAGGGACTGCCCCGTGGAGCGTGGTGTATTCCGTGGTGGAGCCGACCAGCTTCAGACAGTGTTCATGCGTGTACGGCCGTCATGAAGAATGGCATAAGATATTTTGGAAAAGGATTGTGATAGGGTGGTTGAGGATGTAGTCAGATTACAACTGCCGGCTGGAGAGGAGTTCGCCGTGCAGAAAAATACCATCGTGGGAGAGGCAGGTCTTGGAAAAAGACTCTGCGTAATAACAGGAACCCATGGTGATGAGCTGGAGGGACAGTATGTAACCTTTCAGCTGGCAAGAATGCTTGAAAAAAAGAAATCTAAGCTCAGGGGACAGGTGGATATATATCCATCACTGAATCCAATGGGAATCAGCACCATATACAGAGGATTGCCGGGCTTTGACTTGGATATGAACAGAATTTTTCCCGGCAATGAAGACGGCTCCATGTATGAATATGTAGCCAAGCAGATTGTGGATAATATTTCTGGGGCGGATTTGGCGATAGATATTCACGCCAGCAATATTTTCCTTCGGGAAATTCCCCAGATACGTATAAATGAAAAAACAGCTGACAAGCTTGTACCCATGTCAAAGCATATGAATATGGATTTGGTATGGGTTCATAGTGCTGCAACTGTGCTCGAAAGTACGCTGGCGTGGAGCCTTAACAGCACCGGAACACCCTGTCTGGTTGTGGAAATGGGCGTTGGAATGCGCCTGACCATTGAATATGGCGACAAGCTGGCATCAGGAATCCTTGCTACCATGGTGGATATGGGAATGCTGGATGAAAAGGCTCCGTCTGTTGGTCAGCCAATCATAAGTACAGATGGACATGTTGGCTACGTAAATGCAAATCAGAGCGGTATATTTATGCCTGTAGTTGAGCATGGCTGCAAGGTCTATGAGGGTCAGACCCTTGGCGTTGTGGCGGATTCCCTTACCGGAAAAGTTCGTGAGGAGCTGAAGAGCCCGATTACCGGACTGCTCTTTACACTTCGTGAATACCCAGTAGTACTTGAAGGCTCGCTTATAGCCCGTGTTTTGGAGGTGTGATAATGGAAAAGAAAACGATATATACCTTTTCAGCATTGCCATACCGCCAGAAGATTCCTGTATATGGTTATTCCTTTGGTTCAGATGCAAAAACGCTGGCTGTAGTAGGCTCTACCCGTGGTGATGAGTATCAGCAGGTATTCGTCTGCGGTCTTTTGGTAAAGACCCTTAAAGATTTGGAAGCCAAAGGGGCTTTTGTAAATGATGCCGGAGTACTGGTTATTCCAAGTGCAAGCCAGTTTTCAATGAATGTTGGAAAACGCTTCTGGCCTATGGACAACACTGATATAAACAGAATGTTCCCGGGATACAATCTTGGAGAAACTACACAGCGTCTCGCTTCAGGCATCTTTGAGGCTGTAAAGGGCTATGAAAATGGTATTCAACTTGCAAGTTTCTATCTGCCGGGAGACTTTGTTCCCCATGTTAGATATATGAATACCGGATTCCAGAATGAAGAGGATGGTATGGCTTTTGGCCTATCGTATCTTCTCATCCGTAATCCAACCCCTATTGATACAACAACTCTTAACTATAATTGGCAGGTATTTGACACCAATGCCTTTTCTCTTTATGCAAAGGCTACAGATAAAATTGATTTGGATGCGGCACGTTCAGCTGTGGCGGCTATTCTTAGATTTATGCGCCATAAGGGAATCCTTCGTGCAGATTTGAACCTTCCAGCCGGCCGCAGCACTGTGAAGGTCAATGCTGAGGATTTGCAGCGCATTATCACAAGCACCGGAGGCTTTGTGCATCTTTTGAAGCAGGCTGAGGACTTTGTGGAAAAGGGAGATATTATGGCAAGAATATTTGATCCCTTCACAGCTGAATGTCTTGAGGAAATCAGGGCTGTATGTACCGGACAGGTATTCTATGTTCGCCGGGAGCTTGCTGTGGCAGAGCGTGAATTGCTGTTTACAATCAAGCCCATGGATCAGGTTGTACGTATTTAAAATTGACAAGAAAAAAATAAGTGATACACTAAAACGGTCTCGGAGGATAGAAAAGTCTTTGAGACCGTATTTTTATGATACAAACACGTGTATACCACTTGTATTATTCAGAATACTTTAAATCAAATAGATTCTTCAAATAATATTGACAAATACACGGTTAAGTCATATAATAAGCCCATAGATAATACAAGCTGTAATATCAAGTTGTTAAGTTGTCGCAAATGCTTTTAAGCATTTTAAGGGAGGTTCAGGATATTGGATTTAAGAGATAAGATTGCTGGAGCGCTGTACGGAATGGCGCTGGGAGATGCCATGGGAATGCCGGCAGAGCTGTGGGGCAGAGACAGAGCTAGAAAGTTTTTCGGAGGTAAAATCACTGAACTGATTGATGGTCCGGATGAAAACGATGTGGCATTTAACTATGATAAGGGACAGTTCACGGACGATACCGGTCAGGCGCTGGTACTGCTTGATTCCATCAGCACCACGGATTACAAGCCGGATGCACAGGATATTGCAAAGCGTATGCTGGAATGGGCCGACAAGGAAAATGCCTTTGAAAACAATATTTTAGGTCCCACATCCAAACTGGCACTGGCTGACTTTAGAGATGGGAAGGATGCAAGCGCAATTACCAATAAGGCACTTTCCAACGGAAGTGCCATGAGAATCGCTCCAATAGGATGTCTGTTTAGACCTGAGCAGAAGGCTGAAATCGTTGACTACGTGTATGGAGTGTCCCAGGCAACCCACACCAGCGATGTAACAATTGCAGGTGCTGCTATGATTGCTGCAGGCGTTGCATCCGCCATTGTGAACGATGATTTTGAGCAGGTTCTGGAAGACATTATGTCCATCGAACCTGCTGGCTATGAAAAAGGTTGTGAGACATTCAGTCCAAGACTTGCTGAGCGTGTGAAAATTGGAATCCAGCTGGCAAAGGAATACGCTGATGATGAGGAAACCTTCTCCAGAAAAATTTATGATATCATCGGTGCAGGAGTTGGAATCATTGAATCAGTTCCGGCAGCAGTTGCTATAGCATACTACAATCAGGATCCGAATAAGAGCGCATTAATGTGTGCAAATCTCGGAGGAGATACAGATACCATCGGAGCTATGGCAACCGCCATCTGCGGAGCATTTACCGGATATTCCAAAATCAATCCGCAGTATACCGAGCTTCTTAGAGTGCAGAATCCTGAAACCAATTTTGACGAATACATCAGCATTCTTGAAAAGGGAAGGACGTTATTATCATGAGGACGTTGGTTGTTGGTGCAGCAATTGTAGATTTCATGATGAAGGTAGAAAGGCTTCCTAAAAGCGGAGAGGACATTCCTTGCAAGGAAACAAAAACTGTTGTTGGAGGATGTGCCTACAATGTGGCAAACACCATCCGCAACCTTGGAGCTGAGCATGACCTTTGCGTACCGGTAGGAACAGGGCATATGGCTGATACCATTCGGAAGGCAATGGCAGAAAAGGGATACACTCCTGTCATCGAAGAACCGAATGAGGATAATGGCTACTGCCTGAGTCTTGTGGAGGATGACGGCGAAAGAACCTTCATTACTGTACAGGGAGCTGAGTGTCACTTCAAGCCGGAATGGTTCCAGAAAATAGACATGGGTGCCTACGATTATATTTATCTGGCCGGCTATCAGGTATGTGGAGAAAGTGGCAGAATCATTGCGGACTGGCTTGAAAATGTACCTGGAATCGAAAATAAAACAATATTTTTAGCCCCAGGTCCCATGATTACCACCATTGAGAAGGAAACCATGGAAAGGCTTATGGCACTTCATCCGGTTCTCCATATCAACAAGGCTGAGGCGATGTCCTATGACGGACTGGATAATGTGGAGGCTGCTACACAGGCAATTTATGAAAAAACACAAAATCTCGTAATTGTAACCCTTGGAGCAGACGGGGCCATGTTCTACGATGGCAGCAAAATGCACAGAGTAGCTTCTGAAAAGACCCAGGTGGTGGATACCGTGGGAGCTGGCGACAGTCATATAGGTGCTGTGATTGCCTGTCTTTCAAAGGGAATGGAGCTGGAGGATGCAATTTTACTTGCCAATAAAACTGCAGCAGCAGTTGTTGGAACATATGGTCCGGTTATCGAATACGAAAACTTTCAAACATTAATGAAGGAGTGGGGAGCATGAATATGATTAAGAAGTTTTTTGCAGATTGGAGCTGGAAGGAAAAGGCATGGCTGGCATTTGTACTGATTTTCCAGACCGTAGCATGGGCTATTCAGGGGGAGGCTTGGTTCTTCCTAATTATGACACTTACCAGCAGCTTGAATCTGGTATTTGGTGCAAAGGGTAAAATCGCAGGTCTTTACTTCGCAATTATCAATAGTGCGCTGTATTCATTCTACTGCTATGGAATACCTCTTTATGGCGAGGTAATGTATAATTTAATCTATTCAATACCAGTAAGTGCTATAGCAATTTATACTTGGAGAAAAAATACCAGTGAAAGCGGACAGGTAAAGTTCCGTACAATGACTCCGAAACTTATCCTTATTTCCCTGGCAATTACAGCTGTAGGTGTATGGGGTTATATGCATGTTCTGAATTGGATGGGCGGCAAGCTTCCGTTCATGGATTCCCTTACCACAGTTGTTGCTGTTGTAGCCAGCATGTTGTATCTCCTGCGCTTCTCTGAGCAGTGGGCTATGTGGGCAATTGTAAATGCTCTGGCTATCGTAATGTGGGTAATGGTTCTCATGCAGGGCGATTCTGCTGCTATCCTTATCATTATCATGAAGAGCGTAAACTTCCTGAACTCCACTTATGGCTTCCTAAACTGGAGAAAGATTGCAAAAGAGAACGCTGGACAGGAATGATGTTTGTATGACAAAATACGAGACGATAAAGACTGAGATAAAAGAAAAAATCCGTACCGGAGTATTGCAGCCGAATCAGGTGATTGATTCTGAGAACAAAATGTGCCAGCAGTACCAGGTCAGCAGAGTAACCATACGCAAGGCCATTGACGAGCTTTGCGGAGAGAATATTCTCTACCGAATCAAGGGAAAGGGCTGCTTTGTCAGAGGGCTGAAGGATCAGAAACGTTCTCGTATTTATAGCTTTACCGAGGCTGTGAGAAATGAAGGCCGGGAGCCATCAAAAAAACAGCTTTCCATCGAAAAAAGGAAAGTGGATGCATATGTGGCTGAGCAGCTTCAGCTGGAAAACGGGGATGAAGTCTATGTTATCAGATGCCTTTACTTTGCCGATGGGATTCCATACAGCCTGAACACAGCGATGCTGCCGGTGAAGAAGTTCCCCAATTTGGACTTCTTTGATTTCAACAACCGCTCACTTTACGACATCCTGAAATCCTTTTTCCATACGGAAATGTACAGGGTGTGCCAGACATTAGAGGCAATTGTGGCTGATGCTGAAACAAGCGGCTATCTGGAATGTAAGATAGGACAGCCCATACTTAAAATAAAGGCGACTTCCTACAGTTTGGAGCAGAACAAAGAGACTCCAGTGGAGTATTATGAAGCCTGTATCTTAACTGAGATTCACAAGTACTACGTGGAAAAATTTAATATCTGATACAAAGAGAACCGCAGGACTAAATCTTGCGGTTCTTTTATGTCATTAAAATCACCAGATTGTATACAAAATAGGTCAAAACGTGTAATATAGATGGAGATATTATGCAGGGTTTTCCAAAAGATATGGAGTGAAATATATGAGGGTTGTCATTGTAGGCGCAGGCAAGCTGGGCTACAGCATTGCGGAGCTGCTGTCCAGAGAGGAATATGATGTTGTGGTCATAGACACGAATGAGGGAAAGCTGGAAAAGGCCAATGAGAATCTGGATGTACTGACTATTGCCGCCAATGGCTCCAACCCTATTGTCATGGCTGGGCCTGATGTACAGGGGGCAGATATCCTCATTGCGGTAACAGGCAGCGATGATGTGAATATAGTGTGCTGTGTTCTGGCAAAGAGACATGGTGTTACCCACACCGTCGCCCGTATCCGGGATATGCAATTTGTATCTGATGCCAAGGATTATCTAAAGGAAGTTTTTGATATTGATTTAATGCTGAATCCTGAGTATATAACTGCCATGGAGATAAATCGCATACTGATGATGCCGGAGGCTCTCAATGTAGAGGATTTTGCCGATGGCAAGGTACGTCTTTTTGGAACCAAGGTAACTAAAAATTCAACACTGATAGAAAAGCCTCTGAAGAATTTGGGGCTGCCGAAGGCTGTGCTGGCAGCTATGATATGCAGGGATAATCAGATGTTTATTCCTCATGGCGATGACAGACTGCTGCCCAACGACAATGCATACTTTGTGGGAGAAACTGCAGCTGTGGCCAACTTTAGCAAGAATCTGGTCCGTAAAGATTTCCAAAAGGTTAAGAGGGCAGTAATTATTGGTGCTGGCAGGGCAGGGAGATTTACAGCCCAGCTGCTGGACCAGCAGGGGGTTCAGGTAAAGATTTTTGATACCAAACGTGACCGCTGCCGTCTGATGGCTGAGAAACTGTCAAGGCATAGCCTGGCTCTCAATGGTGACGGCACTAACCTGGATCTTTTGCAGTCCGAGGGACTGGATAGTGCAGATGTAATGATTTGTCTGACGGGAGATGACAAGCAGAATCTGCTGCTGGCAATGCTTGGAAAACATGCAGGGGTAAAGCGAACCATTGTGGCTGTTAATCGCTATGAGTATAGTGCTTTGATGGAAAAAGGGGGCGTGGATATTGTTCTATCCTCCCGACATCTGGCTGCCAGCGAAATGCTGGGATTTGTGCGGAGGGGAGGCATCGTCACAGTATCCCTTCTGGAGGGAGCCAAGGCTGAAGCCATCGAGGTGGTCGTACAGAAGGGCGCCAAAGTAGACGGAAAGAGACTGATGGATGCGGATCTTCCTAAAGACTGCCTGGTTTGCGGCTATTTACGGGATGGCGAGGTCTACGTGCCAAATGGTCAGTCTGTGCTGAAGTCTGGGGATTTGGCTCTTATCATTGTGCATAGCAAGCATTCCAAGACTGTGCTGAAATGTTTTCAAAAGGATTGACTGATGCATGAATAAATTGGGAATATTGCTGATAGGACGGGTTATTTTGCTGGTAGGAGGCTTGCAGCTAATACCCTTTTCCTATTGCCTATATACCGGGCTGGATGAGACAGCGGAAGAGTTTGGAATCTCCATAGTTATAGCCCTGCTAGCTGGTATTTTTCTGGTATGCAGGGGAAAGGAATATGAGGACAGCTTTAGTGTCATGGAGGGGGCAAAATTCCTCTTTATATGCTGGTGGGTGATGGCACTTTTCGGGGGGCTGCCCTATTATCTAAATAAAGATATGTCAGGGGTAAATGCTATTTTTGACGCAATCTCATGCTATACCACCACGGGAGTTATGGACCTGCCTGACACAGCGGACCGGGCTATAATTCTATGGCGGAGTCTGTCGCAGTGGCTGGGCGGCTATATGGTACTTCTGCTGCTGACGACTATATTGCCTGGTACCAGCGGCAGCTTTGGGATGAAATTTGTAATGTCAGGAACTATTAAATCCGGCGCTGT
>CAVAVT010000051.1:0-10434 GCA_963592185.1 bacterium | reverse complement strand
TATAACGGCAAATGTATTCTTTAACTATAAAGAAAAATATGATAAAATATCTTTGATAATGTTTTTTGTATACATTATTGCCGGGGGATATGATGTGTAAGTATTGGGCCAGTTGTTTCCCTTTCAGGCATAATAGATAACAGGGGAGTGTTTTTATTATGATGGCATTGAATTTTCAGGCTGAGAAGCATGAGCGTATGTTGGTTGGCAGACTTAAGAATTGTACGGTACGCCTTGGTGATGTAAGCAAGCTGTATCCTGAGAATTCTGTTGTATGGGTTACAACAGGAAAGAAGTTTGAGCCGAAGCGCCGTCTGTACACAGCTGTGATTGATCAGGTACGTGTTAAGACTATGGCAGATCTCACTTCTGACGATCTTGGACATCAGAATCCAGAAATTAGTTCCCGTGAAGGTCTGATTGTTGATTTCGAGCACATTTACAAGCGCCGTATCACCATGCAGGATACTGTAACTGTAATATATTTCTCTGAGGTTATAGAGTAAAAATATTATCTTCGGACAAAAATTATTCCCGTATTGCAATTAAGCAATACGGGAATTTTGTTTTACAGCTTAAATTTTGTAAGAACGTCATCAAGGGTGTTGAGGACATCGTTGATGTTTTCCTCAGTGATAACCAATGGGGGCTGGAATCCCATTACATTTCGGCCCACACCATTCTTGCCAATGATATAGCCACGGTCCTTCATTTCCTCAAGAACCATATCCAGCTCCTCAGGGGCAGGGCTGTTGTCTGCATGGACAAATTCAGCACCACGCATAAGGCCGAGACCACGTACATCACCAATAATAGGATGCTTCTTAGAAAGTTCCCAGAGACCGTCTGCCAGCTGTTTGCCACGGGCTTCAGCATTTTCAGCCAGCTTATGCTCTTCGATGTAGTTGAGCACTGCAAGACCGGCTGTACTGGATACAGGATTACCTCCAAGTGTGGATGCCCCTGGTCTGGTGTAGGTATCAGCTATTTCCGGAGTTGAAATAAAGCAGGAAATAGGGGCGCCGTTTCCAAGAGCCTTTGCCATGCACATAATGTCTGGTTCAACATCATAATTTTCTATACCAAACATTTTTCCAGTACGTCCAAATCCTGTCTGAACCTCATCTATAATGAGCAGGGTGTTATATTTATCAAGAATTTCCTTAATACGCTTGAAATATCCCTTAGGAGGAGTAACAATACCGGCATTGCCCTGAATTGTTTCAGCAATGAATGCACCCGGATGTCCGGAGGTGGAGCATTTTATTACATCTTCCACAGCATTTGCACATGCCAGATCGCATTCAGGATACTTTTTGTTCATGGGGCAGCGGTAGCAATAGGGGTTGGGGGCAAAATGTATACCGCCAATAGGATTGTTGTCAGTTCTCCACATCTGGATACCGGTAACACTCATGCCAAGTTTGGTACGGCCGTGGAGACCGTTACGAAGGGCGATTATTTCATTGTTTCCAGTGTAGATGGATGCCAGCAGAAGTCCGCCTTCAGTGGCTTCGGAGCCTGTGGAGCAGAAAAAGGATTTCTGAAGTTTTCCGGGAGTAACCTGTGCAAGCTTTTCAGCAAGATTCAGCATATGCTCAGTGAGATAGATGTTGCATACATGCTGAAGGGTCTTTACCTGCTCGGCAACTTTTTCAGTGATTTCAGGATTGCAGTGTCCGCAGTTCATTACTGACACACCGGCATAGCAGTCAAGATACTTCCTGCCTTCGCTGTCGTAAAGGTACTGCATACGGCCCTTTACAAACTCTCTTGGTTCCTTATAAAAGTGAGCAAGACAGGGCATAATGTATTTTTTCTTTTTTTCAAGTATGGCCTCAGGGCCTATATATTTATCCAAAGTAAAAGCCTCCTAAATTTAATGCACAGTTTATACAGAATCCTTAGACTGACGGTAGCGGTACACGCCAATGCCTACCTTGCGAGGGCCCTTGGTCTTAAGGGTCTCAAAGTCTTTATCATTAAAATATGACTTGCTACTGGAGAGATTATCTATAGCTTTTCTGTATATTGCTGTAATTGTTCCAGTGTATTCCGGGCTGTAATCCTGAGCTTCAATGCGCAGAGAACCCAGATGCTGGAATTTCTCCAAATATGGATAATAGCAAAGATCCTTGGCAAAGAGAATATGGTTTCTGCCATACTGGTCAATGCGGATAGGATGTACTTCTTCAGCTGTATCCAAAAGTGCATAGTGCCTGTCGTTAAATTCAGGATTTCCCCAAGGGTCATATTCCAACGACATTGCCGGAATATTGTGATCGCAAATCATGGATTCGTAGGAGCCGTGAACAACAGCCTCAATGGGAAGCTGGCTGTTTTCAACAATGGAGCGGAGCTGCTCAAAGGATAGCTCAAAGGAGGCCGTTCCCATCGACATGCCGTTTTTCTTCAAGAATTCTCCAGCAAGATGGTTGAAAATATTAAATGAGGTATCAGCCTGTAGTGGAATATTTGTGCATTTCTGGGCAAGGTTCATGGAACCTAAATTGCTTACCATGATGCCGTCAGGTCTGTCCGCAAAATTGTTGATGGCGGTAAAATACTGCTCCAGTTCGCCACATTCCCTGCGCATTGTGGTTCTTGGAGTATCGACAACGAAACGGGCGGAATGGCTGTGTGCGTATTCTGTAGCGATCTTTATGTCCTCAAGAGTCCAGGGCTTGTTTGGACGGAATGCCTCACCACCGCCGTATACAGTGTCAGCGCCGCTGTCAATAGCTGCTTTCAAAGCTTCAATGGTATTTACACGGACTGAAAGTTGCGGCTTGTCATTATTTGCTCCGGACTCTATGGGGCGTTCTGACTTTAAAATTTCATCCTGGAATTCAGCCTCAGGAATGGCACTGCTGAAAAATCTCGGCTCTCGCTTGCCGTCAAAGCCAATTGCCTCAGGACCGGGCTGTCCGAGGGCAAATGTGGTGGTAAAGTCTCTGGCACGATTTTCGTAAAGATCCTTCCAGTCAGATTCGTCAGTCTGGAAGCTGTTTGGGTCAGCCAGGTATCTGTCAATTGCCTTGCGGTAGGTGGTTACGATGCGCTTGATAAATTCTGCCGGGCGCATACGTCCTTCTATTTTAAAAGAAAATACTCCAGCCTGTATCAGCTCAGGAATATTGCGGTACATACACATATCCTTCAAAGCAAGCTTGTATGGACCAGGACCATTTTCGTCCAGCTGCTCTCCAGTATTTTCATCAATGAGTTTATAAGCCCAGCGGCAGGGCTTCAGGCAGCGTCCACGGTTGCCGCTCTGGGCAAAAATAACTCCGGAATGGATACACTGTCCGCTTTCAGCAAAGCACATATCGCCGTGCATGAAATATTCAATTTCAAGACCGGTACGCTCCTTGAATAAGGAAAGCTCGGAAAGAGTCATTTCACGGCCCACAACAATACGGGTAATGCCGTATTCCTTAAGTTTTGAAATAGCCTGTTCGTTATGGGTATTCATCATAACGGAGGTGTGGAGGGGAATATCGATGCCCATTTCGTGTGTTAGCTCAAGTACAGCCAGGTCCTGAACGAGAATTGCATCTGGACGGATTTCATTCAGGTAGGCGAGATACTCTCTCAGCGGCTCCAGTTCTTCTTCACTAATGAGGTTATTTAATGTTATGTAGAGCCGCACGTCATGGGCGTGGGCGTACTCAATTGCCTCCTTGAGCTGTTTGTCATCAAAATTAGTTTCATTGTTCCTGTGCATACGCATGTTAAAATGCTTTCCGCCAAGATAAACAGCATCCGCACCGGCATCAATGGCTGCCACCAGGGCATCCCAGTTTCCAGCCGGTGCCAGTAATTCAACAGACTTGCGATTTAGTAACATATTTAGCAGATACTCCTTTGTTGAGTGAATTTTATATAAAAAGTTATTAGCGTTTTTTAAACATATGGTTTAGGGCGTTATCCTTAAATATATTGCCCTGTTCAATGTATCGATGAACCATTTTTTCAGATTTATGTCGGGTCTGTCTCATGATTTGCAGGGCATTAAGGTCGTTTTGTGCCGCACTGGTAGCAAAGCCTCGGCGGAGGCTGTGTCCTGCAAAGCTTTGAGAGTTCAGCCCGATTTTCTCTATGTATTTTTTGACGATAAGTGCTACGGATTTGTCCGAAAGCTGTGTATCCCGAAGCTCTTTGTTCTTTTTAAAAGGCCGGAACAGAGGACCGGAATGAATCTGAGCGGTAAGAATCCATTGCTCCACAGCCCTTACGGCGCAAAGCTCTGGATTGGGGCTGTAGGGGATAGCAACCTGTGTGCCGTGTCCCAGCTGGTCGCCCTTAGATTGTGGAAGAAAAATAATAAGGCCCTCGCTGGAAAAGGTAAGTTCCTCTACTTGTATGGCAACCAGCTCAGAGCGTCTGAATGCCCCGGCAAAGCCCAGGAAAATAATTGCCTTGTCACGAACCCCGACAATGTCTCCAGTATCAAAGCTGTCTGCCAGAAGCTCGAGGGTTTCCAGCAGCACCGGGGATTTGCCGTGCTGAAAGGTTCCCTTTTCACGGCGGATTGCATGCATTGCATTTCGTACAATGCCTTCTTTGGCTGGATTGTGGGAACTGTAACCAGCGGCAATATGGTTTTCTGAAATAGCTGTTACACGTCTTGAGACTGTATTGGCTCTTGCATCATCCGCCAGGTCATTAATGTAGTTTACGATGGTCTCCGGACTAGCCGGTATGGGGCGTTCCCCATGGGCCTCACACCAGTCAGCAAAGTCAGACCAGTCGCTGCAATAGGACTTTAAGGTGTTGTCAGCCTTGCTTTTTTGAAGCCGCCGTTTGCTTTTTGCACTTAATAAACTATTTTGTTGTACGTTTGCATTTTTTGCCAAATAAAAATCGTCTCTTATGCGCATCTGGGGTTCACCTGCAGTTCATACATAAAGGTATTACTGATTATTCTTATTGTCGATTGTAAATATGTATCCAATATTAGGGACCGCCTGGAAGCGGAAACGAATATCATCCTGAATAGAAGTATTGTCAGCATTTTTGATATTTCCGCCCTTTACAAAGCCAAGCTCTTTCAAGACAGTCTGACGTTTGTTATTTGCATCAGAGGGGAAGAGGGATTCAACAAACACACCGATGCAGGTAACCATTTTTACAACATCATCCTGCTTTTGAGGATTTGTTATCATCTGTACAGAATAAATTTCACCGGTTTCAGGAGAAATGTTGCCTGAAACATTTATGTTTGGAGAAAGAGTGTATTCAAAAGATGATACGCCTTTCTTAAGCTCCTGCATGAGAAGTCCATCATGGCTTACATTTGGATTATCGTTAAATCTATCCATCAGGAGGTTGTAGTCAACAGGAAGAACCTCTCCAGAAGGTACAGAGGTGTCTGTTGATGTGCTTTTTTTGGTTTGTACGGAATGCTCCACAACCTTGCTTGTATTCTGCTGGGATGTAAGAGTCATGCCGATGGTGGAGCCTATGAATATAACGGCAATAGCAGCTACACCAATACCGATTTTTTTATTGCGTTTCTTTTTTGCTTTAGTCTCAGGATTGTCCTCAAATACAGAGTGATTGCATTTTGGACATATTTTTTCTGCAGGACTTACATCTGCATTGCAGTATTTACACTTCATTATAAAATCCAGCCTTTCTTTTTTCTCTCAACATATAATTATACAAAAATACGCTGATTTTTCCAAATTTTTCTATTTGGAAAGATATGCTGACAAAAATACTTTAATTTACATGGGATGTAAGCAATTTCGGTTTGCGAAAATATACACTGTTGATATATAATTAAATGGTTATCTTAATAGCAAATTGCACTGCTCTGTGTGCAGGTGCATATATGGAGGTAGAGACTTTTGAAGTACATGACAGGCAATGAACTCCGTGAGGCCTATCTGCAGTTTTTTGCAGAGAAAAAAGGCCATCTCAGGATGCAAAGCTTTTCCTTGATTCCGCAGGATGATCCAACACTGTTGCTCATAGGTGCAGGTATGGCTCCCTTGAAGCCGTTTTTCACTGGCAAAATGAAGCCGCCCCGTACCCGTGTAACCACCAGCCAGCGTTGTGTACGTACCGGTGATATTGAAAATGTAGGTCGTACAGCCCGTCACCAGACATACTTTGAGATGCTTGGAAACTTCTCCTTTGGTGATTATTTCAAGTCCGAGGCTATTCCCTGGGCATGGGAGTTCCTGACAGAAGTTGTTGAGCTTCCGAAGGACAAGCTCTGGGTTACAATTTATCCAAAGGATGATGAGGCAGCAGAGATTTGGCGTCAGCAGCCAGGCTTCCCACAGGATCACATTGTAAAGATGGACGACAATTTCTGGGAAATCGGACCTGGCCCCTGCGGTCCTGACTCTGAGATTTACATTGATCTCGGTGAAGAGCGTGGCTGTGGTTCTCCTGATTGTGCTGTTGGCTGTGACTGCGATAGATTCCTTGAAATTTGGAACCTGGTATTCACCCAGTATGACCGCACTGAGGATGGCGAGTACAAGCCTCTTGCACACAAGAACATAGATACTGGTATGGGTCTGGAGCGTATCGCTTCTGTTGTTCAGAACAAGAAGACCAATTTCGAGACAGATCTGCTCTTCCCAATCATTGAGTATGCTTCAAAGGTTTCCGGCATTGAGTACGGAGCTGATGAAAATAAGGATATTTCCCTGAAGGTTATTGCTGACCATGCACGCAGCATGACCATCATGATTATGGACGGCATTCTTCCTTCCAACGAGGGCCGTGGCTATGTGCTTCGCCGTATTCTCCGCCGTGCAATCCGTCATGGACGTATGCTGGGCATTAAGGATAAGTTCCTTGAGGGAGCTGTTGATGCTGTTGTTGAAATTTACAAGGATGCATCTGATTTTGGCGAGCTTGTTAAAAAGCATGACTACATTAGAAAAGTTATCAGCCTTGAGGAGGACCGTTTCGCAGCAACCCTCGCACAGGGTACTGAGCTTCTCGATGGACATATTGCTGAGCTTAAAGCTGAAGGAAAGACAGTTCTTGATGGCAGCGTAGGCTTCAAGCTTTATGACACATTTGGATTCCCTTGGGAGCTTACTGATGAGATTCTCCATGAGAATGGCATGGAGCTTGACAAGGATGGATTTGAAAAGGAAATGCAGGCGCAGCGTGAGCGTGCACGTTCCGCTCGTGCTGAGAACCAGCGTGTAGCTGTTCCGGACCTTAGCGGAATCGATATTTCTAGTCTTCGTCAGGATTCCTCCACAACAGAGGCAAAGGTTGTTGCTATCTGGAAGGACGGCGTTCTGGTTAATGAGCTCAGTGATGGAGAGGAAGCTGGCATCATCATTGATTCCACTCCGTTCTATGCAGAGGGCGGCGGACAGGTCGGCGATGAAGGACTCTTCCTCAGCGAGTTCGGCCGTATCCAGATTGCCAATGCAAAGAAGCTTCCAGATGGAACAATTTACCACATAGCGTATGTTGAAGAGGGACAGCTGAAGGTCGGCGAGACTGTAAAGGTTCAGCTCAACAAGTCCCAGAAGCTTGCATCTGCCCGTAACCATACCGCAACCCATCTCCTTCAGGCAGCTTTGAAGAAAGTTGTGGGAGATCAGGTAAATCAGGCTGGTTCTTCAGTAACTCCTGACCGTCTCCGTTTTGATTTCTCCAACTTCGAGCCTGTAACCGCACAGCAGCTTGCTGATGTTGAGGAGCTTGTAAACAACGAGATTCTCAAGGGGCAGGATGTTGTAATCAGACAGATGAACAAGGACGATGCTGTTAAGGAAGGTGCTATGGCACTCTTCGGAGAAAAGTACGGCGATGTTGTCCGTGTAGTATCTGTTCCTGGATTCAGCATTGAGCTTTGCGGCGGTTCCCATGTGCAGAATGTTGGACTGATCGGCATGTTCAAGATTGTCAGTGAAACTGGTGTAGCTGCAGGTGTACGCCGTATTGAGGCAATCACAGGCAAAGCTGCATTGGATTATGCAAATGCACAGCTTGCCATCGTAAATGAAGCAGCCCAGAAGCTCAAGACTCATAGTGAGGACATACTTCAGAAGCTTGATGCTGTTCTTGCTGATAACAAGGCTATGAAAGCACAGCTTGATGAGTTCAGTGAGATGCGTGAAAAGGCTGATGCGCAGAAGCTCCTCATGGCTGTAATTGATGTTAAGGGCGTTAAGCTGGTAACAGGTAAAACTGAAGCATCTGATATGGATGGTCTTCGTCATATTGCCGACATGACCGTTGAAAAGATGGAAGGTGCAAGTGTAGCTGTTCTGGCATGTGTAAATGACGGCAAGGTAAGCTTGGTTGCAAAGGCAAGCAAGGATGCTGTAAAGATGGGCATTCATGCTGGCAAAATCATCAAGGAGGTTGCTCCTCTCGTAGGCGGTGGCGGCGGCGGACGTCCCGACATGGCACAGGCAGGCGGCAAGAACCCTGACGGAATTCATGAAATCGGCAAAAAGGTATATGAAGTAATGGAAGGCCAGATTGGCTGATTACTAAATAAACGAGGCTTTACTCTACGGGGTAAGGCCTCTTTTTTGTGCAATTTTACAGAGTTGTTGAGAATTATTCTGAAATTTTGTCTTTTCCAGGGGGGCAAATGTGTTACACTTAAAGTATATTTGGGCGTTTTCTGTGGCTAAATCTAAAAATTTGGAACAGAAAATGACCAAGATGAGAATCAGCTGCATGGAAGCAAAAGTTTAAAATAGGAGGTACAAAATTGAATTTCCTAAAGAAAAAGACTTTTAAAGGGCTTAGTTCTGCAGTAGTAATGTCAGCTCTTTTTGCATTTTCAACCTGCAGTGCTGCAGCACCAGAGACTGCAGCAGATCTTGTAGTATATGGCAAGGTTTATACATCAAATGCTAATGCTAGATATGCTGATGCATTTGCTGTTAAAGATGGCAAATATATATATATAGGAAATAAAAATGGCGCCAATGCTTTTATTAAAGATGGCGTGACAAAGATTATAGACAGGACAGGCAAAGGCATAATAACAGCAGGTGCTACAGAGGGTCACGGTCATTATGTTTTGGCATCCGAGCTGAAAGTATCAGGTGATTATCTTCATGCGGCTAATGTCAATGAGATTATTGGCAAAATGAAGGAGCACGTGAAAAAGAATCCCAATAGCGAAGTTTACTTTGTGCAGGGCTGGGAAACCGGCGGCGAGATGAGGGAAGCAAAGTTTACTTACAATATGAGAAAAGCTCTGGATGAAATTAGTCCAGATAAGGCAATAATCATGGTTGATAATGTAGGGCACAATGCATTCCTGAATAGCAAAGCTTTTGAAATGTCTGGCTTTACCAAGGACTTTACCTTAGAAGGCGGTGCATTTGCAAAAGATGAAAATGGTGATTTCCTGGGGCTGGTTTCCGATGTTGCTGTAAACTACGCTATGGAAAAGATTCAAGAGAAGCATAATCTCATCACCAAAGATACGGTAAGAAAAGCTGTAAAAGATGCGGCTGATTTCCTACATCAAAATGGCTATACCAATTATTTTGATGCATATACCAACTTCTTAGGCAAGGTTACTTATGAAGGTGTCCATGATGAGGATGTAGAAAACGGTCTTACTTTTAATATGATTGCATCTTATAAAGTGGATCCATATGCAAATATTGATGAAAAAGTAAATCTTGTTGAAAAGTATATGAAGGATTATTCTACAAAGCATTTTAAGGCAGATAATATAAAGCTTTTTGCTGATGGTGGAGCTGTGGAGGTAAAGACCGGATGGATGCTGGAGCCTTATGTTGATGGCAGTCATGGTAATCAGGTTTGGAAGCCAGAGCGTATGTATGAGCTTGTAAAGAAGGCAAATGCTAAGGGGATTTCCGTACATACTCATGCTTCTGGCGATGGTGGTACTTCTCTTGCTGTGGAGGCATATATTAATGCAGAAAATACAGCTGCAAAGGGCGTTTACAATGGTTTGGGACATTCAAGACATATTACAGAGACTATAAAAGATATGATGGCAAAGCATCATATTTATAGTGCTACCAATGTTTGCTGGAGATATTTGTTCGCAGAGGAAGCAAAAGATATTCCTTCTTTGATGGATTATAATCTGTATATACAGGGATACCCTATGAAGTCCTTGCTGAAAAGAGGAATTGTAATGACTTCTTCTACTGATTATCCTGCAGGGGATGGAGCACCCACTGATATCTGCGGCATCGTGGAAATCGGTGTAAATGGCTCTTTTGATGAGCGTCCGGCAATACGTATGGCAGAGGACGAGTTCTTGACAGTGGAAGAAATGCTGGATGTTATGACAATCAACGGTGCCAAGCAGTTCCAGTTTGAAGATGAAAGAGGCTCTGTAGAGGTTGGTAAATATGCAGACTTCATATTCATTGATAAAGATATCACTACCTGTGCTGTAAACAAAATCCATGAAGGAAAAGTTGACACAGTATATTTTGA
>CAVAVT010000050.1:0-10435 GCA_963592185.1 bacterium | reverse complement strand
CCTCGTTGAAACGCAATGTGGAATGTTTTTCCTGTGGAAAAACTTGAACAATGGCGTTATGAGATACAAAAATCTTTGAAAATACCGCAGTATATACGAAAATCCCCCACCACATTTCAGAGAAATGATAGTGGGGGATTCTTTATGCCCTTTTATACGGGGTATTTATTAAAGACCGTATTCAGCAGCGATTTCAGCAATCTTTACAGGACGATGCTCTGCAACGGACTTCTTAGCAGCGAGGCCGATGAGAACAGGCTGGAGACCATCGTTTGCATTTACAGGAGTCTCAGTGTCGTTTACGATAGCTTCAACGAACTGGTCAACTTCGTTTGCATATGCAGCCATGTAACGCTCGAGGAAGAAGAACATAGGCTTCTCGGATACAACGCCGTCCTTGCCGGAGAATACAGCATTGGAAACGGAGTCGTTGCCGATAGCTACGCAGCCCTCAGTACCGAATACTTCAGCACGCTGGTCATAACCATAGCAAGCTGCACGGCAGTTGTCGATAACAGCTGTTGCACCGTTAGCGAGCTTCAAAGTGATGATAGCGGTGTCGATGTCGCCAGCTTCGCCGATTGCAGGATCAACAGTTACGGAACCCTCAGCGTAAACCTCTTCAACCTCGGAACCGGAGAGATAACGAACCATGTCGAAATCATGGATGGTCATGTCGAGGAAGATACCGCCGGAAACCTTTACATAGTCAATGGAAGGCGGCTCAGGATCACGGGAAGTGATTTTGATAATCTGCTGCTTGCCAACCTTGCCAGCTGCAACAGCGTCATGAACAGCCTTGAAGTTGTGGTCGAAACGACGGTTGAAGCCAACCTGATACTTCTTGCCGGAGGACTTAACAACGTCGAGAACCTCTTTAATCTTGTTTACATCATGATCGATAGGCTTCTCGCAGAATACATGCTTGCCAGCCTTGAGTGCTTCGATGGACAGCGGAGAATGCTGGTCAGTGGAAGCGCAGATAAGAACTGCAGCGATCTCAGGATCTTCAAGAATCTTCTTGTAGTCAGTGTAGCACTCCTGGATTCCCATGGATGCAGCCCAAGCCTTAGTGTTGTCATTCAGGAACGGATCCGCAATGGCCTTAACCTCTGCGTTCTTGACATACTTGGAAATGCTCTCGCCGTGAACACGACCGATACGGCCTGCACCGATGATACCAACTTTGATCATGTGAAAATACCCCTTTCAACTTTTAACTGCCGATAATTTTATGTTTTTCCAGGCGATAGATAGAACCTGGGAATGTAGCTAATTCCTATTGAGTAAGTTTTTATTAACTTGTGTCAATGTTTTGATTAACTACACCTTAATTATAGAATGAGAAGGAATAAAATTCCTCTAACATATTGCTTTTAATAGTTTTTTGTAGAAAACTATTAAATATGGCAAATAGTGTGAAAGTTTTGAAACGCACAAAATAGAGAAAGATTAAACTAGCACAATCTTGCTCATTTTGGGTAAGTTTTAGGACTGCCGCCAGGATTTCCGATATTTTCCAGGGGGCATTCCCACTATACTGTTGAATACCACCTGGAAATAATTGGAATTATTGTATCCGCATCGAAGGGCAATCTCCGTAATGGAATAATCGGAGTTGATGAGCAGATTCTGTGCCTCGCCAATCCGGCGGTGAATCATGTACTGGATGGGGGAGTAACCGATTATTTTCTTGAAGGTGTGGGACAGATAGTAGGCATTTACGTGAAGTGCTGCGGCAATATCCGCCAGTTTCAAATCCTCCAGATAGTGGGCATCGATAAATTCCTTGATGCGAAGCCCCAGATTGTAGTCCTGGGACCCTTCGGAGGCGGAGCTTTCCGCCAGCAGCAGCTTGTGGATATACACCAGAAGGGAAACAGCCAGGCTGGAGCCAGCTTCTTTGATGGTTTCATACTCCTGATCGCCAGCTATGGAAGCCAGCATGTGAATATAGTCCTTTATAATAGGAAGTCTTTTTTTCGCAGAAATCAGGGGACATAGCTTGGAGTCTATGATTTGCAAGGACTCCAGCCCTTTTATCTGCAGTTTTGAAATGCCGATTTCATAAAGCTTTGGATAGGCCTCGTCAGTCAGGCTCAGTCCATGGAGAATATTGCTGTTTAGGAGGATAAGGTCTCCAGCCTTAGCCTCATACTTTTGATGATCCACCATGTACTTGCAGGTGCCTTCCTCTATAAAAATTAGCTCCGCCGCATCCGTGTGGGTGTGGAGAGCCTGGGAGGGCTTGGGGTCATCGGGATTTCCAAAATGATGTACATACAAAATCTCAGGTATTGTGTCCGGTTCAAATATACTGTCCTGGGCTGTGTTATATACTGTGTTGGGCATTATCCCGCCTCCTTTCCAAGCTTTTAAAGCACATTCTGGCTAATTATGAGTATATTATAATGGGTATTATTTGATAAAACAAATGAATGGAAGCATAAATAACAAGAATCTATATAAAAAACCATTGTTCGATTGCTTTTACAGCAAGAAAACGAAGAAATATTGTGATAATTTACTCTATAATGATAAATAACAAGAATAGCCCTCGATGGACATACTACTTCGTTAGTTTCTCTTGATTTCAACCGCCGAGGCTATTCGAGTTTTTCCAATGTTAGTTTCTACAACGGAAAAGGAGAGGTTACAAAATGTTAAAATGGTTTTTGACCGGTCCTGACAAAGAACGTATTCAGGACCAGGCACTTGTAAAGAAAATGTACCATTCAGCCCGTGTTCAGGCTGTTACAGCAATGATTCTCGGCTATGGTATGTATTATGTTATGCGTATGACTCTGGGTGTTGCAAAGAAGCCTATGATTGAGGCAGGATTTACTCCTACCCAGCTTGGTGCAATGGGCGCCGGCATGATGGTTGCTATCGCAATCGGTAAATGCGCAAATGGTTTTATCGCCGATCACTGTAATATTAAAAAGATAGTTCCGTTGGGACTTCTGGGTGCATCCATTGTAAATACCATTCTTGGTCTTTCCAATGAATATTGGATTTTCCTTGTACTGTGGTTCATCAACGGTGTGTTCCAGTCCATGGGCTCCGCACCCTGCATCGTATCCCTTTCCCAGTGGTTCTCCAAGAGCCAGCTGGCAACGTATTATGGCGTATTCAGTATAGCCCACTATGTTGGTGAAGGTGCTACCTATCTTGGTACTTCCATGATTATCGTATCCTTCGGCTGGCATGCAGCATTCTTTATGCCGGGCGTATCCTGTATCGTTCTTGCATTCATCATGTACCGCTTCATGCGTGACCGGCCTGAGACTTACGGACTTCCTTCCGCAAATGAGTTTGAAGGTGAGGAAGCTCAGGAGAAAAAAGAGCAGTCTATCTCCACAAGAGATGCTCAGCTCATGGTTATCAAGAACCCGTATGTATGGCTCCTTGCAGCAGCTGCAATCTGCCTTGGTATTTCCCGTTATTCCATCAGCAGCTGGGGCGTTGTATTCCTTCAGGAAGCAAAGGGCTTTGACCTTGTAACCGCCGGTGGAATCATGGCACTTTCCCCAATTCTGGGCGGTGTTGGTTCCTTCCTTTCCGGTATTATCTCCGATAAGATTTTCGGAGCACGTCACTCCCTGACTACTATCGTATTTGGTCTTGTTATGCTGGCTGGTATCGCAGGTATCTGCTTTGTTCCAGCAGATCAGTATCTCCTTACTGCAGCATGTGTTGCTGTATTCGGTTTCGGTCTTGGTGTAATCCTCTGCTTTGTTGGCGGTATGCTTGCTGTTGACCTTTGTCCTCGTAAGGCAACCGGCGCAGCAATGGGCGTTATCGGTCTTCTGGCATACGGTGGTGCAGCACTTCAGGATATCGTAAATGGTATTCTCGTTGACTCTGCAAAAGTTGTGGATGCTGTCGGCAATGTTACTTATCACTTCGATACAATCATCACCTTCTGGATTGGTTCCGTTGCTCTGATGACCTTACTTATCGTTCCTACCCTTTGGGCTAAGAAGCACAAGGATCACGAAGAAGCAGCTTAAATGGGGGATTCCGCAATGGGAAAGACAAACGACAAGAGAATCGTGAACGGTCCCTATCTGCTGGCTCCCGAGCCAGGCCAGGTAACTGTGGCATGGGAGACTGAGTTCGAGGCACCTATGGCGGTTCGCTACAGCGGTGCCGACCAGGGGACTGCCATGGCGGAGGTATTCCACGAGCCACCCTGCCCGGAGTGTGCAGAGGGCTATTACCTATATACGGCTGTTCTAGTTGGACTTACTCCTGGAGAAAATTATAGCTATGAGGTTTGCAGCGGCGAGGAAATTCTCGCCTCTGCAGGCTTTAAATCTCTGGAGGAAAATCCTGAGACACTTCGTATGGTTACGGTTTCAGATTCACATCTCTTCTATACTGAAAAACAATTTTCCAAGATGATTGATCGGGAAAAACCGGATATGATCCTCCACGGAGGAGATATTTCCTTTGGCACAGGCTATCAGCACGAACAGTATGTAAACAACTGGTTCAGCAAGATACCTGAGGTTTTAAGGAGCACACCGGCGTACTACATTCCAGGCAATCACGATGATGGTCCATTTGAAAATATGCTGTTTATTACCCCACAGGCAAAGACAGTAAATACAGCTGACGGAGGGCACACTTACTCCTTCGACTATGGCTGCACACACTTTGTTATGGTGGACAGCAATCCCTGGGGCCTTTTCGAGATGAATGCGGTTAATTCCGGCATACAGGCGGATGCTGCAACGAAAAGGAAAATAAAGAATGTACTTGAATGGATTGAGGCGGACCTGAACGGTCCTGCAGCAAAAAAGGCTAAATGGCGTGTGCTTATATGCCACCATCCTTACACCGATGTTTTCAACAATCAGTACCTGGTTCCACTGGTGGAGCGTTGCGGACTGGATTTGATGATAGCAGGACACCTGCATTACTACATTAAGTCCATTTCCGTGGATCCGGAAATCGGAGCACGTACAGTATATGTATGCCAGGGCAGCACTCAGGACCCGGATGCAGAGTTTTCCGGGAAAAATGATGAAAAACGCCTTTTGGGAGATTTCCCAGAGGTTACGGCCATGGGCAGAAATAACTATGGACTGCTGGAGATTACCGAGGATGTACTGGAGTACAAGCTTTATGGTTTCCAGGAGCAGGGTGAGGACAAGCTTGTGGATACTGTCCGCATGATACATGAAGAGCCCTGTGTTGAATTTTCTGATGTGGATATTATCCGCCAGGACAACAACGGCAATGTTGAAATCCGTGCCTTTGCCACAAACAAGGGACAGGGAGCTGCCGAGGCTGTACTGGAGGTAATTGACAATAATAATGTCAAGGTCATCAATCTCTTTGGTGACGAGGACAATAGCCACGTGGTTCTTCTTGAGCCAGGTGAGTCCAAAAAAGTTTGTGCAAAGTACCGTGCGGTAGAGCCGGGGGAGCATGAGCTGAGTGCTGGTGACAGCCATCTTCATCTAGTGGTATTTGAGCCAACGCAGCTTTCCTACCAGCACATGAGCGTGGTGGCAGGAAAAGGGGAGCAGGAAGGTTCCATCTTGGCTGGCATTGAAGCTACCAACAACCTTGACCGGGAGATTTTTGTATCCGTTCCTCTCTACATCAATCAGAGAGTTGCGGAGTCCAGAAATATTTTCTTCCGTGGACATGAAAAGAAATACATAGAATTTTCCTATCATGTGCATCAGGGAGGCTCCTATCAGGTAAGTATTGGCGACAGACTTCCTAAGGAAGTACAGATATCCGGGGGAATCCGCATTATTCCACGTATTCGGGACAAGTCCGGCAACGGGCACACCGCACTGCTTCACGGCAGCCCCAAGGTTATTACCAAAGAGGGACTTACCTATGTGAAGCTTGAGGAGTACGGAGACTACATTGAGATTCCTGCAAGCCCGGATTTGGAATCTCCACAGGGCTTTACCGGAATGGTATGGGCAAATGTGGACAGACTTGCGAAGCCCCAGGAAATGGGACACAATCCTTTGATGGTTCGGGGCAAGTCCGTGGGCTGGGGCGCAACCTACTACATGCGCATGGTTATTGAGCGTGCCGGTGGACTGAAGTTCGGTACCTGCCACGACATTACTGAGTACGCATGGCAGGGAGGTCACGCCGATGTGGGGAACTGGATGCACTACAGCATGAGTTTTGATAAAAATGCTGGCGGCAGCTCCTACTGCAACGGTGAAAATGTGGCTCACGTGCCGGGAATTTCCGAGGAAGACACCCTCCGCCAGTGGGAGAAGGAGCCTATATTTGTGGGTTACTCCTACATCGGACATGTTATTCCGGAAATCGGCCGTCCTAAGTATTACACACATCTTCCAGGCTCTGTCAGCCAGGTAAGATTCTATAAAAAGGGCCTTACTGAGGCCGAGAACCAAAAGGTTTATGAAGCTCCTGAGGCTGTTGGCCCGGAGTCACAGGATCTTGCGGTATGGCTGGATTTCAAGGACATCCTTACAGTTGGAAAGCATACCACAGAATGGAGACATCCTGCGGTGTACAGCAAGCGCTTCATGACAGAGAAGAAGCTGTGGAAGTTCTACCAGCTTAAGGCGAAGGCTGTTCTGCCGCTGCAGGCAGGACTGAAGGCTCTGATTCAGGTATCTGACGATGGCACCTCCGTAAAGGGAGAGCTGCAGATTACCCTGAATGACGGCAGCAATTACTTTGATATTTCAAGCCTTCCAAAGGCTCAATACATCCGTATAGTAACGGATTTCACAGCAGAGGTTGGAGCTGACGGCACCTTCGTACCTGAGCTTTCAGAGTACCAGGTAACAGCCAGCAACGACACTGATTTTACCAACATCTTCTGGTCCACCAGAGAGGATTGGAGCAAGGGTACCTTCACCGGTGCTGTAGGCTTCGCTCCTGTGGACAGGCTCAAGGATTTCCCTGAGTACACAGATGTAATTCACGGTTGACCTCCTGATCAGATTGCCAGCCTGCATAGGTAGGTACCAGATATTTATGTAGGCGGTTCTCTGATATATCGTAAGATAATCCCTGTAGGAAATAGTTGAATATTTCTACTGTGGGTGTTATGATTAAAATACGATTAAAAGATGTATGAAGGGCGTTCTGTATACGCCTTTTGTATATAGACGTTAATGTCAGAATCTTTGGGAGAAAACAAAAATATCGGCATGTTTCAATTATTTTCTATCAGTCGTATAAAACAATACGGCATAGAGCCTTGACCGTTAAGTCATAAATGTGCGGATATTAACGTAGAATCCCAAAATAAGAAAAGGGGTTAGGTTAAATGGAAATCTGGAACAAAAAATTTGATCGCAGAAACTTCATCAAGGCTGGTGCAGGTGCAGCAGCAGCACTGACAGTGGCATCCATGCTCCCTAAAAAGGGCTTTGCCGCTCCAAGAAACATCCCAACAACAGCAATGCCCTTCTCCAAGGTAGTGGAGCTCACTCCGGAGGAAATGGCACAGCGCTCACCTCTTCAGGAATATGCTCTTAATTTCCTGAAGGAGCAGGCTTACGGCCTCAGCGATAGCAATATCCGAGATATCGTTCTCTCCTCCATGGAACAGCCGGATCCGCTGGTTATGCAGAAGTATGACAGCGTTGCAAAGGAAGCTATTCGCCAGAAGCTGCTGGATGCTGGCTACATCAGTCCGGAAAATACTGTTGAAGAGATTTTCCCTCCAATCACCACAAAGCTCAGCTTCACTAATTCTCCTGGTGCTGGCTGGGGCGGACACCATGCATATCCCGGCGGACTCATTACACATGTTTCCACAGATTTGCAGAGCGCATTGAACTACATCGATACTTATGAAAAATATTTCGGCTATTCCATGAACAAGGAACTCACCACTGAGGCTATCCTTCTTCATGACCTTACAAAGCCTTGGATTCTCCAGTGGACTCCAGATGGCAAGTGCCTGCCTGAAATCAAAATCGGCGGTACAGGCTGCCATCACATCCAGCAGGTTGCTGAATGTATGCTGAGAGGTCTCCGTCCTGAGGTTGTTGTAGCTGTAGCTGTATCCCATGACCATGCTGGCTGGGATAGTGCAGAGGTTAAGCCAGTTACTTATATCAAGGCAGCAGCTATCATCGCTGGCAAGGATCCTGTTAAGGAGAAGTACCTTGCACCGGATGGAAATACTCTTCCGCTGCCACGCCGTCCTGAGAGCTTCCTGGTGAACTTCGGTGATGGTGACTTCACCCTTACCTCCGGTATTTCCAGATGGACTAAAGAAGCTTTGGAGAAGGTTGCACTTTCCGACTATCATCTCAATAAGGATGAACTGGATGGAATCAAGTTCAACAGACTCCGCAGCTATCTCTACTCCCAGGCATCCGATATGCATCTCTATCAGATTTATGTTGACGAAGGCTTCGAGGCTGTCCGCAAGGCATTCCTCAGCATCGTTACTCCGGACTGATTTAGCGGCATAGCATAACACTTGATAATAGGGCCTGCAGGGTTCATGTACCAGATGAGCCCTGCAGAGCTTAAAATAACGGTTGGGATTTCCCACCGTACACAATTTTTGGCATAGATTTCTATGGGCTGTATTCATAGAGGTAACAAGGATACTCGTGATGAAACCTGTGGGAATTTAAGCAATATATTTTTAGGGGGTTTTTCTTCAATGAAAAAATCATTAGTATCCGCTCTGACTACCGCATTGGTAGTAGGCGCTGCAAGCACTACCTTCGCTGCAGCAAATCCGTTCTCCGATGTTCCTGCAGACCACTGGGCATATGATGCTGTTCAGCAGCTCGCTCAGGATGGTGTAATCGAAGGTTATGGCGATGGAACTTTCCGTGGCCAGCAGAACATCACCCGTTATGAAATGGCTCAGATGATTGCAAAGGCTATGACCAAGGCTGACACCAGCGCTGCTGACAAGGCTCTTATCGACAAGCTTGCAGCTGAGTTCTCCGATGAGCTGAAGAATCTTGGTGTTCGTGTATCCGACCTTGAGAGCAAGGTGGACAATGTTAAGTGGTCTGGACAGCTCCGTTATGACTTCATCAACAAAATCAGCCATACGGGCAAAATTGCTCCTAACGATGGCCAGGGTGCAAGCCGCAACCAGCGCGCTCAGCGTCTCATCCTCCGTCTTACTCCTACCTTCACAATCAACGATCATTGGAAAGCAAAGGCTCGTCTTGATTTCTCCATGAGCACCAACGCTGGTATGAGCAGCTCCGTAGGTGAGAAGAGCGGAGCATACGGCGAGAACTACCAGCAGGTTGATCAGCTGTATGCTGAAGGTAAGTACGGCAACACCACCATTAAACTGGGGCGCTATGGCGCTTACGATGCAGCTTCCCATGGTATGATTATTGATGATAACGTAACTGGTATCCAGGTATCCACTGGTAAGGATGTTCAGCTGCATTTTGCTGCAGGACGTTACAGCTACGACCCGAACCGTACCACCACTGGTGCAGCAGGCGGAAATGACTTCGTTGTAGCAAACGGCAGCAACTCCGTATATGCAAACAACACAGCTGACTACATCGGCGTAGACGTAACTCTTAAGAAGAATAAGTTTGGTGCTGGTGTAGGCTGGAGACGCTTCTCAAGCGAAAGCTTCTTCCATCAGCGTGAGCAGGGTGATCAAAACGACGACTACAGACGTGATATTTCCGAGTGGGGCTACACTGAAAGTAATGGCGAAAAGCATCCTTTCATTGGCAATAAGCTCGGAATATGGTCCGTTGGCTTCGACTACACCTTCGACAACAAGTGGAAGTTCATCGGTGACTATTCCAAGGCTATGAACGGCGGAATGGACCGCAATCACAGCACAGCATACAGCCTGGAAGTTGACTACGGCAGAGTAGCAAACGACAAGCCTCGTTCCTTCATGGTATTCCTTGCTTATCGTCAGCTCTCCCACATCGCAACTATGGTTCCAACCTACCAGAACAGCCTCTACAGCTGGCAGAAGGGCTGGGACATGGGCTTCCGCTACATGTTCGCAAAGAATATGAAGGGCAGCTTCAACTACTTCAAGGGCAAGAACTACGGCAACGGATCCGATCAGAGCCGTATCTTCACTCGTCTCGAGTTCATGTTCTAAGATTTCCCCTCTTAGGCGAATTTAACTGTATAGACTTAAGGAGCACTCTCCCATTTGCGGAGAGTGTTTCTTTTTTGTCGATTAAGAGTCTCGGAAGGGTACAGCCCCCGGTGCTTTTAATTTATTTCTTTCTGAGCTTAGGCTATATGAAGGGTATGCCTCTGGAGCTTTATAGTTAATATCGATGTAAACAAAATGTTAAAATAAGTTAAGTTGCTGAGACAATCTTTAAGAAAATGTAAAAGAATTAACATTTCGTAAGGGTAAAATGTAGGAATTTATCCTACTTAAGAATCTTGCGTCAAAATCCCGTAAATGTTATGTAAATATTAACAATCTTGCTAAAAC
>CAVAVT010000049.1:0-10889 GCA_963592185.1 bacterium | reverse complement strand
AAAAACGCAGAAAGCCCCTTTTACTGGACTTTCTGCGTTTTTAATTACATGAGATACACGAGATATACGTAGATTGTGGAAAGCACAATGGTTATCAGCATGATTGGGAAGCCGAGCTTAAAGTAACGAATAAAGGATATATGTACACCCTTTTCCGCAGCCATTCCAGCAACAATAAGGTTTGCTGATGCACCGATGATTGTACCATTACCGCCGAGACATGCGCCAAGGGAAAGGCTCCACCATACCGGCTCCAGATTGGTTACGCCCATTGCGCCCATATCCTTAATCAAAGGAATCATTGTTGCAACAAATGGAATGTTGTCCAAGAAGGAAGATACTATAGCACTGAGCCACAATACCAAAAGGGATGTGCTTGTAACATCTCCACCGGTGATTTCGATAGCAACAGTTGCAATCTCTTTGATGATACCAGTTTCAATAAGACCGCCAACAGCAATGAAGAGACCGATGAAGAAGAAGATTGTGGTCCACTCAACATCATCCAAAGCACTTTCTACGAAGCGGTCCTTCTTTCCAACTAAAAGAAGAAGGAAGAATGCACCTGCCAGAGCCACCAATGAGGATTCAAGGTGTAATGCCTGATGCAGGAAGAAGCAAAGTATTACAAGTCCCAAAACAGTCAGAGACTTTTTCAAAAGGCGCTTGTCCTTAAGCTCAGCCTTTTCATCCATCTTCATAACCTCTGCCTGAAGCTCTGGAGTGGTTACAAGGGCTTTTCTGTAAATCAAGGTAACAAGACCAATGACTATAGCCAAGTTAATCAATACGATGACTGTCAGATTCTGAATAAATGCTGCAAAAGTAAGCTCCTTAACAGCACTGCCAATCATGATATTCGGAGGGTCACCAATCAGGGTTGCTGTGCCACCGATATTTGATGCAAATATCTGAAGGAACAGATATGGCAGCGGATCAACCTTCAGCTTTTTAGTGATTCCGAAAGTTACTGGAACCATCAGAAGAACTGTTGTTACATTATCCAAAAAGGCTGAAAAAACAGCAGTAATAACTGCTAGGTATACCATAATTCTTACCGGGTCGGCCTTAGCCTTCTTCGCAGACCAAACAGCGATGTAGTTAAACAGACCTGTTCGGCTTGTTACAGCCACGATTACCATCATACCAACCAAAAGACCAAGGGTATTGAAATCAATATGATGTATAGCCCCTGTCTGCGTCATGATACCGCCAAGTATCATCAATGTTGCACCGAGCATTGCCGCCACTGTGCGATGTACCTTTTCCGATACGATTAATGCATACATTACCACGAATACCGTACCAGCATAAATTGCAGGATTTACTGCGTTTTCCATAAAGACCTCCTTAAATTGCCGAGAACAATAAAAAATATGGAACCTCCATTAAAGAGATTCCACTTTATTCTCTTTATATGATTTTTTTACATTGTAGCATAATTTTCAGTAAAAGTAAATTTTTATACAATTACCAATTTATTGCATTCTTTCCCACCATTGGTCAAACATGCCTGGTCTTAATTCATCCAAGAAGGCAATTTCACCGTTTTCTGGTGTAATTAATGCATAATTACGCCCGGCACTTTCCCTGGTCAGCTCTCTATACGGCTCCTGCCAAATATGCATTGCCAGTGCAAATTTACCCCCATGCATAGGAATGACGAATTTTGCACCTACATCTTCTGCTGCCTGGGCTGTCTCATCTGGAAGCATATGGATTGCGTGCCAGGCAATATTGTACTGGCCATTTTCCATTATTGCCAAATCAAATCCGCCAAATTTCTGGCCTATATCCTTGAAATGCGGTCCATACCCTCCATCACCGCTGAGGAATACTCTCCGCTTCGGCGTAATAAAAGCAAATCCACACCATTGTGTCTGATTTTGTTTCAAAAATCGTCCCGAAAAATGCTGGGACGGCAACACATGCACAGAAAGTTCACTGTCTATTTTTATTTCAGTGTTCCAGTCTTCCTCATGAACACTCTCCATGTCAAAGCCCCATTGCTCAAAATACTCCCCTACTCCCAGCGGACACACCACAGCCTTAACCTTGTCCTTTAATGCCATCACCGAAGGATAGTCTAAATGGTCCCAATGATCATGGGTTATGGCAAGTACATCTATATCTGGAAAATCCCCAGCCTGATAAGGGCTGCTTCCTTTAAATGCCTTATTTATAAAGAAAATGGGCGAACCGTAATCTGAAAATACTGGGTCAACTAAAATACGTTTTCCAGCAAGCTGAAGATATATTGTGGAGTGTCCTATCCAGATAACCGAATCTTTTTCTACATCGAGGGTTTTTAAGTCTATTTTCTTTGTGAGCATTACATCCTGCGGTACAAAACCAGTTTTATCGCCAAAAAGAAAATCCCAGGTTGATGAAAAACGGCTTTTTCCAGTTTCTTCATTCATCATCTTTACAGGAACTAAATTTTCAAAATGACCGTCTTTATAATTTGGGGATTTTAATATACGTTCCATGCGGCTGCCAGATGGAGCACGCCCGAATTTGGGCTGATTTACATATAAAGCTGTCCCTCCAGCCAGCACTCCTATTCCAGCAGCAGCCCCAGCAATAAAATCACGTCGATTCATAGCATATCCCTTTCGCTGTCTCACATATCGTAATAGTATTTATTAGTATACATGCTGGAGTGTACTCCCGGTCAATATAAAATAAGCCACCGAACAATAATGTTCAGTGGCTTATTTTATGATATATCACTTTTCCTGATTCTTGCGCAATGAAATCAGATAGCACGTTCTACCTTGCCGGAACGCAGGCAGCGTGTGCAAACGTTGATATGTTTTACCTCACCCTCAACAACAGCGCGAACACGCTGGATGTTAGGCTTCCAGGTACGTTTTGTCTTCAAGTGGGAGTGGCTGACGTTGTTGCCAGAAAGCTCACCCTTAGCGCAAACCTCACATACATGTGCCAATGTGTACACCTCCTTGAAAAGCATAGGACACTACGGTCCCACACACAATACAAGTATTTTATCATAAAATCATATGACTTAGCAAGTACTTTTTAAATAAACTCAATCTTATTTATTCTGCGCATGATTGAGTATCTCCTGAAGTTCCTCCAATGAGAAGCGATGCTTGTCGCCACAGAAATGGCAGACTACCTCTGCACTTCCATCCTCTATAAGCTTCTTGAGATCTGCTTCGCCAAGACTTGACAATACACCTGAGATTCTTTCCTTGGAACACTGGCACTTAAATGCCAAATCCGTGGTGGTGAGATAGTCTATCCGGTCGAAACCTTTTAAAAGCTCTGCTATGATATCCTTTGTATCCATGCCATCATTGATAAGCGAGGATACCGGCTTCATAACTCTGAGATTTTCCTCAAGACGGTCAATAACCTCATCATCTGCATCCGGCATAGGCTGAATGATGAATCCGCCAGCCGCCAGCGCCTTGAAGCTCTCATTTTCCTTGTCTGTTCCAACAAGGACACCCAGACCTACGCTGGAAGGAGTCTGCTCTGAATCGTAAAGATACTTTGTCAGGTCATCCCCTATTTCACCGGTTAAAATCTCAGTACTTCCTGTTACCGGCTCCTTCAAGCCCGTAAATCTTGTAACAGAAAGAAGTCCCTGACCTATTCCGCCTCCCACATCAAGCTTGCCCTGCACGTTAAGAGGCAAATCAATATGAGGATGCTGAACATATCCACGGACAAAGCCTTCCGGAGTCGCATCTGCTACAACAGAACCCAATGGACCATCCCCGGCAAAGCGGATGGTCAGCGCCTCCTGGTTCTTCATATTTGCTGCCAGCAAAAGTGCGCCTGTCATGGTTCTACCCAATGCAGCAGCTGCTATTGGATAGCAGTCATGGCGGCGTATTCCCTCATTTACCAAATCAGTTGTAATGGCGGCATAAACCCTTACACCTGTAGTTATCGCCTTTGTTAAATGATCCTTCATAATATCTCCCAATTATTTCTTTAACTCCGCAAGACGTTCCTTTGCCATTGCCGAAAGGTTCTCATACTCAGCCTCAGCAGGAATCTTTTCCAAAGCCTTTTCATAGGCAGCAATTGCAGAAGTTTTATCTCCTGCCAGCTCCAGGCAATATGCCTTGTTCACATAGGCCTTGTAGTAAAAAGGATACATTTTGATTACACTGTCGTAGTCCTCTGCAGCCTTGTCGTACTTTTCAATCAGTGCATAGGCAGCAGCACGGTTGTAATACGCATCTACATAGGTGCCTTCCAAGGCTATTACCTTGTCAAAATCCTCAATGGCCTTCTGGTAATTTTTGTCAGCCACATAGTCCATGCCACGGTTGAAAAATGCATCCAGATGATCGGATTCCATTGTCACCGTACTGGTATAATCCTCAATGGCCTTTTTCCTATTGCCCATTGCATCATATGCCCTGCCACGGTTGTACATAGCATCAGCAAATTTGGAATCTATCTCCAAAGCCTTGGTAAAATCAGCAACAGCTTTGTCATATTCCTTTTTTTCAATGTAGGCATTACCTCGGTTATTATATGCATTTACAAATTCCGGCTGCATCTTAATAGCCTCGTTGTAATCCTCGATGGCTCCGTCATAATCCTTATGAACAGCCTTGAAACTGCCACGCACCCAGAAATCCCTTGCGTTTTCAGGATCCTTTTCGGGAGCACCGGCAACATTGGCTGCTCCGGCATAAGCAATACTGTCTGCAGCTGTAGTGTATCCAGCGGTTACAGCCAGAACACCGGCAGCAATACATGCAGCTATTTTAGATTTCATTTTCATATAGGCTCCTTCGCAGTGCCGCTTACGGCATCAAATAAGTCAAATCATCCAGTAAAAATTAAAGGGTCAGACTATCCAGTTCCTCACCATTTTCAATATCATATATGCTGATTGAGCCAGCACCTGTTTTTTCATCAAGGCAAATTACGCCGCAGGTTCTCCGTCCGTCCTCACGTTTGCTGAGTGAGGGCGAGCCAGGATTGAGAAAAACAGTATTTCCGCGACGCTCAAGTACTGTTGTATGAATGTGTCCGCTTATGAAAACGTCCGCCTTCATATGAGCTGCCATAGCATCCTTTTCAGCATCAGTTTCAACGGTATGACCATGGGTTGCTATAATGCGCTTGCCGCCAGCCATAAGATATGCATATGGTGCCTGTACAGGAAATTCCAGTACCATTGCATCAACCTCTGAATCGCAGTTTCCCTTTGCGATGAGCAGCGGCATCTCCAAGGCATTTAATTTCTGCACCAGCTCAGCAGGATTGTAATCCTCAAGCATTGGATTTCTTGGACCGTGGTATAGCACGTCACCTGCATGAATTATAACATCTGCATCCTTAAGATATCCATTAAAGGCTTTATCCCAACAGCCTGCATGACCATGGGTATCACTTATAACGCCAATCTTCATGACAGCCGCCTCACTTTTTGATATTTCTCAAAAGATTTGCCATTTCCATTGCAGCCATTGCAGCATCATTGCCCTTGTTGCCAGCCTTGGTACCAGCACGCTCAATTGCCTGCTCAATATTTTCAGTGGTAATAACACCAAATGCTGCAGGAACGCCGGTGCTCATGCCAATCTGTGCCACACCCTTGGAAACCTCGTTGCATACATAATCATAATGTGTTGTGGAGCCACGGATAACGGCGCCAAGGCAGATAACCGCATCATATTTTCCGCTTTCAGCCATAGCCTTTGCAGCAATGGGAATTTCAAATGCACCTGGAACCCAAGCAACATCAACTTCATCCTCATTTCCACCATGACGGCGGATAGTATCCAATGCACCGCCAAGAAGCTTGGAAGTGATAAATTCATTAAAACGTGCTACAACAATGCCGAACTTGAGACCATCGGCTGTAAGATTTCCTTCGAGAATATTTGCCATTTTATTTCCTCCCTATATGGTGAATTTCAACTAATCTCATTTTATCATATCAGATAATTTCTCCGCCATGGTAAAGCTCTCCACCAATATTGGGAGCCACACCATATTCAATGGCCCAGAGACTCTTATATTTTAAAGCCTGAGCATGAATGCTGTCCATACGGTTTATGGTAGCCTTTATGATTCCAGGCACCCCTACAACCAGTGAATTAGGCGGAATAACAGCATTTTCCTTTACCACAGCCCCGGCAGCAATGATGGAACCACTGCCAATTTTTGCACCGGAAAGCACGGTGGCATTCATACCCACAAGAACGTGGTCATCTATGGTACATGCATGAATGATTGCTCCATGACCAATGGTAACATAATCTCCAATAATGCAGGGCTGGTTATCAGCAACGTGAAGACATGCCACATCCTGAACATTGGAATACTCGCCTATGGTAATGTAGCTCACATCACCACGGACAACAGCTCCCGGCCAAAGGCTGGCATATTTCTTTACTGTTACATCTCCCAGTACACAAACCTGTGGTGCTACGAAAGCCTCAGAATCAATCTGCGGCATTTTTCCATGATAGGATTCATTTGACAAGGTATACATATCTGCATCTCCTTTTATTCTTCTTCAAGAATGTGACCCATCTTTTCCTTTTTAACTTCCATGTAATGGTGGTTATATTTGTTTGGCTTAATTTCAAGGGGAACACGCTCTGTTATTTCAAGACCGTAACCCTGAAGTCCAACTCTTTTTGCTGGATTGTTTGTGAGAAGACGGATGCTGGAAAGGCCCAGGTCTGAAAGAATCTGCGCACCAATTCCGTAATCTCTAAGGTCTGGAGCAAATCCCAGGAGAATGTTTGCCTCTACAGTATCCTTGCCCTCATCCTGCAGTGCATATGCACGCATTTTGTTTGCAAGTCCAATTCCACGGCCTTCCTGACGCATGTAAAGAACCACACCTTCGCCCTCTGCTTCAATGCGCTTCAAAGCTGTTGCCAGCTGATCTCCGCAGTCACAGCGCATGGAACCCAGAGCATCTCCGGTAAGACATTCAGAATGAACACGTACCAGCACGTTCTTCTTGCCCTTTACATCACCCTTCACAACAGCCAGATGACATTTTCCATCCAAAGTGCTCTCGTAGGAGCAAAGTTTGAAGTGGCCGTACTTGCTGGGGAAATCCACCTCTGTCACCTTGCGGATAAGTGTTTCTGTACGTTTTCTGTACTCAATAAGATCCTTTACAGTGATAATATTCAGACCATGCTTTTCCGCAAATTTCAAAAGTTCCGGAGTTCGCATCATATGTCCGTCATCTGCCATGATTTCACAGCAAAGACCAGCTGGCTTAAGGCCAGCAAGTTTTGCAAGATCAGTTGTAGTCTCAGTATGACCTGCACGTCTCAGCACACCGCCGGGAACAGAACGCAGTGGGAATACATGACCCGGACGTCTAAAGCTGGAGGGTTTTGCTGCAGGATCTATGAGCATACGGATGGTATGAGCACGTTCATAAGCAGATATACCAGTCTCAGTATCATAAGCATCAACAGATACTGTAAATGCGGTTTCATGATTGTCTGAGTTGTTTGCTACCATTGGGGTGATATCCAAACGGTCAAGGTACTCGCCTTCCATAGGAGTACAGATAAGACCCTTGGCATAAACAGCCATAAAATTAATCTGCTCCGGAGTAATTGTTTCCGCTGCAGCAATAATATCTCCTTCATTTTCACGATTTTCATCATCAACAACCACCAGCATTTTGCCCTGGCGGATATCTTCAATTGCCTGTTCTACTGTTGCAAATCCCATTTAAAAACACTCCTAATCTAAATATTTTTAAATAATTTATTAAAATCCATTTTCTGCTAAAAATGCGGCTGTAATACCGGCGGACTGGAGATTATTGCTATCTCCACGGAGCTGCATAAAACGCTCCACATATTTTCCCACAACATCATTTTCGATATTAATAGGGTCCCCAGCCTTTTTTGTGCCCAAATTAGTTACTTCCCTTGTATGGGGAATTAATGACACTGTGAATGAGCCGCTTTCCACACTGGCTACTGTAAGACTGATTCCGTCCAATGCCACAGAACCTTTTTCCACAATATGGCCAATTATGTCATCATCAGCAGATATCTTCATCAGGATAGCATTTCCTTCTTCTGTGAAGGACACTATTTTTCCAGTCCCATCGATATGTCCGCTGACAATATGTCCCCCAAGCCTAGTGCTAAGAGTAAGGGCACGCTCCAGATTAACCTGACTTCCCTTTCCAAGGGACCTAAGGGATGTACGTCTGATGGTTTCCGGCATTACATCAGCCTTAAATACCGCCGAGTCAAAATCTGTAACGGTAAGACAAATGCCGTTTACCGCAATGCTGTCCCCCAGCTTCACATCTTCAAGGACTTTGGATGCACCAATTACTAAGGATCCTCCGGTTATGGAACGTATAGTTCCCAGTTCCTCTACAATACCTGTAAACAAGCGCTCATCCCTTCCCTTCAGATTGGACACGTCCTGTAACCAACAAATCACCACTACAAGTGGAATATTCTATATCCCTTAGACGGACAGCATCCTTTAAATGTGCAAAGCCTTTGCCTCCAACAGGAGTTTTTGCATCTGTGCCGCCTACAATAATAGGTGCGATAAAGGCATATACTCTGTCCACAAGTCCCTGTTCAAGGAAGGAAAAATCAACCTCGGAGCCGCCCTCTACATAAAGCGAGCAGATTTCCATCTCTCCAAGTTTTTTAAGCAAAAGCTTTAAATCAACATGGGGACCTGAGCCAGCAAATATTACCTTTGCTCCAGCCGCCTCAACAGCCTTAATACGTTCTGCATCGGCATTTTCAGTTACCGCAACAATAACTGGCGCCTCTCCATCCTGAAGCATTTTTGATTCAAGAGGAATGCGGCAGCTGCTATCCAGAACAATCCGTGTTGGATTTTTCCCATATGGAATCCTTGTGGTGAGGCTTGGATTATCTGCAAGCACTGTTCCAATTCCAACAAGTATACCATCATAAACATCCCTAAGCTCATGGCATTTAAGCCGAGAACCTTCATTTGTTATCCACTGTGATTCCCCAGTAACCGTGGCAATTTTTCCATCAAGTGTCATGGCTGTTTTCAATGCCACATAGGGAATCCCCGTCTGTATCCACTTGAGAAATACCTCGTTTAATTTCTCAGCTTCCTCTTTAAGTACTCCGGTGGAAACTTCTATTCCGGCATCCCTTAAAATTTTGATACCTTTTCCAGACACCTTTGGATTAGGGTCCTCCATGGCAATGACCACACGGCTTACACCGGCTTTCACCAAAGCCTCTGCACAGGGACCTGTTCTGCCATAGTGTGCGCACGGCTCCAGTGAAACATATACCGTGGAACCCTTTGCAAAATCTCCAGCCATGTTCAGTGCATGAACCTCTGCATGTTCAGTTCCTGCCATTCTATGCCAGCCCTGACCCACAATACGTCCATCCTTAACAATTATAGCCCCGACCATTGGATTCGGAGATGTCCGCCCCTTTGCATTCTTTGCAAGCCATATGGCTTCATGCATATAATTTTCATCAACCATCAGCAAGGTAAACACCTACCTTCTATACAACAAAAAAGGACTGCTGGATAATCCAACAGTCCCTCGAATACAATACGCAAAAGCAACTAAATCTGAACCAAATACAAAAACCTAATCCAGATTCCGTATCTTTTCGACAAATCCTTCTTTCATCCAGACTATACTGTCGGCCTCGGAATTACACCGAATCCTGCCAAATGGCTCGCGGGCTGTACCGCCGATAGGGAATTGCACCCATCCTACGAAAGACTGTCCTTATTCAACTGTGATATAGAATATCACTATGTGCAATTATTGTCAAGTTTATGCAGAATACCGCCTTATCAGGGCAGTGCCTTCCAATGAGACAGAGGCCAGAATACCAGCATCGCCTTTCCCTTAATCAAATCATAGGGAACAAAGCCTACATCTGAAAAACGGCTATCCTCTGAATTATTTCTGTTATCTCCCATAACAAAAATATGACCTTCTGGAACAGTAGACAGAGGATAATCTCCACGGGTCTTGGAAAGAATGTAGTTTTCATTCTGCAGCTGTCCGTTGACGTATACACGACCGTCATTAATCTCAATAGTATCTCCAGGAACCGCAATGACTCTCTTTATAAAATCACGGCTTGGATCCTTAGGATAACGGAATACCAATATCTCTCCACGCTCCGGCGCACGGAAATGATAAATAAATTTATTTACTACCAGTCGTTCCTCACTTTGCAGAGTAGGTCTCATAGACGGACCATCCACCAAGTAAAGTTCAACTATAAAAGATCGGATAAAGAATGCAAGAACTACAGCTATCAATATAGATATGACCCAGTCCTTAATTTCCTCCCCCAATGAACTCATACAAAAACCTCCTGTAAATAAAGAAAAAAGGGACTGCTTCCAGTCCCCTCCCCTTAACCCAATCAGCGCTTCTCTCTGATACGGGCTGCCTTACCTGTACGGCTGCGCATGTAATAAAGCTTTGCACGACGAACGATACCACGGCGCATAAGCTCGATCTTTGCGATACGAGGAGAATGTACCGGGAAAGTACGCTCGATACCTACACCGTAGGATACACGGCGAACAGTGAAAGTCTCACGAATGCCGGAACCAGAACGGCTGAGTACGAAGCCTTCGAACACCTGGATACGCTCACGGCTACCCTCGACAACCTTCACGTGTACACGTACAGTGTCACCGGGAGCGAATGCCGGGATGTCATTGCGGAGCTGTTCCTGCTCCAAAGCCTGGATAATGTTCATTTTTGTATTTCCTCCTTAATTAGACGTTCGTGTCAAATCTTTTGATTCATCCAGAGGACCGTCCACATACCCACTTAGTGTATCATATCCACCAACATTGTGGCAAGAAAATTTTATAGATAAATTGGTGTTTATTGGCGAATTATA
>CAVAVT010000048.1:0-11158 GCA_963592185.1 bacterium | reverse complement strand
CAACCTGGAAAACAAGGCTGTTGTCCTGGGATTCATTACGAGCTGCAATGGACTCAGTGAAAGCATCGAGAACAGCATTTGCAGACTTATTGGTCTTGCCAGTGTTATCAGTTACACTAATGGTGAAGCCGGAAATCTGATTATCAATACCTGCTGCATCAGCGGTAAGTGTAACAGCTGTCTGATTGGTTGCTGTGTGCACCTCATTACCATTGCCATCAACTCCAATTAGAGTATCGACAGTAATGGTGAACACACTATCAATCGCATCTTTACCATTATAAGCTTTCTGTGTAAGCATGCTTTCCAAGGTAATGTCTTGTGCAGCAAAAGTTGTGGTGTAAGTTTCTCCACCCTTTACATAGGAGATAGTAATATTATCTGTACCGGAAAGGTGCAGTGACTCACCAGTACGGGTCTTAAGCTCAGTAAGAAGAGACCCAGCCGCCGTATCTGTGCTCAAGGACTCATTTGTAAGAGCTGTAGTGGTTGCTGTAGTCTGGCTGCTGTGGGAACCATCTACGAGATACTTGCCGTTGTAGGTAACATTTGCGTTATCATCAATCTGGTCGATGGACTGATCCAATTCCTTCTGGATGGTCTGGCGGTCAGCGTCAGTGTTGGTGTCGTTGGCTGCGTTGATTACCTTCTCCTTGAGAGTCTTCAGAATCTCAACGGTGGAGCTTACAGCACCTTCAGCAACCTTCATCATGCTGCTGCCGTTCTGAGTGTTGCTGTTGTCCTGATCCAAGGAACGGATCTGTACACGCATACGCTCGGAAATTGCATAGCCGGAAGCATCATCTGCAGCGCTGTTAATCTTCATTCCGGAAGATACCTTCTGCAGGCTCTTGGACAAGGAATTGGAATTCTTGTTCAGAGTGTTGAGTGTGCTGATTGCGGACATGTTGTTTTTAACTACCATTGCCATAATTATTTTCCTCCCTGATATAGGTTTTATTTAACAGGCATCCCTGCCTATTATTAACTTTGCTAATAGTGAAGCCCCCAGGCGGCTGCGACCGCTAGCCTGTCGTGTCCCATACCTCCGGGTGCTAGCTTCCGAAGGATTCCTGGAATCTTCCCTAATTTCGCCTTACACAAAGATTATCGAAGCAATTTGGATAATCTTAAGTATTATTTGCCATAAAATAATAAAAAAATATTAATTCATGGCAAAGTCAATTTAGACCAATTTTCATTTATCAATATTTGCGGTTGACTATATGCCCCACAGGGGTAAAGCCAGCCACATCATAGGATTTTACTGCGGCATTTCTACGCTTTGACTTGTTCAGCCAGGTGCGTGCCTTGTAAATAATCTGCATATCCAAGGGTTTTATCTCATTCACCAGAGCCTGAAATTCCTCTGTTCCCCGGAAGTCATCCTGCCCTGCTCTGGAAAGCTCCTTAAGACGGTCTACTATTGTACCTCTCTGCTCCGTCAGGTCCAAAAAGGTATCAATGCTTTCATTGTCGATGAATTTTTTAAGCTCACGGGTAAGCATCAAGTACTTTTCCCAAAGGCTTTTTGCATCATTTTTCATCCCTGCATCGCCTGTGCCTTCTCCTGCCGGGCCTTTTTCATTGCCTGCGCCCAGGCATCCCGAAGCTCGGAAATAATTGTCTTTGCTTCCTCCACAAGCTTCACATCGCTTTTAATATTCCCCTCAACCAACCTGTCATAAACATAGTTGTAAAGGGGCAGAAGCTGGTGGGAAATCTCGTATTCCATTTTCAAGGTAACACGGAATTCCCTAATAATATTCTGCGCTTTCTGAAGGGAAATATTTGCCTGTTCATAATCCTTTTTCTGAATGGCTTCCATCCCCTCTGTCATAAATTTTAAGCAGCCATTGTAGAGCATCAGTGTCAGCGCCTCAGGCGTTGCGGTCATAATCTGCTGTCTCTTGTAGGCTTCAGCGGCTGAATTTACCATATATATGCCTCCTGAAATTATACAGCCCTAACTATCAGCTGCTGGTAACGTAGTTGGACTGGGAAATAAGCTTCTGTATGGCTGTCTCCATAGCATCATACTTGGAATAAAGCTTAGTCTCATATGCATCCATGATGGTCTTGAAATCAGACATTTTTTGCTGCAAATCCAAAATATAGGAGCCGAGGGTGCTGGATGCTGTTGCTTCTCCGGTATCTCCGGCATATTCCTTGATGGATTTCATTCCTGCAATGCATTTGTCATAGATGCGGTTCGCAATACCAGTATTGCCGTAATCATCGTCAGCATCCTGGGAGCCGAAAATCTGATATACACAGTCCGGATCCGCTGCCAAAGCTGCCTTCAGCTTGTCCTCATCAAGGGATATATGTCCCATGTCAGTGGAGCTGGATATGCCGATGGCATATGCGGAGTTGTAGGAGCTGTTTACGCTGTCCACCTGGGTAGACAGAGCTGTTCTCAGGGCATCCCTGATATTTCCCACATAGGTGCTGTGGCGGAGCAGGCCGGATTTTGCCTTTTCGTTCCACTTTGCAATCTGATCCTCTGTCATACTTGACTGCTGTGAAGAGGTCAGCGGCTCGTAATCTGAATACTTTGTTTCGTAGTAAAGGTCGTTCAGCTGGTCAATCATCTTGTTGTAATCTTCCACGAACTGCTTTACAGATTCAATGATGGAATCTGTGTCCTGGCTTACTGATATAGTTGAGGTTCCCTTGCCAGTCAGGGTGTAGGTTACATTGGATGCTGTAATCTTGTTGGTGGAAGTCGTATAGGTCTTACCATCAATTACAGCCACGCCGTCAACACCTGCCACAGACTGTTCCTTGCTGGTTTCAAAGGAATCCAAGTTCACCAGCTTTGTAGTTGTGACGGTTTCCCCTGTAGAAGCATCAGTTTCCTCGCTGGACACAACTGAAGCCAGATTCAATGCATTCAGAAGTTCTGTAGAAGAATCGTTGTTTGCTGTAAGGGAAATCTTATTGTCTGCTCCGCCGGTGTTGCTGTAAATAGAAAATGCATCGTTGGTGGAATCGTATACAGCTGAAATATTAAGCCCAAGATTATTTATGGCTGTGTACAAGTCATTCAAAGTCTGCTTGCTTTCCACCACATCTGCATAAGTAAGGGTCAGGGTTTCGGTGGTTGTTCCATCGCTTACATCAATGCTGATGGAGCTGTTTTCATCCCAGCTAGAGGTATCGATGATATCTGTGAGATATATGCTGGTCTGGCTTGCACCATCTCTGCGCTTAATGCCATCATCGTTGGTAATGACATAGGCATTGGATGCCATGCTCTTTACCTGTATGGTGTGCTGCATACTGGATGCCGCACCGTTTGCTGTGGCTGTTGCCGCATTGGTGTTGGAACTGGATGCCAGCATTGCATTCATCTTTGACTGCATTTTGTAGCTGGACATGGTGGTGTAGGTAAATGTACTTAAATCTGAGTAAAGGCTGTTATATGCCTCCATTTCCCAGGTCTTTTTAACTTCGCTTTTATACAGCTTGTCGTACTGGTTCTGCTTGGTCATCATGCCGACCTTGACCATAGATTCAACATCTATGCCGGAGCCGCTGAGACCATATATGCCGCTTGTGCCCATTGGGTATCCTCCTCTTTTGGGTTATGCATTTTTATCAAGGAATGCGCCCAGCCAGTCCCTGGCTTTCATCATGTTTTCAATCATTTCCTCAGGTGGAAATTCCTTAATGACATCCTGTGTCCGCTTGTCAATCATCTTGACAGACATCATATTGACCTCTTTATTGTAATGGAATTCCAAATCACAGTTGATTTTATTCATAAGCTCATTCAGCTCTTCGGTCATAAGGCTGACGGAATTTTCATCCAGCTTCTTGTCCTTGCTGTCCTCTGAGTTCTGCTTCTCGGCTGCCTTCAACCCGGCTGTCTTTGAAGCTGTGTCAGTCTGAGAAAATCCCTGCACAGAAGCCTGTTCATACACACTCTCTGCTGGAGCCGCACTGGCTGTACCTTCAGATGCCGAACTGGAAGAATTTGCCGCACCGATAACAATCGCTGCAGATACCTGATCCTGAATCTTGCCTAACATTTTTATCCCTCCATAGATTGTAAAACTGCGTCATATCCCTGACACATGCGGTAATGCAGATACCGCACAAAAGCTGCCGCCATTTGGGCAAATTAATTTATTTTTTCGGGATTGCTCCGCTTAAATCAAGGGGTCCCGTCTGCATTGCTGCGTTTTTGTTTTCTTCCTGAATTGCCTGGTAGATTTCTCCTCTGTAAATTTTTACATTTTTCGGAGCCTCAATGGCAATTCTCACATTATCTCCTTGAACTTCTACCACATTAACCACAATATCGTCGCCAATGATTATCTGCTGCTTGGGCTTTCTTGTCAGTACCAGCATTATTTTTCCTCCTTTGCGCCAGCATTGGAGAATAACTCATGCTTTGTGCTGTAACGGCTCTTTTCCAAGATAATCTGCTTTGCCTTTCTGGTGGTAAAGCTGACAACAAGGGGCGCCATAAGATTTGCGGTCATTTTGCTGATTTCGCCGTTTGGAATGGTTATCAGGGTAAAAATCACGAAATCCTCACGATTTTTGATTCCCAGCTCATCCTGAACCTCATCCTCAAGACTGAATTCATAATCCGGGAAAAAAACAAATGGGTTGGTCATAAGGAAAGCCAGATCCGGCGTGCTGCAGGACTGCAGGAACATGTAGGGGGTATCCTCGCTTCCCGGCACCGGCAGCATCACAAATTCACATTCAGACTCAAAGCCCGGCAGGCCTCCTTCAAATTTTATAATGGGAAAATCTTCTTCGCTGATTGTTCCGAAACGTGTGGTTTCGATTTGTCTCATGTTGTCTCCTCCAATTAAGCATATATGTCATATTTGCCTTCGGTGGTCCACATACGTATCATGCCCTTCTGCTTAATGTAGGTTTCAACATTTCCCGGATTGTAGGCAACCTCCGCCAGAGAATCAGCATCTATAGATATCTGATTTTTCCCCAGGTAGGGCTGTCCTATTAATTCCGATGGATGAACCGTAATCTCTGGATCCGGTATTGCCTGCACTTCAATATATCTCTGTCTGGAAACATTGGACCAAAATCTGGAATCCGCCCGGGATGCCTGATAATCGCCCTTTCTGGCTCCATTATCTATGACATCCCATGTTTCCTGCGCATGTTTTGCGGTAGAGGATCTGATATCCGACAGCCCCTTCTGTCCACGTTCCCTTGTGAAATCTCCCATGGTGGTGTATCCGTAGGAATGACGGCTGGGGTACGAATTTATCTCTATTGTTGCCTGGGTAATACCGATACCGGACCGTGCCGGCTCCACATCCGTATGGAGCTGGGCTGGCTTTGAATGGGCCGACAGCGTTGAAAGCTGCGTGTGTATACCAATCCTTGTATCTGTATGCCGTATGTTTAACCGTAACATCCCTGTATTCCCCCTTCCCTTGGGAAATTCCTTTGCTGCTTCGTCTCCCCTTGAGATTTTTAATTAAAAAATAAGGGAAGAGAGCCTGTCCTATCCTTAGGACAGATAATCAGCCAACGATGAGGGAAGTATCCTTCCTCCCACGGAAAGCGACAGATTGTATATGGTCTGCGCCTCCATCAGCTTCACAGCAAGCTCGGCAATATCCGTGCCGCTTACGTCATTTATGTCGGAGGTTATGGTCTCCGACTGGGTGGTAAGCATACTGCTTACTTCGCTATAAACATTCTGACGGGCCGCCATCTTTGTTTCAGCGTTTATCACTATGGAGTGAGCCTGGGAAGCAATGGTTACTCCCTGCTCTCCCATCCAGTGGTTATCCCCGGTATCGAGCTTTTCATACATGGCAAGCAGATTATTCAGTGCCGCACTTCCTGAGGCGGTATTGCCTGAGTTTGCATCATCGAATATATCTGTGCCGAAAAGGTCCTTGCCGGTGGCATTGACTGTATCCGCCGTGGGGTCCACGGAGCCGTTCTGCTTCACCATGGATATGTATTTGAAATCCCCTTCATAGGATACAATCTGCTGCTCAACTGTGGCAAAGGTGAGGTCCACATCTGTTCCATCCACATTTATAGAAAAGCGTGTACCTTCACCAGTGGAATTTATTTTGCCAGTGTTCTCGAAGTAGGTGGAAACTGAGCCAAAGGTTATAGTTCCTACCTTGTCACCATCAGCCACGGTGGTCTGCCCTGCGGAAATCTTGTCCGCATATCCAGTTTTCACAAAATCCTCGGTGTATACATTGCCATTGGTTGTGTTCAGATAATAGCTGGAGCCGTCACTTCCATCCAGCTTCAAAAGCTGTGTAAGGCTGCCGCTGGTGTCCGCATCGCTAAAAAATCCGGACTGCTTTTCGGAAAGTGTATATGTCTCTCCTCTCTGAACCTTTGTGGTGGAAAGGGTAAATGGCTCTGTGGTATCGGACTGTCCGGCAAACAGGTATCGGTCTCCAACCTGGGTGTTTCCCAGAGAAACCAGTTCCTGCAGCTCTGCATATACCTCCTTTGCAATGGACTGAAGGTCGCTGGTGGTATTTGTCTCATTGGCTGCCGCCTGTGCCTTGCCGTTGATGGTGGTCAATATGTCCTTCATGTTTATCATGGCTGAATCTGAATTTTCCATCCATGAAATTGCTGTCTTTACATTGGACTGATACTGGCTGTTTTCGTTATCAGAAATCTGATAGCGAAGATATTTTGAATAGCCTACGGAATCATCTGAGGGACGGTGAAGCTTGCTGCCATCGCTCTGTTCCATTAGCTTTGTCTGATTGTTGTATGAATTGTTAAGCTGCTTCAGGTAGTTGCTGACCATCTGCGTACTTGATATGCGCATCTCTTCTCCTGCCTTTCATTTCTGCAATGCAGTATTTATTGGAAAAATTATCTTCCAACGGTTCCGGTACTGTTAATGAGCTTGTCAAGCATCTCATCCATTGTGGTGAGACATCTTGAGCAGGCGCTGTAACCCTGCTGGAACATAATCATATTGCTCAGTTCCTCATTCCAGTTTACGCCGGAGGTGGATGCTCGCCAGTTTTCTATCTGTGTCATAACCGAGGACTGTGCCTCCTCACTGGTATCAATTGCAGCTGCATCGCTGCCCAGCTTTGACATGGCTGCATTGTAGTAGCTGTTCAGAGATGAGGTTCCGATGGCTCTTATAGAAGTGTCTGCCGCACTCTGTGCCATATTGAATAGATTGCTTATGGCTACAGCATTGCTGCCGTCGCCTGTGCCGTTCAGCTCTGTAGCTCCCGTGTCGGCATTCACCTCATAGGACCTTGCTGCCACCTTATTCACATCGGAACTTATTTCCGTATTAATTTCCAATTCATTCAGAATGTTGATTCCGTAAAGGTTTCCTACGCTTTGTGTCGTTGCATTCCAAGTATAGGCGGTATTACTGTCTCCAAAAAAATTAATACCTGTGGTGGTATTGTCATCAATACCGGCACCCTGACGATGCTGCGCATTCAAGTCAGTAAGCAGGAAGGCTGCAATATTTGCCAGTTTGTCAATATACGCCTTGTCCTCGGCAATATTGTCCTCTGTAGCCTTTAATATTCCATTGCTGGCATGAAAGGATATTCCTGATTCAGCAATTTCCACGTTAAAATCGCTGACACCGTACTTTGTATTGGTGATTGGGTCAGACATTTTCAAGGTAAGGGAATGCTGTCCATTTACCAGGGTAATACCATTAGATACGATGGTGTACATTCCTGTAGAACTGTCCTCGCTAATGCTGAGATTGGTGTACTTTGCCAGCTCATCAGCAAGAAGGTCCCTCTGGTCCCTAAGGTCGTTTGCACTGGCACCATTTGCCTCATAAAGCATTATATTCTTGTTGATGTTTACTATCTGACTTGTAAGGTCATTAATCTTTGTAACGGAATCAGACAAATCCTGATAGTTTGCGGTAATCTGGTCCTGCAATGTCTTTGCTCCAGTCTGAAGTTTGTCAGAAAGGGCATTTCCTGCCTCCACAACTGTTACACGGTTGCTGTAGGTACTGGCATTGGAGGAAAGGTCCACCCAGGCGGAATAAAATGCCTGAAGTGCCTTGGATATTCCTGTATCTGAAGAATCGTTGAACACTGCCTCCAGCTTGTCGTAGTCCGTCTGTCTGGTGGTGTAATAGTTTTCTGTAGAATTTTCACGCCAAAACTGTCTGTCAGCGTAAATATCTCTGGCACGGGTTATAGAGGTACTGTCTGTACCTGTTCCTATAATTATATCTCCATATACGGAGGATGATACCTGCCCTCTGGTGGCGGCAAGATTTACAGTCTGACGGGAATATCCCTCTGTACCTGCATTTGTTATGTTGTTTCCTACTGTATCCAGTGACAGGCGGTTTGCATTAATACCGGATACCATTGTATTCAGACCCGAGAATGTGGATCGTACTGCCATATAGTTTCACCATCCTAAATTTTATGCTATACGTCAGCATCAAACATCTTCATGCCCAAAACAGGATCCGTTCCCTGAGTTCCTGTGGCAGCGTAGGTTGTATCCGCACTTTTCTGTGTCATAACATTTACGCTGAAATCCACAAATCTCATGTTTTTCTTGAGCAGTATGTCGTTTTGTGCTGATTTTTTCTGCAGCTCTCCCAGCTTCTCCTGAAGCTTGTCAAGAAGCAATACAGCCATTTCCCTTTCCCTGGAGGAAGGCTGTTTCTCCAATAGAGCCGCAACATCCTTACTCGCGGCCTGTGCCAGTATGGCTTCCTTCGCCTTTTCCGCTTTTCCCAGCTGGGGAAGCAGTCTCTCAATCTGCTCTGATACCGCTGCGGAGCCTTTGGCTTCCCCCTTCATCAGGTGCTCCTTCTGAAGGTCCGCAAGCTCTCCTAGTCTGTTGCAGATTACATATTGCTGGCGCAATACCTCAATGATTTCTCTTAGCATTCTTCATTCCCGTCCATTAAAGCTTATGATACTAATGAAAATCTATTATGCCTTAAAATCAAAATTTCTATCATGGGAAACGACTTCTTTGCCATTCCCTCCATAGGCTGGTTCCACACGGCTTCCTCCCAGTTGATTAAGCTTGAAATTTACCGCTGAAAGTGCGCCGCTGACCAAAATCCCATTGGCTTCCTCGCTGTCCTGCACCTTGCGGATTACATCATTCAGCGCTTTATGAAGCTGTTTCATGCTTTCTCTAATGCCGTTGTCCGGTATAAGGCTGAACAATTGCTCCATACGGGTATTTTCATTAATATCCCTTCTGGATTCCGCCAGTTTCTTTAAAACCTGCCTGCGCTGACCCTCCAAGGTCTCTATTGCCTTGGTGAGGCGCTGTTCCTCATCCAGAACTTTTTCCAGAGTCTTAAAATCGACACATACCAATGCCTTATGTTTCCTGTTGCTGCAGTCCAGCAAATGTCCATACAGTGTATTGATTTTATTCAGTACATCTGCAAGCTCATGCCACATAGAACAGCCTCCCATCAATATCTGGTGTCAAGAATCTTTTCAGCCAGCGCATTAGAATCCACTGAATAGGTACCTGACGCTATGGCATTTCTGTAGAAATCAACCTTGTCCTGTCTGATTTCCCCGGAAGACTCCCGAAGTGCAGCTAATGAAGCACCAAAGCTCTGTGCCTGTGAGGAGAGGACAATTTCATCAGATCCTGCATAGCTGCTGTTGGACAAATTTTTCCGTGCAGAGGGCTGCTGTGAGGTATAGAGGCTTGCCACGCCGGACTGACTTACGTTGTTGATTATCATAGTTTTCACCACCTTCAAATATTCATCTGTGTATTGTATCGAAAAAAAAAGCAGGTATCTTAAATCCTGCTTTTCAATAAATTATGCTTTTTAACGTTTCTTGTCATCTTTGGGGGTTGTATACATTCCATGGGCATGATCTCTAGGTGCGAAAGGATTCACCCTACCTTTTGGAACCTGGAACTTGCTTAATTCCTTTCTTATGTTCTCGCTGCATTTTTTGCACAGCTTTCCAGAAGTTATTGGCTTGCCGCAGGATTCGCAGGGATATGCTATCTCTATTCCGCTCTCAATGAATCTGCCCTGCTTTATCATACGGATGACCACCTTCTCGCTGACACCGGTTCCTTCAACGATTTCCTTCAGTGTGGCCTTGCGATGTTCACGGACGAAATCCGCAACAATTTTTTCATCCGCCAGCTCCTTTTCATAGCAGACATGGCACATTTTTTGCCCCACTTCAACATAAAGCTTGCCGCAACGGGGGCAGTTTTTTATATTTCCCATAGCCATTTCCATCTCTCCCGACTGTTATTTATTATTATTATAACATTTCCAGGCTTTAAAGGACAATTTTCTTACTTCCTATCTATTTCCGGCCGCTGGCAAAAACAAGAACTCCTATGCGCTCCGCCCCTTGCTTTTTCAAGGCTTCACCGCAGGCCTCCACCGTGATTCCCGTAGTAAATATATCATCTAAAAGCAGGATTTTCTTCCCTTTGAGGCTGACGTGAAAATCTTTCTTTACCGCAAAAGCTCCATGGATATTTTCCCTTCGCTCCTTCGCTGAAAGTCCATATTGGGGACGAGTCTCACGGACTCTTTCCAAAGGCTCAATCCAGCTGGCATTGGGCATTAGCCTCAGCATGGGGTTCCTAAATATCTCCTCCACCTGATTAAAACCTCGCTTTTTATGTTTTTTAGGATGAAGGGGAACCGGGATGATAAAATCTGCATCAAAAAGCTCCCTGGGAACGGCCTCAATGACAAATGAATGCATCCATGGCAGATATTTTCTGCTGCCGTGATATTTTAGAGCCTTTATAATTTTTTTCAATGTTCCTTCATATATTCCCAATGCCCATACACCTCCCGTGATAATCCTGGCACTTTTAGGAGCTATCGGCAGCCTCCTTGCCTTGATTAGCTTCTCAAGACAGCCCCGGCACCATCGTCCCCGTTCCTCCACATAGCTGCCGCAGTTTGGACAGGCTGGTGGAAAAATCAGCAGCATGAGAGTTTCATAAATAAAGCGTATTTCTTTTAAAAAGTCCTTCATTATGCTTCCCTCCTAAAAAAATAACCCCTGCAAAAAAGATGTAAATCTATCTTGCAAGGGTATGTGTGTCTGTTGATTAATTATAACGCCATTGTTCAAGTTTTTCCATAGGAAAAACATTCCACATTGCGTTTCAACGAGGAGGGAGATATTAGCTCGCCTCC
>CAVAVT010000047.1:0-11224 GCA_963592185.1 bacterium | reverse complement strand
ATATGCCAAGTGTCTAATTGCTAAAATACATCATATGTAGTAAAATTAAGCATTAAGGCGTGTATTTACGAAAAAATTTTTATCAAAATATATTTGTAGGTGATTGTTTTGTTACGGAAAATGAACAAGATGTTTTTTCTTGTCCAAAGGGATTTAGATGCGTTGGAAAAGGAACTCCTTGCCACCATCAAATCTCCAGTGGAGCTTGTAACGGAAATAGGCTCATATCTGGTACAGTCAGGGGGAAAAAGGCTTCGCCCGGCACTGTTTTTCCTTACCTGCCGCTGCGGCAAGTTTGACAGGGACTATGTAATGCCCCTGGCTGTGGCAATAGAGATGATACACACCGCATCACTGGTACACGATGATGTGGTGGACAATGCAGGAACCCGCCGTGGCAAGCCTACAGCAAATGTAAAATGGGGCAACCAGATGGCTGTCCTCAGCGGCGACTACATGCTTTCCCGTGCCTTTGGCTTTCTGGCAGGACAGGGCTATGGAGACAGGGTGTCAAAGCTTCTGGCGGACATTATCTGCGACCTTAGCGCCGGAGAGATAAATCAGAACAGGTCAACCTACAAGGCGTCAAAGGATATTGAAGCATACTATGTCCGCATTGCCAACAAAACCGCTAATTTCCTGGCGGCGTGCTGCGAGATGGGAGCCTTGGTTTCCAAGTGTCCGCCGGAGGTGGTGGAGGCAATGAGAACCTATGGATACTCCATTGGAATGGCTTTCCAGATAAAGGATGATTTGCTGGACATACAGAGCGATTCCAAAACCATAGGAAAACCAGCTGGCAACGACATCAGACAGGGCATTGTAACCCTGCCGGTGATTAGAGCCTTGGAAGTAAGTCCGGACAGGGATGAGCTGGAGGCAATAGTTACAAATCCTAATATGACTGATGAGGATGTGGCACGGGCGCTGGACATTGTAAGGGCTTCAGATGGTCCTGAGTTTGCCAGAGCAAAGGTTCAGGAGTTCCTGGATACCGCAAAAAATGTACTTCCGGAGTCAATAGACAAGGATGTCCGCAAGTCCTTCATTGAGGCAGCAGATTTTATCGGAAAACGTGATTATTGATTTTTGAAACAATAGTAATTTTTTGATATAATCAATACATAAGTCTATACAGTTTGTAATTAATAAATTAAACGAAAAATATTGGAGGTTATTGTATGTTTGGAATAGGTGTACCTGAGCTTATACTTATCCTGATAATTGGCTTGGTTGTATTCGGTCCTGGAAAGCTTCCAGAAATCGGCAAGGCTGTAGGCAAGAGCCTTAACGAGTTCAAGCAGGCAACAAACAATCTTTCCGAGGACAGCAAGGAAAAGCCTGTACAGCAGTCCAAGGAGACTGAAATCCTTCCTCCGAAGAAGGATGACAAGCAGGCTTAAGCCTGTTGGCTAGGCTGTGTATGTGGGGCATTCACCATAAGTTTAAAATATGGTGGACGCCCTATTTTTTTAATATTGATTATGATGGTAAAAAGGCTGTATTGGGGTTATAATATACCTTAGAATGTTATGTTTTGAAAAAGTAAAAATTTTGTAAATCTTAGGAGGATGTCACTATGTTTGGAATAGGAGTACCGGAGCTTGTTCTTGTTTTAATTATCGGACTGGTGGTATTCGGGCCTGGAAAGCTGCCCAGTATTGGACGTGCATTGGGAAAAAGTGTTCATGACTTCAAGGAAGCTGAACAGGAGCTGACCCAGCCGGTTAAGGAAATAAAAAATATAACTCCCGGTGCTGAGGAGAAGAAGGAGACAAAGCAGCAGGGATGAGTAAAGAGGAATTACTGAACAATTCAGATTCAAAAACTGGATTTGCCCAGATTGCGGCAGCTTCGCCCAATGAGGCTGCCACAGGCTTTTCAATGGAAAATGCCATTGTGGGCTTTCCAGATGAATATATGGACGAGGGCTTAAAAAATACTGTCACCGCAATAAATGCTGCAGAGAGCCCCTCCGAAGAGGAGCAAATATCAGAGGCTGAGACAACCGTGGATGGAGCTGAAACAGCAGAACCAGCTGAGCCGATTGAAACATCCGTTGCAGAGGACCCGGCTTCTATGGAGGGAGCACAGGAAGAGTCCCCGGAGGAACGCTGGGCAAGGCTTGAAAGTCTTGAAGCAGAGGTGAAGCAGGAGGCTGAGGAAAGAAAGCTTCAGGAGGCTGAAAAGCTGAAAGGTGCAGAATCCCAGGAAGCCAAGAATAATGAGGAGACTGAGCCGGAAATTCTTGCGGAAGAGGAAACAGCTGATACAAATGAATCCGCTGTGTCAGATGAAGCTTCAGCTGTTTCCAAGGAAGAGGCTTCTGAGCCAGCGGAGCCGGAATTTGAGCCAATGACTGAAAAGCCGGAGGAACTTTCAGCGGAAGAAAAGGCTGAAATCGAGGCTCAGAACATCGCCGAGGGCAACATGTCACTGGTGGACCACCTGACAGAGCTTAGAAAACGCCTTATCCGCATGATACTGTCCATAACCCTTGGCACAGGTGTTGCATATTTCTTCCTTGACGAAATTATGCACCATCTCATGAAACCGGCAGGAAAGCTGTACTACATGCAGCCAGCAGAAGCATTTTTCGTATACCTGAAGGTCTGCATATTCGCAGGATTTTTACTGGCGGTGCCAATAGTCTTTTATCAGGGATGGAAATTCCTGCTGCCAGCCCTAACCAAACACGAACGAAGGGTCATGGGAATAGTGCTGCCCTCATCGGTGCTGCTGTTCTTTGGCGGAATAACCTTTTCATTCCTCTTCGTTCTGCCAGCCGGAATAAAGTTCTTCATGGGCTTTGGCAACGAAGACCTGGCCCCCATGTTCTCCATAGACAAGTACATCAGCTTCGTAATAGCCTTTGTACTGCCCTTCGGAGTCATTTTCGAGCTTCCATTGGTAATCGTTATTTTGGCAAAGCTGGGCTTCGTGTCCTCAGCTCTTTTGAGAAAATACAGGAAGATAGTGATTTTTGCTGCATTTGTAATCGGTGCTGTAATATCGCCTACCCCGGATGTATTTTCCCAGTCAATGATAGCAATACCAATGTTCCTGCTGTATGAAGCCAGCATTATAATCGTTCGTTTCGTCCTTAGAAAATAAGGGCTCTACATAAAAGGAGAATCAACATTGGCTTTTAAGGATTTAAGAGAATTCATTGCCCTGCTTGAAGAGCGCGGACTGTTAAAGCGCATTAAGACAGAGGTGGATTGCGAACTTGAAATTACCGAAATCACAGACCGTGTTTCAAAAATGGAGGGGGACAAGAACGTAGCCCTGCTTTTTGAAAATGTAAAGGGATACGATGTTCCCGTGCTCATGAACGCCTTTGGCAGCTACGAGCGCATGGCAATGGCACTTGGAGTGGAAAAGCTGGACGACGTGGGAGATGAGCTTCGCCAGATTCTGAGGCTTCCCTATATTTCCGTTTCCAGAAAAATGGACCTGGTATCCATTATCCCCATGGCAAAAAAGGCAATTAATTTCCCTAAATATGTAAAAAATGCTCCCTGTCAGGAAGTTATCGAAAAGGACAATCCTTCACTGGATGAGATTCCTATTCTGAAATGCTGGCCGGATGATGGCGGACCATTTGTTACATTGCCGCTGGTTTTCACCAAGAACCCGAAAACCGGAAAGCGCAATGTGGGAATGTATCGTCTCCAGAAATACGACAGCAAAACCACAGGTATGCACTGGCATATTCATAAAAACGGCGCAGAGAACTTCCGTGACAGTGCGGCGGAGGGGGCAAAGCGCATAGAAGTGGCTGTGGCAATCGGAACAGATCCAGTCCTCACCTATGCGGCAACAGCTCCCCTGCCAAGGGATATTGACGAAATGGTTTTCGCAGGATTCCTTCGCCATAAGTCTGTGGAAATGGTTAAATGCGTCACTGTGGATGTGGAGGTTCCGGCATACAGTGAATACGTGCTGGAGGGATATGTGAACACCGATGAAGTCCGCCGTGAAGGTCCCTTTGGCGACCATACCGGATACTACTCACTGGCTGATGATTATCCTGTATTCCACATTACCTGTATCACCCACAGAAAAAATCCTATTTACTCCGCAACAATCGTTGGCAAGCCCCCCATGGAGGACTGCTACATTGCAAAGGCTACGGAGCGCATATTCCTGCCGCTTCTTCAGCAGATGCTTCCGGAAATCGTGGACATCAATATGCCTTTAGAGGGAGTTTTCCACGACTGCGTTGTGGTTTCCATCAAGAAATCCTACCCTCAACATGCAAAAAAGGTCATGAATGCAATCTGGGGTATGGGTCAGATGATGTTCACCAAAATGATTATTGTGGTGGATGCCCATGTAAATGTTCAGGACATGAAGGAAGTATGGTGGCGAGTGTTCAACAACATCGATGCCAAGCAGGACTTCCTCATGACAGAAGGTCCTCTGGATGTGCTGGATCATTCCTCCCCTATGGCAAAATGGGGTACAAAGGTGGGAATCGATGCCACAAAGACCTGGCCGGAAGAGGGCCACACCAGAGAATGGCCTGATGAAATCAATATGAGCGATGACATCAAGGCACAGGTAGATAAAAAGTGGAAGGATCTTGGACTTGAGTAAGCTTAGCGCACATGTAAACAATATTGCCCTGCATCATTCCGTGTTTGCCCTGCCCTTTGCATATACGGGGGCATTTCTTGCAGGAAAGGCCATGCCCTCCTGGCACGACCTTTTATGGATAACCGTTACCATGGTGGCGGCACGTTCGGCGGCATTGGGGCTGGACAACCTTATCGACCTGAAATACGACAAGGTTCATCCAAGATTCACCAAGCGTCCAATGGTAACAGGGGAGGTAAAGCCCTGGGAGGTGAAGCTTCTCATAGGAATCAGCTTTCTGATATTCATATTTGCGGTGCTTCAGCTTCAGCCCATATGCATATATCTCCTTCCCATTGCGGCAATACCCTTTGTGATTTATCCCTATATGAAAAGGGTGACCCCCTTCTGCCATTACGTGCTGGGAATAGCCATCGCCATGGCACCGGCTGGGGGATGGATTGCGGTAAGCGGAGAGATAACTCTTCCCATGGTGCTTCTTGCCGGGGCGGTGGGCCTTTGGATTGGGGCCTTTGACGTGGTTTACGGCTCTCAGGACGAGGAATTTGACAAGGCGCACGGCCTTCACTCCATGGCAACCCTTTGCGGAGCTGCTGGAGCTTTAAAAGTAGCAAGATTTTCCCATGTCATATGCATACTTTTATTCATAGCTGTGGGAATGCTTTTGGAGCTTTCCTGGCCATACTTTGCTGGGGTTGCTGTGGCATCCTGCGTGCTGGTGTATCAGCACAGCATCGTGTCAGCACAGGATTTTTCCAGGCTCACCCAGGTATACTTTATGAGAAACGGCATTGTTTCAATAGCGATGTTTATTTTTACTGTAATCAGTCTGCAGTTCTGAAAAATTTCAGAGCTTAAGCACATTGAATTTTGATTGGAGTGAACATATTGGCAGCAAGATTGTTAGCTGGCAAAGAATTTGCCGACCGCATTAAGGCTGAGGCAAAGGAAAAGGCGGATGCCCTCCGTGAAAAGCACGGAGTTACCCCGGGACTGGCGGTTATAATTGTGGGAGAGGACCCAGCATCCAAGGTATATGTAAGAAATAAGCAGAAGGGCTGCGAGGCTCTGGGACTTTATTCCGAAACCGTGGAAATGCCGGAGGAAACCACCAAGGACGAGCTTATTGCAAAAATTGACGAGCTGAATGGAAGAAACGACATTCATGGAATCCTTGTACAGCTTCCTCTGCCAAAGGCATTAAGACCCTATGAAAAATTGGTGCTGGACCGCATTAATCCCCTGAAGGATGTGGACGGATTCCACCCAATCAACGTAGGCAGACTGGTTACTGGACAGGAAGCGTTGGTGCCCTGCACTCCCCATGGCTGTCTCAAAATGCTGGAAATGGCCGGCATAGAGATAGACGGGGCAAACGCTGTGGTTATCGGCCGCAGCAACATTGTAGGCAAGCCCATGCTTCATCTTCTTTTAAGCAAAAATGCCACCGTTACCGTGTGTCATTCCCATACCAAGAATCTTAAGGAAATCTGCAGCAATGCGGACATCCTTGTGGCTGCTGTAGGCCGTCCGGGCTTCGTTACCAAGGACATGGTAAAGCCGGGAGCCACAGTAATAGACGTGGGAATCAACCGCATAGCCCCCAAGAAGCTGGTGGGGGATGTGGATTTTGAAGGCGTACAGGAAGTGGCTGGAGCCATCACCCCTGTTCCCGGCGGCGTGGGACTTCTCACCATTGCCATGCTTATGCAGAACACCGTAGATGCATGTGAAATGCAGCTGCGTGGATAATATTTGGTTCTTGACTGTATTATGAAAGGCGGAGGGCTATTAATGAAAACTGACGTTGAAATTGCACAGGAAGCAGAAATGCGCCACATTCGTGAAATCGCTGAGAAAATCGGAATCAGCGAGGATGAGCTGGAGCTTTATGGAAAGTATAAGGCAAAAATCAGCCAGGAGGCCTGGAACCGTGTCAAGGACCAGCCGGACGGAAAGCTGATACTTGTAACAGCCATCAACCCTACCCCTGCAGGAGAGGGCAAAACCACCACCAGTGTCGGTCTTGCGGATGCTTTCCACAAGCAGGGCAAGAAAACCATTGTGGCACTTCGTGAGCCATCCCTTGGACCATGCTTTGGCATGAAGGGCGGAGCTGCAGGCGGCGGATATGCACAGGTGGTTCCAATGGAGGATATCAACCTTCACTTCACCGGTGACTTCCATGCCATCACCACAGCCCACAACCTTCTGGCAGCAGTTCTGGACAACCACATTCAGCAGGGCAATGCACTGGATATTGACGTGCGCCGTGTAGTTTGGAAGCGTGTGCTGGACCTGAACGACAGAGCTTTGAGAAACGTGGTTATAGGTCTTGGCGGCAAGGCACATGGCGTTCCCCGTGAGACTGGCTTTGACATCACCGTTGCCTCTGAGATGATGGCAATTCTCTGTCTGGCTGACGGTCTTGAGGATATGAAAAAGCGTCTTGGAGAAATCATTGTGGCATACACCCGTGACGGCCGTGCTGTCCGTGCAGATGAGCTGAATGTTACCGGAGCGCTTACCCTGCTCTTTAAGGATGCAATCAAGCCGAATCTGGTACAGACCCTTGAGGGAACCCCGGCATTTATCCACGGCGGTCCCTTTGCAAACATCGCCCATGGCTGCAACAGCGTAATGGCAACAAAGTATGCCCTGAAATTTGCTGATTATGCCATCACCGAGGCTGGCTTCGGCGCAGACCTTGGCGCTGAAAAGTTCCTTGATATCAAGTGCCGCTTTGCTGGAATCCATCCCGATGCTGTTGTTATCGTAGCGACAGTCCGTGCATTGAAGATGCATGGCGGACTTTCCAAGCAGGAGCTTACCAAAGTTGACATGGAGGCTCTGGAAAAGGGTATTGCAAACCTTACCAAGCATATAGAAAATATCCATAAATTTGGTCTTCCCACAGTTGTGGCAATCAATGCATTCCCAACAGACACCAAGGAAGAGCTGGACTTTGTAGAGGCAAAGTGCAACGAGCTTGGTGCTGAGGTTGCCCTGTCCGAGGTATGGGCAAAGGGCGGCGAAGGCGGACTTGCACTGGCTGCAAAGGTAGAAGAAGCAATGAACAAGAAATCCGACTTCAAGTTCATTTATGATGTGAATGAAAGCATCCCGGCAAAGATTGAAGCCATTGCCAAGGAAATCTACGGCGCTGATGGCGTGGACTTTACAGCTCCGGCAAAGAAACAGCTGGCTGAGATTGAGGCTCTGGGGCTGGACAAAATGCCCGTCTGCATGGCAAAGACCCAGTATTCCCTGTCTGATGATGCCGCAAAGCTTGGCCGTCCAGAGGGATTCCGCATCACTGTACGTGAGCTGAGAATCTCCGCAGGTGCAGGCTTCATCGTGGCACTCACCGGCAACATCCTCACCATGCCTGGACTTCCCAAGAAGCCGGCAGCAGAGAACATGGACATTACCGCTGACGGAAAAATCACAGGATTGTTCTAAAATCTAAATAATGCACTAAACATCGTATAGTGCAGCAACGAAATTTAAGGAGTCGCATCAATGAATAGAATCGCCGTGGAGCTGGTTCCACGTACAGAAGAAACCCTGGCACAGGAGCTGCAGCTGGTGAAGGACAGCATATCCTCCGTCAGCCTTATCAACATTCCAGATCTCTTAAGATATGAAATCCGCAGCTGGCAGGGCGCAGCCATCGCAAAGGACTACTACAAGGCTGTAATGCCCCATATCCGTGCCATGGACGTAAATTTGGACAAGCCCCTTGCCATGAAGGATGAGCTTCGTGCCCATGCCATCAAGGAGGTTTTGGTCATCGAGGGAGATCCTCCCCAGGACATGAGCCATGTGGTATATCCCACAGAATCCACAGATGTTATAAGAAAGTTCCGTGAGGAAATGCCGGAGGTTACTGTGTACGCCGGGCTGGACCAGTACCGTGGCAGCATGAGGCAGGAACTTTACAAGGTGCAGCGCAAGCTTCAGGCAGGAGCGGCAGGATTTTTCACCCAGCCATTCTTTGACATGCGTTTCCTTGAAATGTACGAGGATGCCCTTCAGGGCACAGAGGTGTACTGGGGCGTGTCCCCGGTGCTTTCAGCGCGGTCCCAGAGCTATTGGGAGCTGAAAAACAACGTAATTTTCCCCAAGGATTTTGCTCCCACACTGGAATGGAGCATTGAGTTCTCCAAGAGAGTCTGGGGACACATACAGGAAAAGGGCGGCAATATGTATCTCATGCCGATAAAGACAAATCTGGCTGAATATTTAACTGGTGTATTGGGCAATTAGGTTAAATAAAGGAGAGTTTAGACATGTTCAAGATACTGAAAAAGGCGGAGCTATCCCCTGGAATTTTCCATATGGATATAGAGGCTCCCCGTGTGGCAAAAAAAGCAAAGCCGGGACAGTTCATCATTCTGAGGGTCAATGAGGAAGGGGAGCGAATCCCCCTTACCATTGCGGATTTCGATGTGGAGGCTGGCTCCATCACATTGATTTTTGCAGCCATTGGCGCATCCACCCAGCTTCTTTCCCAGAAGGAAGTGGGAGACACCATACCGGACTTTGTAGGACCTTTGGGTCAGCCTTCGGAAATCTCCGGAGACATGGGAACTGTGGTCTGCATCGGCGGCGGCATCGGCGTTGCGCCGGTGTATCCTATCGCCCGTGCCATGAAACAAGCTGGCAACAAGGTTATTTCCATTATGGGAGCAAAGAACAAGGACATCCTTATTTTTGAGGATAAGATGCGTGCCATCAGCGATGAGGTAATCATCACCACCGATGACGGCTCCTGCGGAATAAAAGGTTTTGTAACAACAGCTCTCCAAACCCTTGTGGACAGAGGGGAGAAAATCGATCAGGTAACAGCCATAGGCCCCGGCATCATGATGCGCAGCGTTGTTGAGGCTACAAGGCCTTTGGGAATCAAGACCATTGTCAGCCTGAACCCCATTATGATTGACGGTACAGGCATGTGCGGCGGCTGCCGTGTACAGGTAGGGGACGAAATTAAGTTCGCCTGTGTTGACGGCCCGGAGTTTGACGGACATCTTGTGGATTTTGCAAGCCTTATGTCCCGTGGCCGCATGTATCGTGAGCAGGAAGCAGAGGCAAAGGATCATATATGCCGTATCGGCTTGGGGGGTAAATAATCATGGCACTGTCACTTGAAAAGCATAAAATGCCGGAGCAGGACCCGAAGGTCCGTGCTCATAATTTTGACGAGGTAGCCCTGGGATATGATGAGGATACCGCTGTGGCTGAGGCAGAACGCTGCCTGAACTGCAAAGTTCCCCAGTGCCGCAAGGGATGCCCGGTGGAAATAAATATTCCGGGATTCATTTCCAAAATGAAGGAAAGGGATTTTGACGGAGCAATCTCCATCATAAAGGAATCCAGCTCCCTTCCAGCGGTATGCGGACGTGTATGTCCTCAGGAAAGCCAGTGCGAGAAGTACTGCCTCCTTGGAAAGCGTGGAGAATCCGTTGCCATAGGCCGTCTTGAACGCTTTGCTGCAGACCGTGCCATGGAAAAGAACGAGGAGATACAGCCCATAGAGTATGCGGCTGATGCCCAGAAGGTAGCCATTATCGGCGCTGGCCCTGCAGGACTTACCGCCGCAGGAGACTTGGCAAAGGCTGGCTACAGGGTAACAATTTTCGAGGCACTCCACACCGCTGGCGGCGTATTGTCCTACGGCATCCCTGAGTTCCGTCTCCCCAAGGAAAAAATCGTAAAAAAAGAAATCGACAATCTGAAGAAGCTTGGGGTAGAAATCCAGTGCGATGCTGTTGCCGGCCGTCTCTTCACCATTGATGAGCTAATGGAGGAAGAGGGTTTTCAGGCTGTATTCATCGGCACCGGCGCAGGACTTCCTAGATTCATGGGAATCCCCGGAGAGAACCTCAGCGGCGTATACTCTGCCAATGAGTTCCTTACACGCTGCAATCTCATGAAGGCTTACGATTTCCCCAACCATATGACACCAATCCACATCGGCAAGAAGGTAGCTGTAGTAGGCGGCGGAAATGTTGCAATGGATGCAGCCCGTACAGCCCTCCGTCTAGGAGCAGATAAGGTATACATCGTATACCGCCGCAGCGAGGAGGAGCTTCCGGCACGTCTTGAGGAGGTTCACCATGCAAAGGAGGAGGGCATCGACTTCCGCCTTTTGAACAACCCGGTGGAAATCATCGGAGACGACAATGGCTGGGTAAAGGAAATCCGCTGCATTAGAATGGAGCTTGGAGAGCCGGATGACTCCGGACGCCGCCGTCCCGTTCCAGTGGAAGGCTCCGAGTTTAATCTGGATGTGGACACCGTAATAATCTCCATCGGCACAGGCCCCAACCCCATTGTGGCTTCCACCACACCGGGACTTGAGACAAACCGCCGCGGCAACATTGCCGCAGATGAGGAGACAGGACAGACCTCCAAGGAAGGCGTATTTGCCGGAGGAGATATTGTCACCGGCGCAGCTACAGTTATTCTGGCAATGGGAGCTGGAAAAAAGGCAGCTGCAGCAATTGATGAGTATTTGAAGAAAAAGCGTGAAGGCTGAAAATGGATATCCAAGGATGAGTGCTCCCAATGATGAACTATGTGGCTATAGATTTTGAAACAGCTACCAGCAAGTGGG
>CAVAVT010000046.1:0-11348 GCA_963592185.1 bacterium | reverse complement strand
TTATACTATCAATGGCTTTTTTAACAATATCTTCCGGTACCTGTGAAGTGACAGATACCTTGCCTATTTCATCCATCAATACCCAGTTTACATGACCATTAATGGTCTTTTTGTCGTGGAATATTGCCTGGTAAAGAGCCTCTCCATCACAGCCCTCAGCCTTAAGCGGAAGCCCCATTTCTCCAATAAGTTTCACAGCTCTATCATATTCAGCCTGAGAAATACGTCCCAGCGCACGGCTTATATAAGCCGCCCCCACCATGCCGATACCCACAGCCTCACCATGATTATAGACAGTATATCCGGTGTTCTTTTCAATGGAATGTGCCAGAGTGTGGCCAAAATTCAAAATTGCCCGGAGTCCTGATTCCTTCTCATCCTTTGATACAACCTCAGCCTTTATTTCGCAGGACCTTGCAATCATGTGTACAGTTGTCTCCTGCTCAAGCTCCATGGCATCTTTTTTATGTGACTCTAAAAACTCAAAAAAGTCTTTATCAAAAATAATTCCATATTTTACAATTTCACCCAGTCCGGTGGAAATTTCCCTCTTTGGCAAAGACTCCAGCATGTTTACGTCCATGAACACCGCCTGAGGCTGATAAAAAGCCCCTATAAGGTTCTTTCCAAGGCTGTGGTTGACAGCAACCTTGCCGCCAACGCTGGAATCCACCTGAGCTAACAAGCTAGTAGGAATCTGGACAAAACCGATTCCACGCATGTATGTAGCAGCTATAAATCCAGCCAAATCTCCTACAACTCCGCCACCAAGGGCAAATACAGCTGATTTTCTATCAAGGCCATGCTCTATTGCAACAGTATATATTTTCTCGGCCAGCTCAAAGGACTTTGAGCTTTCACCTGCCGGAATTGTATACTCCACCGGGTCAAGACCAGCCTTTTTCAAAAGGCCTTGCACTCTATCTCCATATAACGGAGCTGTATTAGAGTCATCAATCAGCAGAACCTTGCGTGAATAACCTTTATTTGCAGCAAACTGCTCCAGAGCATTATCCAGTTCCTGGCTGTCCGTGCTGATAAATATATCATAACTTTTTTCTCCAAGCCCAACTCTGACCTTACGCACGCAAAGCTCCCTCCTTCTTTAAATGGCTGATTATTTTATCAGCAACCTGCATGGGGGCAAGCTCGCTGGTATCCACGGTAAAGTCAGCCTTGGAATACATTCCCTTTCTTGACTCCAACAGTTCTTCAATAGCCTTCCGACGGTCCCCTTGGTCTGCACTATCCAATACAGGTCTGGTCCCCCGTCTGCCAGTACGCTCTAAAATGGCATCTACACTTGCTGATAATGCAATCAGACTTCCGGTTTCACGAAATTTTGCAATATTGTCTGGGTCCTTTACTGTGCCGCCTCCAGTGGATATAACCAAATTCTTTTTGCCTGCAAGCTCAGCAACTAATTCCTTTTCCTTTTGACGGAAATATGCTTCTCCATGCTGCGCAAACATATCACTGATGGCCATGCCGTTCTTTTCCTCAATGACTTGGTCCATATCCACAAAGGCGCAGCCAAGCTTTGAGGCCAGTATCTTTCCTGTACTGGTTTTTCCAGTACCCATGAAGCCTATTAATACTATATTTTTCATACTCAGCACTCCAGAAGTCTCTCGTTATAGCTCTTGATAAATGCCTCTACATCCACCATTGCATCTCCGCCAAACTTATCAATCACAGCCTGGGCAACAACAAATGCTGCCATGGCTTCTCCAACAACAGAAGCTGCAGAAACAGCACACACATCGCTGCGCTCCTTGTTTGCCAGCACTTCCTCATGACTCTGAACATCCACAGAATGCAGTGGCTTCATCAAGGTAGGAATAGGCTTCATAACAGCTTTTACAACAATTTCTTCTCCATTGGACATACCGCCTTCTATTCCGCCGGCACGATTTGTCTTACGGATAACCTTCCCATCTTCATCATAGAACATTTCATCATGTGCCTTGCTTCCAGGAATATGTGCGTATTCAAAACCAGCTCCAATTTCAACGCCTTTGATTGCCTGTATTGACATCATTGCAGCTGCCAGTTTCGCATCCAATCTCTGATCCCACTGAATATGCGTACCAAGACCTACAGGAACATTTCTGACTATAACCTCGAAAATTCCTCCAAGGGTATCTCCCTCAGCCTTTGCAGAACGAATTCTTTCCTTCATTTTTTCTTCAGCTGCAGGGTCATAGCAGTTAAGCTCTGAGTTCCCTGTTCCAATGTAAGAACGGTCTATGGCATCCATATCTACAGCCACGCCGCCAATTTCAGTTACATGGGAAACGACCTCCATGCCGCAGGCCTTTAAAAACTGCTTGCAAAAAGCTCCCACAGCAACCCTTGCTGCAGTCTCTCTGGCACTGGATCTCTCCAAAATGTCCCTGATATCTGTCCGGTTATATTTTCTGACACCTGTGAGGTCTGCATGTCCAGGACGTGCTGCAGTTACAGCATCTCCAAAGGGCTCTCCCATAACGGACATTCTATCGGTCCAATTCTGCCAGTCACGGTTTGTAACCCGAAGGGTCACAGGATCTCCCATAGTTTCACCAAAGCGTACTCCCGACAGGATTTCAGCCTTGTCCGTTTCGATTTTCATGCGTCCGCCACGGCCATAGCCCTGCTGTCTCCGGGCCATATCTTTATTTATTTCATCAATATCAATTTTTAATCCAGCTGGTATTCCTTCCAAAATAGCTGTCAGGCATTGTCCATGTGATTCCCCAGCTGTCATAAAGCGTAAATTTCCCATTTCTGCACCTCATTTATTACGCACAATTTTCTATTGTGCTTATAGCTTATTTTCTAGTTTATGCTATGACATCACATAAATCAAGCAATCTATGCATGAAACAGTATATTACGCATTTTTTTGAAAATATGCCTGGATTGTAAGTTTTCCCATTAGCCTTCCATTCTTGCAGGTTAAAGAGCTATTTTTCACGGACATAAGCCTTCTAGGTTTTATTTCTTCAACAGCCTCCAGCCTCTCTAAAAAATTCATCAAAGTAAAGTAATTGCAGGATACCTCCAGTGTAATGGGAACATATCCGCATTCACCAGCATTTACAGCTTCTCCAGGTACAACTCCCCGTAGAGATACGCCTGCTGTATCCGCCATAGCTTGAATTTCGCTCAGCAGGCTCTCATCTCCGTCCTGACCTTCAGGAATTATTTTTTTCAATGATGTACTCTTTACCGCAAGCTGTCTTATATAGCTGTCATGCTGAGGATGCTCCTCCATAAAAGCATTTGCTTTTTTTATATTTGCAATTTTCTGGTTCAGCTGTTCCTGCAATAATTTTTCCTGTATTTTATTTTCACTATGTCCATACACAAAAAGCCCTGTGGCCGATGCTATGAACATCACTAATATGACAGCTCTAAGGTATATATTTACCCTGCCATAGCTGCCAGCAATATTTTTTCCAGTAATATTAGAATAATACTTCGTCAAAAATATTTTTATCCTGTGTTTTAATTCTCCTTTATTCAAAAAATTTCCCATACACTCTCTCCATAACAGCATATTAAATGTTGACTTTTAGCTCAAAAACAGTCTCCCCATTTTTAACTTCAATTTTCCCGATTTCCACATTATTAAAGTGACCCTTTGGTATTTTTTTTAGCCCATTAATCATCTCGGATAACTTTCCATAATCCTCTGCACGGCCATTCAATATAATACTCTTGCTATCCTCACTGAACCGCATGTCAGTAAACCACGCTCTCTCCACAGGTGCAGTTCCCATTTCCGCAAGAATAGCCCTCATTGGAATCCTGTCATCTGCCAGTTTCTTAATAATGCCCCTCCTCTTATTTATATCAGCCTCCAAATCATCCGCCATTGCCTTGCCATTCAGCAAATCCTCCACCAGTACTTCACGCCTGGAATTTGACCTAAGCTCCTCATCCAAATTCTGCAGCCTGAAACAATCATAGGCGTAAATCCCCATATAAACCGCCAGCATTAAGCCGCAAAGCATGGCAGCCACAGTTTTTTTCATAAGAAAAGGGCATTTTTCCTCAATTCCAGCTAAAAATAAAATTCCCCTATGTTCCGCATAATTTAAAGCCCCGGACAAACACCCCAAATGCAGCTCAGAAAATTGTTCTTCATCTATATGGAGGGTTACATCTCCCGGAGTATAGAGGTATTCATTTTCCCTATCCGGAATTTTCTTGAGAGTTCCCTCATCCTCTGCGGCAAACTCTGAGGCATAGCATTCTGCATCACAGCACACACCCATCCACCATTCAATCTCCGATTCCTCCACAGCATAAATCTTATACTGGATACCCTCCTCATCTGCCCCTTCTTCCTCATATGCCATCCTATATGTTCCTGCATCAAATGGCACATTTGCCTCAGCATGCCATCCAATCATACGTTGAACCTCATCTTTAGCAATATCTGGAAAGCTTTTTTCATATGAAAAAAATCTGCTTTGTGGAAGGGTAACGCATATCTTGTCCTCTGTAATTCCCTGTTTGAGAGCCTCCAGCCGTATTTTCCCCAACCCATCTGTCAGAGTTTCCAGCTCTTCAAGAATGTAGCAGCCCACCATTGCCACACGATACCCAGAATTTTCACGTTGTAGTATGCTGTAAAAAATCCTATCCTCCGCATCATAGATTCCAAAAATATATTTTTTCCTCTGTTTCATATACTTATCTAATACATTTTTTATTACCTCAATCTGTTCCACCCTTAACCACCCCATATAATTTTTATTTTTCCATTTTCGTCTCTAATGATTAAGGCATCAATGTACCTGCTTTTTGGAAAATCTCCAGCCTTATCCTCATCGCATACAGCTAATGAATGAAGCTGATATTTCCCATTGCCCTTAGGGGCTATACTTACGCTGACAGATTCCGAAACATTATTTCCAGGTATTTTTACAATAGTCGTCGAGGCTGAAATTTCCTCCAGCTTAACATCCCCCAATTCTATTTTGTTAAGAGCCACAGCCAGACCACCCTCAGCATCATATCTCATAAGTCTTCCGATACGCCACACGGACATGGTTTTCATTTCGTACATAACATTGCAATACAGGCTAAGAATCATGGTCAGAGAAACAGCTGCGGCAATAATCGCAGCAAAAAGTGCCGCTCCATTCTCGTCATTTCTACCGAACATAAATAGTACCATTGCTTTTCACCATCGTTTCCACCACCATGGTCTCTGAATCAGCACGATTAATACCTGAAACATAAATGTATACCAAACCATTTCCCTCTGGTTCTTTATGCACCTTGAACTCAGTAAGTTCCACAGAGCCTATCCTGTTGTCACCAGCAATGGGCTGGCCATCACGCAGTATCACTGACTCCTTGCTGCTGCTTTTTGCCCTCCATTTGTACTGCACACTTCGTTTTGTCCCATTGCTATTGGTGCCTGAAACATAAATATAGGGAGAACTAACCCCTTTTGATGAAACCCATATTTCATCTGCTGAGGTTATATCCTCGGACAATATCTGAGCTGTATACCTCATTTGTTCCATCAGTTCCCAGCCCCCCAGTGCCGTGTAATACAGCTTTAGAACCAATGCCATAAATATAACAGCGGAACAAAGTATTCCAGCAATTGTAGGAATACTTGTTAAAAGCTCCAGCAAAATCACGCCCTGCTGGCCCTCATCATCACTGGAAGGGGCCTTCAATTTTTGCATTACATCAATTCTGCACAGGTTCATGCTCCACACTAAAATACCGCCTCCAGACCCTTTCCCCGTTAGATTTTTCCGCCCCTTGATTCTGCCAGCTTACATACACTACAGCTTCCAAGATTTCAACTCCATTGCCGCTGCTCTCTGGATTAATTGCTGCAGGACTCATTGTTGTTTGAATTTGAAAATTTTTTCCATTTTGCTGCAACCTTGAAGCATTACCAAGCCAAGGAATTTCCCTCTGACCTATATAACTCTCCAGATTATCACCTATCCTGGAGATCTGTTCCTGGGCTATCATACTAGCTGTCAGCTCTCCAATAGATTCCGTCCTTGCTCGCTCCGTTAATCCTATACACATCAGGCCTGAAGCGGCTATGGCCAAAATCAAACCTCCCAGCAATACCTCAAGCTGCATAAATCCCATTTCATCTGAATGCATGGCATTTACCTTTCTATCCTGATTCGCCCAGCCCGGTCAATCTTTATCGACCGCTTTTCTCCTCCTTCATAAATATCAAATCCGTTTGATACAGCTTCCCCATAAGCATTGAACAAATTCTGTGTTTTCTGATACTGAAATGGACCGTAAGTTATTCCGTCTGGTGCACTATGCCGGACATAAAGCTTCTTCCCTACCCAAAGAGAATATTCATTTTTCTTTAATTCAAATCCAGACCCCTGTCCGCTGCTCTCACTCTTTTTTATGCACATGGATACCTCTCTAGTGAGCCGGAGGACATTCAACATTTCCACAGCCTCCTGATCCAGCCTCTGATTATTTAAAAAGCTGAGTACAGGACGCAGCCCACCAACCAATATGCTTATCATCGCTGCCACAACCACTAGTTCAATAAGAGCTGTTCCCCGTTCATCCATATACCATACTCCTGTAAACATCCATAATATAGCTGCCGTAAAAATAACAGCAATAGATTCCAAAGGCCACAAAAGGTCCAAAGGGAATATAAATTCTTCCAATATCCCCCGTTCTGCCCATGCCTTTTCTATAGAGTATGTATAAAATCCCAAAAACAGCCCCAGCAAGAAAGGCTATTTCAAGAGCAATTGCCGCTCCATCTGCTCCAAGGCATATCCCTCCTGCTGTCATGAGTTTCACATCACCAGCTCCAATTCCGCCCCTGCTGATAATGCGGATAATAAGCAATACTCCTCCTCCAATAAAAGCCCCCAAAATAAGGTCATATACAGCAATAAAGGTTAGGTTTTTCCATATAATTTTTACGGCTGCATCAATAGCTCCAAGACATCCAAGCAAGAGATTAGCCTTGTTAAATATGAGCATGTACCTCATGTCGGTCAGTGTATCAAAGGAAAGAATCCCTATGATAAGAACCCCCATTACAATGTCAAAATAAGCTATTCCTTCCCTGCTGCTATCAATATCTAAGACAGGAACTGCGGCAGTGATTCCTGCTGTACTCATTAAAAGAAGCGGCACAGTCAGACCTTTTATCAGGTCTAAATCACATTTTAAATGCTCTCTATATAGAATCTTGTTCATAGCGTTCATCAGCCATTGTTTCCAAAATCAGCTGCAGAACTGGTTCCACACACAGCACGGCCCTCTGTATCTATTGAGTACTCCGCCGCTGGAATGTCTGCCTCATTTCCGGCAATAATGCATTTTCCCTCTGGAGGACGGACCTTGTCTATATTGGCAATATAGGTCCCTAAATGCTTTTGTATATCAGTGGGACGAGTTCCATTATTCCGGGCACTATACATTGCTATAGCCATATCCAGGCTGTTTAAGTCTGACTGAATTCTTGCGGTATTTGACATTGCGATAGCATATTCATATTTTGGCACAGCTACCGCCATCAATACTCCCACAATTGACACATACACAATTAGCTCCAGTAGTGAAAATCCTTTTTCCTCATTCAAAAGCTTAAACATTTTTCTTCCTCCTTAAAAAGTCTAAAATTTGTTCAGCAATGAAAACATCGGATAAAGCATGGATAATACAATTGCTCCGGTTATAATCCCCAAAATAAGTACCATAGCAGGCTCCAGCATCACCTCCATTTTCTTTGTCATTTCACAGGCTCTTTGTCTAAAATCTTCGGACAAAAGCCTTAGCATCATTGAGAGTTCCCCTGAGGATTCCCCAGCTGTAACAAAGCCTTGCAAATTTGCTGGAATCCCCTTGACCATTCCACATGCCTTGCCAAAGCTGCAGCCATGATGGATAAGCTCGGAAAGTTTTTTCATCTGTGCTCTTAAATACTTGTTCTGAATGGTTTCAGCCGACATTTTTGCCGCCCGGTCCACTACAATACCAGATTCCAGCAATGCACAAAATGTATACAGTCCGCACATATACTCCACAGATATTATTAAGTTGCCAAAAAATGGGAGTCCTGCCAAAATACAGTCGGTATGATATCGTCCGTAGTCTGATTTATAAAATATGGTTCCCATCAGAATAACAGCCATGCATATAATCAAAGCCACTGACCCATACATGAAAAAATTATCTGCCACATCCATCAGAAAACGTGTGATTGCCGGAAGCTCAATATTAAGGCTTCTATACATTCCTGAAAAGGTTGGCAGTACTGTAAACATGAAGAGTACCAGCGCTCCAATGGCTGTGAACAACAAGATTGCTGGATAAATCATGGCGGTCTTAAGCTTCCCCCTCATGGCAGCCTCCCGTTCCAATGTATCCGCAAGCTGTCTAAAGGCACTCTCAAGGCATCCTCCTTCTTCCCCTGCACGTATTACAAAAATCAGCCTGGCAGGAAAATATCCAGGAACAGCCTCCATCCCCATTGACAAAGTTTTTCCGGATTCAACAGCCTCCATGAGACTCTCATCAACCTGTGTCCAAGTTTCGTCATAGGCATCAGTCTGCAGCTCCAACGCCTCCCTTACAGATAATCCAGCTGTAATAAGCACCTCCATCTGCCTGCAAAACTGTGCCAGCCTGCTGACAGAAGCCTGTTTCCTTGCAATTCCTCCAAGCAGGCTTTGTTTTTTTAGTGATATAGGCAAAAGTGACGACTCCTGGAGATGCATTGCCGCCTCACGCTTATCTGCTGCCAGCAGGCTCCCTTTTTGAATTATTCCTTTTTCGCCCCAGGCAATATAGTCATAAACAGGCATTACACTATATCACTCCCTTCTGCTGCAGTCTCTTTACCGCCTCATCCATTCTGCACATTCCCTGCGAACTTCCGGCTAGCATTTGGGATTCAAGCTGAATATATCTTCCGGTCCTTATAATATTCCTAACAGCTGAAGTAGCTCTTAGCACCTCGGCCGCACAGACTCTCCCTCCATCTTTTTTAGGCAAAAGCTGTTGTGAAACCACTCCCTGCAGACACATGGCAACCTGCTGCCGGAGCTGTTCCCTAGAGTCCATAGGCACTAGACTCTCCATGCGTTCCACCGCCTGTGCCGCCCCTCCGGTATGAAGTGTACCTAAAACCAAATGCCCGGTTTCCGCCGCCTCGAGGGCTGTAATCAAAGTATCTGAATCCCGGATTTCACCTACCATAATCACGTCGGGAGCTTCACGCATGGCATGTTCCAATGCCTTTGGAAAGCTGTAAAAATCCCTGCCGTACTCACGCTGACTGATAATCCCTGATGATTTTTTGAAGATAAATTCTATAGGATCCTCCAGAGTCACCAAGTGCTTTGGAGCCTTATCCATTATTTCCTGAAGCATAGCAGCCAATGTGGTACTTTTCCCTGTACCAGTTTTTCCTGTGATTATTACCAGCCCCTGATTCATATTCAAAAACTGATTCAAAGATTCATCCAATCCTAAATCAGTAAGCCTGGGAATCTCCCTTGGAATCAGTCTCATGGCCAAGGCCAGCCCTCCCTGCTGTAGAAAAATATTAATCCTGTATCTTTGCCCCATGTGATGCCAGGAAAAATCCACCGCCCCATCCCTATAAAGTGCCTTTTCCCTTGTGTTTCCGGCGGTAAATAGGAAAAACTCCTTCATTTCACTTTCATCAAAGCATTTATAGGATTGTAATTGCATTTCACCATCCTTACGAAAATAAATTTTTTGATATGCATTAATATGTATATCTGAGGCATGTATATTCACCGCCTGCTGAAGTATTTCATCAAACCTGCTCTGAAGGCTTTCCTTATTGCTCTCCATACACCCCTCCGGAGATTTCATCCAATGTGGTCAGTCCTAAAAGTACCTTTCGTATTCCGTCCTCCAGCAGGGTATGCATCCCCTTTTCACGTGCCATTTTTCTAAGCATATCCCCATCATATCTTTCCTGAATAGCTTTTCGCATTTCTTCATCTAAAAGCAGCATTTCCTGAATGGCGATTCTGCCGTAGTATCCTGTTCCATGGCAAAATTCACAGCCCTCGCTTTTATAAATAACAGTATTTTCCCCATAAAGATTCCCAAGCATTGCCGCATCTTCGGAATCTGGCTCTGGATGATAAGCCCTCCTGCATTCCGGGCACAGCCGTCTCACCAGCCTTTGAGCTATAATTCCATTTATTGCTGCAGCCAAAAGATAGGGGGCTATCCCCATCTCCATGAGCCTCACCACAGCCCCAACTGTATCCCTTGTGTGAAGGGTTGAAAACAGCAGATGCCCTGTGAGAGACGCTCTTACAGCTATTTCAGCGGTTTCCTCATCCCTAATTTCTCCAAGCATAACCACATCCACATCCTGCCGCAAAGCCGCCCTAAGACCCGTGGCAAATGTAAGGTCGGCTTTTGGATTAACCTGAAGCTGATTTATCCCTGATATTCTATATTCCACAGGATCCTCAAGCGTTACAATGTTTTCCCTGCCTGAATCCAGCTGCTGAAGTACAGCGTATATGGTGGTGGTCTTGCCAGAATTTACTGGGCCGCAAATTAAATTAAGACCGTTTTGAGCCTCACACAGCTTTTTAAAAATCCTTGCATTGTCCGCTGAAAGCTCCAGCTCATCCACTTTCAGCATTCTTTCCCGACAGTTCAGAATCCTCAAAACCGCCTTTTCACCAGTAAGCAGAGGCAAAATGGATATTCTTACGTCTATCCTTTCCACACCTCTGGCGTGGCTGAAGCGCCCATCCTGAGGAAGTCTGTGCTCAGCAATATCCAGACCTGCCATTACCTTTAAACGGGAAATAAAAAAAGCATGAACATCCAACGGCAGTGGTTCATGCATTTCGTAAAGATTGCCGTCGATTCTGAATCGTAATCTTGAGCGGTCATTGTCTGGTTCTATGTGGATGTCACTAGCTCTAAGGTCAATGGCCTCGTCTATGACTTCCTCCACCAGCTCAACAACAGGTACTCTTTGGAGCTTCTGACGCATATCCGTAATATGCGCCACACTTTGACGCCTTACGCTGCTAATGGTCTTTCCAAGCAGTCTGTGGAATTCATCCCCAGCTGCAGCCACACCCTCAGGCATGGGTTCCTGCTCTTTTACCTTGCTGTCCATGGTCGACAAAAAGCATCACACCCTTCACACATTATTGGTCAAACCCTTGTTCAATCAAAACTTGCTACTTGCTTTGTGATACTAACTTGCAATCAAACTTTATTAAATTTAAAAATGCCTGGTAAATCACCAAGCACTACAGCTATTATTATGGCACAAGTCATAAAAAATAACAAGTATATTATTAATTTTCGGAAAA
>CAVAVT010000045.1:0-11527 GCA_963592185.1 bacterium | reverse complement strand
GCCAGTTCAGTTTTCTTCCCTTAGCTTCCGATAGATTTCGCCGGTGAATATCCCCAGCACCTGCTTCTTAATATCGTCATTATCCAGGAGCAGGCCGAAGAAGTCCTGATTCTGATTTAGTCCATCCATCAGCGCCTCATCAATTTGAGAGTTAAAGGACAGCTCAAAATCACTTTCGGTATTATTTTTAGCCGCACGCCTCAGAGTATCCGACTTCATCAGGATATCCTTTATCTGAAGCATAGCCTTTACAAATACGCCACAGAAAAAACCGCCTCCACAAAGTGAAGACGGTTTTTGAAAATCTTATTGTGTTTTTGCCGGTTCACCTAGCGCCGGGGAAGGTGTGGGGGATGGGGCGGATGGTCTGGAGGTTTTTGGAGTAATGCTCTCGGAGGCTTTCTCACTGGTGCCGGTGGTTCCAGTATCCTTTGCATTTTCCCTGCTGGTGGAGGTGTTGTCACGGCTGGTGGATGAGGAATCTTTCTCGGTGGCGGATTTCATCTTCTTCAGCTTGTCCTTTGCCTCTGACTTTGCCTTTGCCTTGTCGTAGCTGGCTTTGCTGCCTATGGAGGAGTCATCAGCCGCCTTGGCATTTGCCGGGATGGAGTTTTCATACTCTCTGGTTTCCTGTTCCATGGCTGTACGGGCGCTGTTGCTCATGGTGATGCCCAGATTATTTGCCAGGATGGTTCGGAGTTTTTCAATATTAGGTATCCAGTAGCTTATGTCGTCGATGTACAGGGGACGTCCGGGAACCATATCTGTGTTGAGTCCGTTTGCCTGGGCTTCCTTCAGGGAGCCTGCGAACTGCATCAGCTGGATGAGGGAAAGGTCTGTCTCAACAGAGTTTATGACCTCGGAAATAATGGTTGGCAGGTCCAGAATAATGGCTGGGGAGGTTACCTTTTCCATAACAGCCTTCATGAACTTCTGCTGACGGGCAATTCGTCCGATATCTCCTTCTTCGTCACGGTAGCGGACATAGGTAATGGCGGTTTTGCCGTCCATGTGCTGCTGTCCGGGATAGAGGTCTATCACAAGTCCGCCGTCATCGTCCCAGGGGTCCTCGTAGTACATGCGCTTTTCTACGTCGATGTCAATGCCTCCTATGGCATCGATAATGCGCTGGAACGCCTTTACGTTGATGACGATGTAGTGTTCCATGGGAACGCCCAAAAACTTCTCCACGGTGCTCTGGGTAAGTCTCCTGCCGCCGTAGGCGTAGGCTGCATTAATCTTGTCGTAGCCGAAGCCCTTGATTTTCACACGGGTGTCACGGGGGATGGAGAGAAGTGCCGCCTGGTGCTTCTTGGGATCCAGTGTTGCCACCATCAGGGTATCCGAGCGGCCTACATCGCCGTCACGCTCGTCCACGCCCATTATCATGACGGTGGTTTTGTCCTTTGCCACCAGCATTCCTTCCTGCTCTCCTTCGGTGGTCAGCTTGTTGTCAACAAGGCTTGAGGAGGCGAACAGTGCTCCAGCCACTGCAGCGGCTACAAATGCGCAGAAGAGCAGTACCCAGGGCCAGATTTTCCGTCTTTTCTTACGTCTTGGGGTATATTTTCTCTGTTCCAAATCAACATTCCTTCTTCTATACATAAATACACATACTATTATTATACCGCCTGTATATCCAGGGGGCAATTAGCGATTCACGTTATTATTTATCATGTGAATGAAAAATATGTGAATTTTGGGGGCTAATCCAGGCAAAAAAAAGCCACCGGAAAATCCGGCGGCTGGTCTGTCACTCTTGGCATTCTTTGGGAAGCAAAACAGTAGGACATCTCGTATCATCAACATTGGTATTGGAGGGCTTTACATTTTGAATGGTTTCATTAATATATTTGAAAATCTCAGGTCCATACCGCTTTACCAGTTCCTCCACAGTTGATCCTGCTGCAATTTCTCTGAGTTCCATGTCGTTGAGTTTTTTCTTCATATCAGTCATTTTAAACATCCCCTTAGCTTGTTTAAAAATACGATTTATTTGCCGTTGCATCTCTTTTATACATTGATTTATTTCTTGTGTTTGCCAATGGAGATTACCTGGTTTCCAGCGATGTTGCCGTTGTTGTTGCCAATCTGGCCCTGAGTATCGCCGATGGTGTTGAAGCCGCCATTGTTGGCATTGCTGTTGAAGGTCGGGCCATTGGTTACGGTGCTAGGAGTGGCTGTCGTGCCGCCGGAGGAAGAAGAGGAGCCGTCCTTGTTAAAGAGCTTCATTATCTGATCAAGAACCTCTGGACCATACTTTTTGATGAGATCCATAACACCTGCGCCTGCTGCAATTGTATTGAGTTCATTATCTGTAAGTTTCTGTACGTTCTTCATTTTAGTCGTCTCCTTCTATATAGTGTTCAAATGTTGATTTTCATTTTGTTATTTCTTTATCTTTTGTATCTTGTACGTTGGATTGTCTGATGTATTACATATTTTTTATTTATTTTTGCTTACGTAGTTTAAGGTCTGATCTCCGCCTATGTTGCCGGTATTGCTGTTGACAATGTAGATTGGACCGCCATGATTGGCATTTACAATAACTTTGCCGTTATTGACGTTGTGTTCAAATGTGATATTTTTCTGGGTTTCGCCCTCAACGATAACATCCGGAGTGGAGGGCTTGTTTCGTGCGTCCTTTACATACTGTTTAATAAGCTCGGATGCCGCGCTGCCGCCAGCTACCTGGGTCAGCTCCATTTCATCGAGTTTTTTATTCATATCAGCCATTTTAAACATCTCCTTTAGTTTGTTTAAAATACGATTCATTTGCCGTTTGCATATCTTCTAATTTTTATACGATGTATTACATGTTATATTACATATTCATAAGGAATTTTTTGCAAAAAAACAGCCACCGGGAAATCCGATGGCTGGTCTGTCATTATTGATTTAGTTCTTGGCTCCACCAATGTTGATTGTCTGGCTTCCAGCGATGTTACCGTTGTTGTTGCCCATCTGGCTCTGAGTATTGCCGCTGGTGTTGAAGCCGCCATTGTTGGTGTTGTTGGTGAAGGTCGGACCATTGGTTACGGTGCTAGGAGTGGCTGTCGTGCCGCCGGAGGAAGAAGAGGAGGAGCCGTCCTTGTTAAGGAGCTTCATTATCTGATCAAGAACCTCTGGACCATACTTTTTGATGAGATCCATAACACCTGCGCCTGCTGCAATTTCCCTGAGTTCATTATCGGTGAGTTTCTGTACGTTTTTCATTTTAATCGTCTCCTTTTGTATAGTACTAAAATGTTGATTTTCATTTTGTTATTTCTTTATCTTTTGTATCTTATACGGAGGAGTTCTTGATATATTACATACAGTTAGGAATTTTTTTTGAAAACTTTTAGGAAATATCGATGGTGTTGTTGTTCTGGCTTCCATGAATTACGCCAGTGTTTGCATTGGTGGGATTGTCCTTGGCGTTTTCAGTCAAAATACAATTGCCGTGAGTGGTGTTTTTCTGCTGTTCCTTTGCCTTCCGTACAATCTCAGATGCTGTGCTGCCTCCGGATACCCTCTGGAGTTCCTTCTCATTAAGTTTAACAGCCATTTTAATCATCTCCTTCTATGCGTAAAAATATATTAGCTTATTATTTTTCACATGTTATACGGAGAAGTAGTGAAAATATTACATGGAATTAGTGAATTGACTTCTTGTTGAACCTGCCGCCAATGATATCGTTTACCGGATTGATGGTAACGAATGCCCTGTCGTCCTTGTCCAGTACGATTTCCTTCAGCTTGTCTACCTCGAGACGGTTTACTACAGAGTAGAGAATTTTTTTCTCATCGCCGGTGTATCCACCTTCGCCATGAAGCAGGGTCACGCCTCTTCCAAGGCGGTCCATGAGAGCGGAGGCAATCTCCTCGTGCTCATTGGTAATAATCATAACAGCATAGGATTCATCAAGACCCTTGATAACCACGTCAATCATCTTGGCGATTACAAAATATGCCACCAGAGAGTACATTGCCTTGTCCCAGCCAAAGAGGAATCCGGCACTGCTCAAAATGAAGAGGTTGATGAACATTACCACTTCACCTACGGAGAAAACTGACTTCTTATCCAGGATAATAGCCACGATTTCTGTGCCGTCCAGCGAGCCGCCGAACCTTATGATAAGGCCAACGCCGATACCGTCTATGATACCGCCGAAAATCGCCGCCAGGAAGTTGTCGTTGGTGACTTGGGCTATTGGCTCAAAGAAGGCTGACCATAGTGAGAGACAGATGATGGAGAAAAAGGTGGCAATTGCAAAATTCTTGCCTATCTGGCTGTAGCCCCAGTACACAAAGGGGATGTTCAGGATAACGAGAAAAATACCCATGGGAAGACCTGTTAGTGCCTGTCCCATAATGGAGATACCTACGATACCGCCATCGATGATATTGTTTGGAATAAGGAACATCTCCAAACCTATGGAGGCGATAAGTGCTCCTAGAAACAGCATGAAGTATTTGTAGACATAGGCCCTGAGACGTTTTCTGGGGCTTATTTTTTTTGCTGGCTTCTGTACCTGGACCTCAGCTGAGGGAACTGCAGCTTCCGGATTCTGTGTTTGTTCGTTAAACATAAACTTCCCCCTTTGATAGGCATAAAATATCTGAATAGTATATATTCCTGAATATAGATTACCCTATGAAAAAGCATTTGTCTATTGCAAAAAAACGACTTTTCAACAGAAGTTATCTACAGATGTGGAAAAATACCTGTGGATAATGTGGATAAATCGGTGCATAAATCAATATCTTCCACAGATACGCTGCCAAAAACAACATATTGTTGTAAAAAATACCAAATATCCACATAAGATGGTGGATACCCACAGCACAAAAACTATTTTATCCAATAAAAATGATTTTTTCCTGTGGAAAAGTTATTTTTTCCACAGTTTGTAGGGATTGGAGAGGAGGGAGGAGTTGTAGTATCTCACATCCCCGGTTACTTCCTCAAGAATCCACTCGGGCTTGGTAAATTCTTCATCCTTCGAGGAAAGCTCTATTTCAGCTACGAGAAGCCCTTCGTTGTCCCCGTAAAATTCATCGATTTCCCACACATGGCCATCAATATTTTCTACATACCGGGTCTTTTCCAATACTGGTCTTAGACAGAGCTTCAGCATTGCCTCTGCATCCTGTGTTGGGATTTCATACTCGAATTCAAGCCGGGAAAGCCCTTCCTCATCGTTTTTTCCCTTTATAGTAATGAAACCCTTGTCATTTCGGATTCTGATTCTTATAGTTCGCTCAGGCTCCTTTGAAAGGTAGCCCTGGCGAATACTGTCCCCCTTTGATGATGGGGTCCAGCGGCTTTTATCCACAAGAAACTTTCGCTCTATTTCCACTGCCATAAAATCACCTCACATAATTTTATACTACGGCTTTTCCAAATTTCCCTGCAAAGAAGCCTAAAAAAGGCATAAAAAAGCCCGGTCACAAATCGTGACCGGACCTTTGCAATCGTATTTATATCTGGATAAAGGACAGATATTAGTATGCAGCGTCGAGACCGCCAGCAACCTTTGCGTTCTCAGGAGTATCCTGATGATCCTTGTCGAGGTGGTAAGCGGACTGGAACGGATGCTTCGGACGGAGAGCAATGCCGCGCTTCTCGAGGAATGCACGGAGAATCCAAGGCTTATCGGAGATGATTCCGTCAACGCCCATGTCAACCATCATAGCCATATCCTTAGGATCGTTTACAGTCCAAGGAACAACCTTCATGCCGAGGGAATGAGCCTCAGTTACCATATCCTGGAATACCTCAGGATAGTACGGGGAAATGATGTCAGCGCCGATGGAATGAGCTGCCTTTACAGGGTTGCCCTTGAAGTCCTTAATGTCGAGGCCGCCGAGCCAAGGGGACTTCTCTTTCTCGAATGCACGGAGGCACTCAGAGTCACGGCCCCAAGAAGGCTGCTCGCACCAGAGAGCGGACAGGGAAATGTTCGGGTTCAGCTGATGCTCGATAACGAGAGTCTGCCAGTCGAAGGACTGAAGAACTACACGGTCTTCCATGTCGAACTCTTTAACGAGCTCGTTGAAAGCCTTTACGAACTTAACAGGGTCAGCGTTGTTCTTGTAGATATCGCCAAGAACAGGATCAGGATAGGACTTAGTCTCGATGTTGAGATATACGTTCTTGTTTCCGGAATCCTTAATGAGCTGGAGAAGCTGACGAAGAGTAGGAATCTGAGCGTGCTCAGGAGTTACCTGGCTGGAGCCATGGTACTTGTAGTAGTCGGTGGAAGGATCCATCTTTGCTACGTCGAACTTCTGAATCTCTTCAACAGTCATCTTACGGATATCGTAATTGCTGTCTTTAGCAATGTACTGACCATTTGCATCACGAGTAATCTCAGGGTTGAGAACAGGGTTATGGCTCATTACGATCTGGCCATCACCAGCGAGCTGCATGTCGCACTCGATGGAAGTTGCACCGTTCTCGATAGCGTAGGTGTAGGAATAAAGAGTGTTCTCAGGACGAGCGTCACGACCGCCACGATGAGGCTCAAAGTCGAATACGTTGGAGTAATCAGCTTTAGCTTCAGCCTGCTGAGGAGCAACGAAACCCTGCATTCCAAGACCTGCTACTGCAGCCATGAGGCCAACAGAGAGAGCGCGTTTTTTCCAAGATTTTTTCAATGACATAAGAAAGTACCTCCTGTTTGTAAAAAAATTACAACTATCAAATATCACGCTTTCAGTATAGTTTTTTGACACTTTAATGTCAAGGTGTACAAGGGGTAGGATTTTCGCTTAATTTTAATATATTAAAGTATTATGAATTTTGCAAAAATAAGAAAACCCTTGATTTTACAGGGTTTTCAGCGATTTTGATGAAAAATAGGTGAAAATGAAATAAATTCAAAAAAATAAGCAATAATATAAAAATGAGATAAAGTAGAATAAAGCAATACAATTAATACCTACCTCTAGGTGCATAAATTCCTACACGGCAGTAGGGATGGAGTGAATATTTGATTAACATAAAATTCATTTTACATTTTTATTACATTTTCAGTTGTATTTTACTTTGGTTTATTAGATAATGAACATATGTAAAATGTATGATAATTTAGATTAATTGAGTCTATGGTCTGGATATTGCAAGGGAATGTGTATATATAAAGGTTAGGGAGATTTTAGGAGGCGGAAAAATGTGTATTGAAAGGGACAAGGACAGGATGTCAATTAACGTGGCCAAGCTGTACTACAGATCAGCTTACAGCCAGCAGCGAATCGCAGAGGAACTGGGGATATCGAGGCCCTCAGTTTCAAGGCTGCTGCAGTATGCCAAGGACAAGGGCTACGTGAAGATTCAGATTTTCGACCCAGTGGAAGACATGTCAAACATGGAACATCTTCTGGCTGAAAAGTACAGGCTCAGCGCTGTAAGGGTGGCATCCTCCACACTGAATGACGAGGACGAAATTAAAAAGTACGTGGGACTTAAGGCTGCGGAGTATCTGGACAGCATCGTTCGTGACGGAGATATCATCGGAGTGGGCTGGGGAACCACCCTCTACAGCATGGCATGTTCCCTGATTCCAAGAGTTTTGAAAGGCTCCCAGATTGTACAGCTGGAAGGCGGCGTTACCCATTCCAAGTGGGAGAGCTACGCAAAGGAGATTTTGGACAAGTTTTCCGCAAATTATTCCACCATTGCCCAGTATCTTCCCCTGCCAGTAACCTTCGGCTCTAAGGAGGTCAAGGAAATGGTGGACCAGGACAGGCACATCAAGCGTGTGCTGGAACTTGGAAAACATGCAAATATAGCCATTTTCAGCGTGGGAACTGTACGGCACAACGCCCTTTTCTTCCGTCTGGGATATGCGGCGGCTGATGAAAAGGAACGGCTTCAGAAAACAGCCATCGGTGATATCTGCTCAAGATTTTTCGATGCTGACGGCAATATCTGCGACAAGGAGCTGGACGACCGCACAGTGGGTATCAATCTGAAGGATCTTCGTGAAAAGGAAAGCAGTATTCTCATTGCTGGCGGAGAGGCAAAGGTACGGACTATTGATGCGGCTCTGAAGGGGCGTTACGCCAATGTGCTGATTACAGACCAGTTCACCGCAAAGAGCCTTTTGGCGCTGGAGCAGTAATCTGCTTCGGAAAAGTATAGGAAAATGTGTATATATATTTGAAGAAATTTGTTTTTAAAAAGGAGATAGCAGGGAGGTAAATTATGCTGCAGGAAAAGGATATTATGAAGCTTCAAAACGGAAGCGATGTGCGTGGCGTAGCTGTTGAGGGCGTGGCTGACGAGCCTGTAACCCTTACGCCGGAGGCGGTAAACCGCATTGCCGGAGGATTCGTGAAATTTCTTTCAAAAAAACTTGGAAAGGCGGCGGCAGAGCTTCGCATTGCTGTGGGACATGATTCCAGAATTTCAGCTGGAAGTCTGAAGGCTGAGACCTTGAAGGCAATCACTGCAGCCGGTGCCCATGCTGTGGACTGTGGTCTTGCCTCAACTCCTGCCATGTTCATGTCCATCGTTTATGACGAGACTCACATGGACGGCTCTATCATGATTACCGCAAGCCATCTTCCTTTTAACAGAAACGGCATGAAGTTCTTCACAAAGGATGGAGGCCTTGAAAAGGCTGAGGTGAAGTCCCTTTTGACTGAAGCGGTGGAAACTCCTGAGACTGAGGCGGATATTTCCGGCGTGGAAAAGTACGATATCATCAGTCTTTACGCTGGAAAATTGGTGGAAAATATCCGAGGCGCCATTGGTGCTGGGGACACTCCCCTTAAGGGAATGCACATTGTGGTGGATGCCGGAAACGGCGGCGGCGGATTCTTTGAAAGCAAGGTCTTGAAGCCCCTGGGAGCGGATACAGAGGGAAGCCTTTATCTTGAGCCGGACGGAATGTTCCCCAACCATATTCCAAATCCCGAAAATGAGAAGGCAATGGCAGCCATCAGCGGAGCTGTTGTGGAGAACAAGGCGGATTTGGGCCTTATTTTCGATACTGACGTGGACCGCATGAGCGCTGTTTTAAGCAGCGGCCGTGAGGTGAACCGCAATGCCCTCATCGCCATGATGGCGGCAATTCTCCAGGAGGACTACCCCGGCAGCACCATTGTCACCGACTCAGTAACCTCCGATGAGCTTACCGAGTTCCTGGAGGGGCTGGGGCTTAAGCATCACCGTTTTATGCGTGGATACAAGAACGTCATCAACGAATGTATCCGCCTGAACAACTCCGGCACTGTGTCTCCTCTTGCCATTGAGACCTCCGGACATGGCGCTCTCAGTGAAAATTACTACCTTGATGACGGGGCTTACCTTGCTGTGAAGCTTCTCATTGCTGCAGCAAAGGCAAACAGCAGCGGACATCCCATTGAAAAGCTCATTGAAAATCTTGGTGAGCCAGCGGAAAGCTGCGAGTACCGCATAAAAATCGTCGGGGCTGAAAATCCCCGTGAGTATGGCGAGGGGGTTCTCAGTGAACTTAAGACCCGTGCCGAGGCAAAGAATATGAAGATGGCAAGTCCTTCCTACGAGGGTATACGCTTTGTATTCCCAGAGGGGTGGGCGCTTATCCGTGTGTCCCTTCACGACCCCAATATGCCCCTTAATATTGAGTCCAGGAACCCCGGCGGCTGCAACAGGATTCTGGCTGAGCTGAAGGAGCTTTTCAAGGGATTTGAAAAGCTGGACATCAGCGTTCTTGGTTAAAATTTTAAAAGCGAGGTGAAACGGGCTGGACTTTTGGGTCAAGGCCAAAGGCTGTGTCCGTGAAATATATGAGTTTAAAAAAATATGCAATGATTGCTGCACTTTTTTCCCTGATGCCCGTGACTGGAGTCATGGCTGCAGGCTCCTCCGATGAGCCGGCAAGGGACTACCATGCGGCAAATCCCTACATGGAGCTTGCAATCTCCGAGGCTAGAAAGGGAATCCATAATGGGGAGGGCGGACCCTTCGGCACAGTTATTGTGAAGGATGGCAAAATAATCGGCACTGGACACAACAGGGTTCTTGCCACCAACGATGCCACCTGCCACGGAGAGGTTTCCGCCATCAGGAACGCCGGAGCCAACATAGAGAGCTTCGACCTGACTGGGGCGGTGCTTTACACCACCGGGGAGCCTTGCCCCATGTGCCTTGCGGCCTGCATGTGGGCAAATATCAGCAAGGTGTACTACGGCTGCACCATTGCGGATAATGAGATGATTGGTTTTAGGGACAAGAAGTTTGATGAAATGTTCGGGGGCCGTGAGGGCTTCAAGGACTATCTCATCGAGATGGACAGAGATGCCTGTCTGGAGCTTTTCAAGGAATATAAGGGCCTTAACGCAAGGAAATATTGAAAAAAAGGGGTCCGCTGACAGGGTTGGCGGACCTCTAATACATTGAATGCATTGAAAAAGGAGATGTTGCCTGAATGCTGAGATGGGGTTTCAGGACTAATATTTTTTGTTTGTGCGCCGGACATTATACGGTGGATTATTATAACAGCTCGCTGGCGGTTCTTTTGCCTTTTATCATGGTAAAACTGGACATGTCCCTGACCATGTGCGGAATGCTGGTTATGGTGCTGGCCTTTATGGCAAGCTCTCTGCAGCCCTTTGTGGGGTATGTGACGGACAGGCATGACAGCACCAGATGGATGCTTCTCGCCATACCCATGGCTGGAATTTCCATATGTATGGCTGGGCTGGTTCCGGCAAAATCCCTGCTTTTCCTCTTGTGCATACTGCTGGGGCTGGCTGTCGCCTATGTGCATCCTGTGGGCAGCGCACTTCTCGGCAAGGTGTCCGAAGGAAACAACATGGGCAGGATAATGTCCGTCTACGTGGTGGGGGGAAATCTTGGGGCGGCAATTGCTCCGGTGTCCATAATGTTTGTGCTGGACCGCTGGGGGCTGGAGGCGCTGCCACTGATGGCACTTCCGGCGGTGGCTCTTGGAATCATTTTTTATTTTTCAAAGCTCTACAAAATATCCTCCGCAGGTGTGGCAAAAACTGAAAGGGAAAATTCCCCCAGCATACTGAAAATCTTCAGCAATCCCTCTGTGGCAAAGCTGAACCTCGCCATGGGGCTTCGCTGCTGCACCCATGTGTCCGTGTCCACCTTCCTGCCTATGCTTCTTCTGTCCCATGGAGCTTCAAACATTGTTTCAGGCTCCATGCTTACGGTATTTTTGATGGGTTCCGCCATTGGCGGATTCATTGGAGGGGAGCTTGGGGACAGATTTGGACACAAGCGGCTTATGACTGTGTCTCTGGTCATGACTATTTTCCCTACACTGCTGTTTTTCTTCTTCCCAAATGAAGGAATCCTCAGCACCATTGCCCTGTTCTTTGCCGGTTTCTTCGTGCAGGCGCCCCAGCCAAGCTCCATCGTGTGGACCGGCCGTCTCATGCCCCAGTACATCGGAGTGGCATCCGGCATGATGATGGGCCTGTGCTTCGGCATCGGCAGCATCGGAGCCGCTGTAGTGGCAGCCCTGGGAGACTACATCGGACTTGAAACCGCTATGCTCCTAAGCGTCATCCCCGTGGCACT
>CAVAVT010000044.1:0-11626 GCA_963592185.1 bacterium | reverse complement strand
ATAGCTTTCTATGGAAAAAGAATAGCCATGGAGTGTGGTGAGTAGGCGGAGTATTTTGGGCGGAGGTTGATTATATTGAGGACTATGCCCGGATAATAAACTTCATAATGAAAAAGCAATAATATCCTATTTTAGGATTTCTTCGAAGGGCAGCCGGTGGTGGCTGTCTTTTTTTTCTGTTGAGCACTATTAAATAGGAAAGTTTTTTTCATTGTCATTTTATTGTGACTTGGGTTATAATACATTAGGTATACTAGACATAAGTATGTTTTTTAGGTGGTGTGAATAATGAATTCCCTGTTGAAGGTAGGCATCGATATCGGTTCTACGACTATAAAGGTTGTCGTCCTCGATAAGGAAAAGCAGATTGTCTACAAAAACTATGCACGCCATTTCTCTGAGATAAATTCAGCTCTGCATGAGAATTTGGCGAATTTAAAAAAGGTAGTGGGAGAGAAGAAGTTCTCTTTTGCTCTTACAGGCTCAGCAGGTATGGGGGTGGCACAGCGTATCGGCCTTCCCTTTGTGCAGGAGGTTATTTCTTGTGCATCAGCTGTAAAGGAGCTTATTCCACAGACCGATACCGTTGTTGAGCTGGGGGGAGAGGATGCGAAAATCACTTATTTCGGCGCCGCTCCTGAGCAGCGCATGAACGGTGTTTGTGCCGGTGGAACTGGATCATTCATCGACCATATGGCATCCCTACTGTCTACGGATGCGCCAGGACTGAATGCTCTGGCTGCAAAAGGAAAGCAAATTTATACTATTGCTTCCCGATGTGGTGTGTTTGCCAAGACAGATATTCAGGCATTGATGAATGATGGCGTTGAAAAGGCAGATATCGCCCTTTCTGTTTTTCAGGCTGTGGTCAATCAGACCATAAGCAATCTTGCTCAGGGACGTCCTATTTCCGGACATGTGGCTTTCTTGGGAGGACCTCTCCATTTCCTTTCTGAGCTTAAGAAGCGTTTCATTGAGACTCTGGAGCTGAAGGCTGAAGATGTGGTTCCTGTTACCGAGGGCTGCTATTTTGTTGCCCTGGGGGCGGCGCTTTCCGAGGAGTCAAAGGTTATTGACTGTAAGGAGCTTGAGGTCAGCATTGAAAAGGCTAAAAGCGAGGCCAGCAAGGAAACCCGTCAGGCGGATTTTACCCTTTTTGCAAATGATGACGAGTATCGTGAGTTTAAAGAGCGTCACGACAAGGACAAGGTCAAGCGTGGGGAGCTTAAAAGCTACGAAGGACCGGTGTACATCGGCATCGATGCTGGCTCCACCACCACAAAGATTGCGGCAATCGGAAGTGAGAAGGAGCTTCTTTATACTTCTTACGGCAGCAATCAAGGCTCACCTTTGAAGACGGTTGTGTCTGAGATTAAGTCTCTTTATGACCAGCTGCCGGAAAAGGCATATATTGCTGGAACACTTACCACTGGCTACGGTGAAAATATCGTAAAGGCAGCTCTTCACGCTGATGGCGGAGAGGTTGAAACCTTTTCACATCTCCGTGCTGCGGAGGAATTCTGTCCCGAAGTAACCTTTGTAATGGATATCGGCGGACAGGATATGAAATGCTTTTTTGTAAAGGACGGCAATATCGGAAGCATTACCCTGAATGAGGCATGCTCCGCTGGCTGCGGTTCATTTATAGAGAACTTTGCACAGGGTCTTAAAATGACAGCTGCGGAATTTGCCCAGAAGGCTATTGATTCCCAGGCTCCGGTGGACCTTGGTACTCGCTGTACGGTGTTCATGAATTCCAAGGTTAAGCAGGCGCAGAAGGATGGAGCAGAGGTTGGGGATATCTCCGCTGGTATTGCGCTTTCTGTCATCAAGAACGCTCTGTTTAAGGTTATGCAGATAAAGGATGTTTCTACCCTTGGAGACCATATTGTGGTTCAGGGTGGAACTTTCTACAATGATGCTGTTCTCCGTTCCATGGAGAAGCTTTTGGATAAAAATGTAATCCGCCCGGATATTTCCGGACTTATGGGTGCCTATGGTGCGGCTATTTTGGCGCTTGAGCGTGGAAATGGAAAGTCAGAGCTTCTTTCCAAGGAAGAGTTGGCTGAATTTACTGTTGAAACCCAGTCCTACCGCTGCCGTGGCTGTGGAAATGCCTGCATGATTACCGCACAGAAATTCCCGGATGGAGGACGTTATTATACCGGCAACCGCTGCGAGCGTGGCATCGGCGGACAGAAGCCGAAGGAAGAGGACAAGGCTCCTAATATTTATGATTATAAATATAAGCGTGTATTTGATTTCTACCGTCCATTGGAGCATCCAAAGCGTGGGACTATCGGTATTCCCCGTGTGCTGAACATGTATGAGGATTATCCTTTCTGGTTCACATTTTTTACCATGCTGGGATACAGGGTAGAGCTTTCTGGAAAGTCCTCTGCGGAGGTTTATTACTCCGGAATGGCTACAGTGCCTTCGGACTCCCTTTGCTACCCGGCAAAGCTTGCCCATGGACACATCATGGACCTAATAAATCGGGGGATTACGAAGATTTTCTATCCATGTCTCCCATACAATATGACTGATGACCATCATCCTTCGGACAATCATTTTAACTGTCCGGTGGTGGCTTCTTATGCGGAAAATATCCGTGGAAATATGGATATTCTTCGGGAGAAAAATATTGATTTTCTTCAGCCCTTCCTGCCTATCAACACTCCAAAGCGCATGAAGAAGCGTCTCATGGAGGAGCTTGGCAGCCACGAGCATCTCAGTACATCTGAGATTTCTTCAGCTGTGGATGCGGCATACAAGGAGCTGGAAAATTACCGTGAGGATGTGCGCCAGTTTGGTGCAAAGGTTCTGGAAGATGCCATGAAGGAGAAAAAGCAGGTTGTTCTTCTGTCTGGCCGTCCATATCACGTGGATCCTGAGATAAACCACGGCATTCCAGAGCTTATCCAGTCCTACGGACTGCCTGTCATCTCTGAAGATGCGGTATACCATATGCCGGTGCAGGAGGAGCCGCTGAAGATTGTAAATCAGTGGAGCTACCATGCAAGGCTTTATCATGCGGCGCATTTTGCAGCGGAGCATGACAATATCACCATGATTCAGCTCAGCTCCTTTGGCTGCGGTCTTGATGCCATCACTACAGGACAAGTGCGCTCAATTTTGGAGGACCATCATAGGATTTATACCATGATTAAGCTTGATGAGGTTTCCAACCTTGGTGCGGCCAAGATTCGTCTCCGTTCCCTTATGGCGGCATTGGCACGGAAGAAGCCTATTCCTTATCAGCCTGTAGAGATTGAGGAGCGTCCTTACTTTACAGAGGAGTGCAAGCGCACTCATACTATTCTTGCACCTCAGATGGCTCCGATTCATTTTGAACTCTTTTCAACCGCCCTTAACAAACATGGCTATCGTGTGGTAATTCCGGATATGCCGGACAAGGCGGCTATTGATTTGGGTCTTCGCTATGTAAATAACGACATGTGCTATCCGGCAATTGTGGTTATAGGACAGCTTTTAAATGAGATTGTGTCCGGGAACTGTGATCCTGACCATACCTCAATTGCACTGTTCCAGACCTGCGGTGCCTGCCGTGCAACCAACTACATTAATGTTCTCCGTATGGCACTTAAGGATGCTGGATATCCGCAGATTCCTGTTTTCGCTGTAAAGGGTCTGGAGACAGATTCCTTCAAGATGGACAGGGCAATGTTCATTGATGCGGTGAAGGCTGCGGTGTACGGTGATGTGCTTATGACATGCAAGAACCGTATGATGCCTTACGAGGTGGAGGAAGGCTCCGCTGAAAAACTTTATGATGTGTGGATGGAGCGTTGTAATGCCGAAGTTCAGCATGGCAGCTACAATAAATTCCGCAAGAACATCAAGAAGATTGTTGAAGAGTTTGATGCGCTGCCAATTCATGAGGATGTTGTAAAGCCTAGAGTTGGTGTTGTGGGAGAGATTTTGGTTAAGTACCATCCTGTTGCCAATAACAATTTGGAAAAGGTTCTCATGGAGGAAGGCGCAGAAGTGGTAATGCCAAATCTGGTTGACTTCTTCATGTACTCAGCCTACGATTCCATCGTGAAGCATGACCTTTTGGACGGCAGTCTCAAGGCGAAGCTTGGTGGTGAGCTTTTCATCAATATCATTAATATTTTCCGCCATCCTATGATTAAGGCTATGTCAAAGAGCAAGCATTTCCATGCTCCATATTCCATTAAGCGCATTGCGGAGCTGGCTGAGCGCCATGTATCCCTTGGTAATATGGCCGGTGAGGGCTGGTTCCTTACCGGAGAGATGGTGAAGCTCATAGACGAGGGCGTAAAGAACATTGTATGTCTCCAGCCCTTTGGATGTCTCCCCAACCACATTACAGGCAAGGGCGTAATCCACGAGCTTAGAAATGCATATCAGGATGTGAATATTGTTCCTCTGGACTGTGATGCTGGTGCCAGCGAGGTTAACCAGCTGAACCGTCTGAAGCTCATGCTTTCTGTTGCAAAGGAAAATGCAGCAATGCAGAATGAAGCTGGGGATGGAACTAATGGAAATAGGTAAATCGTTTTCATAAAAGAGGCATTTTATGCGACAGAAATATAAAGCGACCCTGGCTCTTGCAATCAGCGTTGCAGGAGCAGGGGCTACATTTCCAATATCTGGCGGCAGCTTTGTTGGAGGGCTGCTGCATCATGGTTTTTTAGCTGCAACAATCGGCGGAATGGCCGACTGGTTTGCGGTGACAGCACTTTTTAGAAAGCCCTTGGGGATTTCCTACAGGACGGAGATTCTCAAGAGGAACCGTGAACGGCTGATGGAGGCTATTACTGACTATGCTGGAAGGGACCTTCTAAATGTGGACAACATAATGAAGGTGGTGAGCCAGCAGAATGCATCCCGTATGCTGGTGGAATATCTTGCGGATAGGGGCGGAAAGGAAAGACTCCTAGAGCTTGCCGACAGCCTTACATCGAGTATGCTTGATGAGCTGGATGTACAGCGTGTGGCCCATGATGCAGCGCCTATTGTTTTTGAGCTGATGCAGCAGGCACCAAAGGGAGATATTGCGGACAAGCTGTTTGAGGCTCTGTCCAATGGCAAAAGTCTTGAGCCAATATCTGACTGTGTGCTTCATGTTGTGAGTGAAATGGTTCATTCGGAAGAGATGCAGAGGCTTCTGGACTATCACATTGGGGAGCTTCTCAGACAGTATGAAGGGGAAGGCTCCGGCCGTGCCTTTGTACTGGGGCTTTTAAATATCAGCAATGAAACCCTTCTGGACATGCTCAACAGCAAGACAGACAGGTGGATTGCTTCAGCCAGAGAGCCGGGGGAGACTCGTAATCTGCTCCATGCATGGCTTGGCAATATGTTTATGGCTGAAGGGGTTCATGATACTTTTGAGAAAATCATTGATTCCATGCTTCACCATCTGGATATGGCAGACCTTGAAAATGCCATAGAGGGCTGGTTAAAAATGGCACTTAAGAGCAAGCAGACCTGTATTCAGCTTGTACATGAAATGGCAGAAAACCGCATAGACAGCTTTATGAAGGATTCTGCCCAGCAGGCTGGTCTGGACTGGTTTATCAAAGTCCAGATAGAAAAGCTTGTGAAGAAATATCACGAGGTGATTCCGGAGATAATCAGCGAAAGGCTGAAGGAGTTCACAGATGAGGAGCTTACTGAGTTCGTTGAAAGCAGAACCGATGATGATTTGCAGATGATTCGCATCAATGGTTCTATTGTTGGCTCCTTGGTGGGGATGATGCTTTTTGCGATCACCTATCTTGTGGGAAAGGTATAGGTCTGTCATGGGTATTTTTTGGAAATCATTTAACAAGGCGGATAGAACACTTTTGGCGGCAGGAGTTATTTTTGTCTTTGCCCTGTGTGTAAATAAAACCTATCCTCATAATGTGTTCGCCGGAGGCTTTCTCTTTTGTGCAGAGGCTGCCCTTGTGGGCGGCATTGCTGACTGGTTTGCGGTGACAGCGCTTTTTAGAAAACCTTTGGGCTTTCCCTATCATACAGCAATTTTGCCACGGCATCGCCGGGATTTTATCAAGGCATCCACCAACATGATTCAAAATGAGTTTTTTTCCACGAAGAAGCTCATGTCATTCATAACTCAGCTGAATCTGCCCACCCGTCTAAGCGGATGGCTTGAGGCTCCGGAAACCAGGGCTGTGCTGGTTACAGCTTTGGTGGAACAGTGGAAGAAAACGGATAAGAAATTCATTTCTGACTCTGCGGCAAAGACCCTTAAAAGCCAGATTAAAAGCAGTCTGGGGCCGGATGAAGTGATAGATGCCATCATCCATTGGCTGAAAAAGGATAATCATGGAAGAAAGCTCATGTCGGAGGTCATTACACCTTTAAGGACAATGGCAGAAGGGGAAAATATCCGTAAGGCAATTGAGGTTCTGCTGGAGTCCTATGCGGCAAAGAAAACGGAAAGCTTTATGGGAGCTTTTTTAGGCTCTCTGGCATCCAGCATGAATCTTGTAAATCTTGATGAAGCAGCACAGCTTATCCAAAATCAGCTGGTACAATTTTTGTCAGAGCTGGAGGCTCATGGCTCTGATACTCAGGAGGCTGTTCTGGAGGTTCTCTGCGCTCGTTTGGAGGAACTTAAGACTAATCCACAGACCGCAAATGGCTTCAAACTTTTAATGGAAGGTCTTATGGCAAATTTTGATGCCACAGAGGAGACAGCCATTGCACTGGACCGCTGGACCATGCAGAAAAGTTCTGACAGGGCTATATATGCACTTCTTGACAATGAGCTTGCTACTTGGCCGGAAAAGCTCAGGCAGGATAAAGTCCTGTGGAATGAGCTGAATGATTTTCTTCATGACCTGGCGGCACGTACAGCTCTTCAGGCAAGAGTCATGATTGAGGATATTGTTCATGGGGTTCTTGGCCGTATGTCTGATGAGGAAATTAATCATCTGGTGTACAGCAAGGTAGAGCCGGACCTTTTGTGGATAAGGATGAATGGTTCCATTGTGGGAGCTTTTATTGGGCTGATATTGTACGTTTTGATTCAGCTTGGTGGATATTTAGTGTAAAAAATAGCTGCAGCACCCTGAAATAAGGATGCCGCAGCTATTTTTTACTTTGTTAACCAATTTTACCAGTTGCACCGTTCAGTTTGGTGTAACTGTCATTTTCGATGTTTGTAATATCTTCCAGATTGTAGGGTGTATCCTCATATACCACGTTCAGCCAGTTGATATAAATGGCATTTGAGCTGGAACGCCAGGAAAGTATAGGCTCCTTGGAAGGATCATTATCCGGGTAGTAGTTTACCGGAATCTGGGGATTGATTCCCTTTGCCACATCACGCTTATACTCCTTGTCCAGGTCCATGCGGTCGTACTCTGTATGACCCAGCATGAAAATCTGTCTGGAGGAGTAAGCAAGAATCAATGTGCTGCCAACGCCTTCCTCTGGATTTGCGCCTTCTGCCACAACATAAAGTTCGGGATTTTTTCTTACAGCCTCTTCATCAATTCCAGTATATCTGGACTGGGGAGCCATGAAGAAATCATCCATTCCACGCATCATCATTTTCTTATGGTGAAGAACACGGTGATTGTAGACACCGCTGAGCTTTGCTGAAAGCATAACCTTATTGATTTTATGATGGTAGTAAAGCCCAGCCTGTGCTCCCCAGCAGATGTGGAAGGTACTGAATACATGGGTCTTGGACCATTCCATAATCTGTGTCAGCTCATCCCAGTAGTCGATGTCCTCAAAGGGATATGTCTCTATAGGTGCGCCGGTGATAATAAGTCCATCAAAACGACTGTCCTTTACCTCTTCCCAGGTCTGGTAGAACTGGTTAAGATGGGATGCGGTGGTATGGGTTGATTCGTGGCTTGCTACCTTCAGGAAGGTTATCTGAAGCTGGATTGGGAAGTTGGACATTACACGGAGGATATCCAGCTCAGTGTCCTCTTTAAGGGGCATGAGATTCAGAATGGCTATTTGGAGAGGGCGGATTTCCTGTGTATGTGCCCTGTCCTCATCCATGACAAATATATTTTCATTTTCCAGTGTTTTCTTTGCCGGAAGATCGTTCTGTATAACTATAGGCATATGCGTTACCTCCTATGGATTGGTATTTTCAATTGTACCATTTTCATGAATTCTTTGCCAGTGTATATATTGAGTCAATGTTGACAAGGAGGATACAGGTTTGCTATACTTTTAATGCAATTGAATAGCGAAGGGGAGTAACCTCGCAGGCTGTCGTCAACAAGCATGTCGTTTCATACGGCTGGTGGCAGCGTTACATAAGTAATAGGTGAGACTTTCGCATGGATTTAGGTTGTACCTGGTTCATGCGGAGGTCTCTTTTATTTTAAAAAAGAGAAAAGGATGAGTGAAAAATGGAAATGGATATTATGTCGCTGCAGTTTTTGACAGCTGTGGGAACCTTGGTGTTGCTGGATCTTCTGCTGGGAGGAGATAATGCTGTGGTTATTGCTATGGCAGCTAACAAGCTTCCCCATGAGCTGAGAAAAAAGGCAATATTTATTGGTACAGCCGGTGCGGTGATAATACGTCTTATAATGACCTTCATTGCTGTGTGGCTTCTGACAGTACCATGTCTGCAGGCAATAGGGGGACTGATTCTTCTGCCGATTGCGGTTCATCTTCTTGTACCGGATAAAGAGGAGCATGAGGATGTGGATGCATCGGACAATCTTATGGGGGCTGTAAAGACTATTATTATTGCGGATGCGGCAATGGGTGTGGATAATGTGCTTGCCATAGCGGGAGCATCCCATGGAAGCTTTTTGCTGGTGGCAATAGGTTTTCTTATTAGCATACCTATCATTGTGCTGGGAAGTACCGTTATCGGCAAAATCATGGACAGGTTCCCAATCGTACTATACGCTGGTGCAGCGCTCTTGGGATGGACCGCAGGCTCTATGATAGGTCATGACAAGATTGTTGGAACCTTTATCGTAAATATGACTGGTGAATGGGTGCATCTGGCTATTCAGGTGATTCTCGCTGCAGGTGTTGTGGCTGTTGGACTTTTCAAGGCACGTCTTGCAAAGGCTGGGTGATTTAAGGTATATTAGAGTAAATAGCTAATAATAGGAGGAATTGGAATGAATCCCATTGAAAAATTGCCAGTTGGTCTGCAGCACAGACTTTTTAATATTTGTGCAGGCTTTAACCTTACAGGAGAGGAACTTTTGGAGATGATGCTGAAAGATGCGATGGCACAGCAGCGCAGCCCGGAGGTTCAGGCTATGTTTGAGCGTTATGCAGCTGAGCACGGTCCGGTGGAAGGGGATTTGTTCCCTCATATCCGTACTGTTGTAAGAAATCACAGTACTGAGGAGTATAGATCCTTTACCCAGAGTCTCCATGATTATAAGGCTGCTTTCGAGGCTAAGGATATCCCGGCTATGGATGCATTCCTGAAGTTGGCTGAGGTGGAGCCTTCTGTGGGAAATTACGACATGATTGCTAATGAGGTTGAGGCATATATTGCAGCTTTGGACAGAATCTAATTTTTGAATTTGGCGCCCACTGTGCGTAGACATGCCGGTGGGCGTTTTTTAGTCAGGAGTGTAGCTAATAAATGGAAGCATTATATAAGAGAATTGCATCTGCAATGCTTGAGGATGGTTCACTGCCAGCATCCTTCAGTGTTCATACAGATAAAAATGAGCTAAAGGCCCATGATGGAGCAATGGACGGAATGATGCTCTATCATATGGATATGGCTGGAGGCAATGGGGATGGACTTTATAAGGTTATTGAAATTGCCTCAGAGGGTAATATTGAAAAGGCTATGTCGGAGCTTTTAAGCTTTTTTAACAGCGATGTATTGATGATTTCTCTCATGGATGATGTGCAGAAGTATGTATTTGACCATCAGAAAAAATTGTCCTTGGATAATCTCTATGGATTTTGCAGATATATTCTTATGGAACGTCCGGAAGTGGAGCCTATAAAGTTTGCTCTTACTGTGATGGAAATTTTGTATGTTCCGGAGGACAAGCTTATCCATAAAATTGTTGAGATTCTTGCCGGATCCGATGAGCTGACATTTTTCGCATTGGCAGCAATGAGCCGTGGAAAACAGTTCAATGCTTTTGTGTACCGTACAGCTGTTAGAACCCATGGGTGGGGGCGGATTCATGCGGTGGAAAAGCTTGAAGCTGTAAATGACACAGTGAAGAACTGGCTCTTGATTGAGGGCTGCCATAACTATATCAGTCCCAAGTATTCCGCACTGACTGTTGCAAAAAAAATCCAGGCGGATAAAATTGCTTCTGAAAATCCTGATGATATAGACATGAAGGGGTTGACTGACCTTATAGATGGACTTTTGGGAGAAGTCGGAGTTAAGGGAATGGAATCATACCCGGCTTCAGCGGAGCTTATGATGGGATATCTTTCCAATATTTCAAAGATGGTTCCGGCGGATTATTTGTTTGAAACAGCAAAGCGTATCCGGGATTATGCGGAGGTCTCAGACGGAAGTCTTAGAAAGCGTGGAGATATTATAAAGCTGGCGGATTCTCTCATAAAGGAGAGGTGAGTATGGAGGATGCTTCAAAAACAGAAGGCTCGCAGATAGAGGTCATTATAACAGCCTTTAAAAAGGCATTTCCTTATACCGCTCCCATTGCGGCCGGTTTCTTTTTTATATCGGCGGCATATGGGTTCTATATGAATGTCATGGGGTTTAGCTGCTGGTACCCCTTTATTATGGCAATGGTTATTTTTGGCGGTTCTCTGGAATTTGTCACGGTGACACTTCTATTGGCGCCCTTTGCACCGGTTCAGGCACTCTTTATTGCATTGGTTATACAGGCAAGACATCTTTTCTACGGTCTTGCCATGCTGGAAAAATACAAAGGACTTGGCTGGAAAAAGCCTCTTCTTATATTTGGCATGTGTGATGAAACTTTTGCGATAAATAACACTGTAAGAATCCCTAAAAATGTGGACCGTGGATGGTTCTATTTTGCGGTTACGTTTTTAAATTGGAGTTTTTGGGCTTTTGGGGCGCTCTCCGGCGGTGTTGCAGGAAGCTATATTTCCATCGACACCAGCGGACTGGACTTCGTAATGACAGCAATGTTTGTGGTTATTTTCCTGGAGCAGTATTTAAACGACAAGCAGCACATAACAGGATATGTGGGGATATTGGTTTCTGCTGTATGCCTTGTTCTCTTTGGAAAGGATTCTTTTATCATTCCAACAATGGTGTCCATCGTAGTGCTTCTGACACTATTTAGAAAGCCAATAACAGAGGCAGGTGGATATAAATGAGCTTTACGGAGCAGGTAATAACCATTGCCATGTGTGTTCTTGGAACCATGACCACCCGTTTCTTGCCATTTTTAATATTCACTGAGGGTCGAAAAACACCGGATTATGTCAGATACCTGGGGAATGCCCTGCCGGCGGCAATATTTGGAATGCTTGTGGTGTACTGCCTAAGGGGCGTATCTATATCTACTGGCACCCACGGCATCCCGGAACTTTTGGGAATTTTTCTTACTACTGTCATTCATTTATGGAAAAGACAGATGATACTGTCCATGGTGGCTGGAACACTGGGGTATATGGTTTTAGTACAGTATGTGTTTAGGTAAATATTTTT
>CAVAVT010000043.1:0-12483 GCA_963592185.1 bacterium | reverse complement strand
GAAACGCAATGTGGAATGTTTTTCCTGCGGAAAAACTTGAACAATGGCGTTATAATTGTATTCTAATGGTTATTGCGGTAATGATTTTGTACGATATAGGTATAAAGAGCAAGGAATTATTTATTGTATTTTTTGCAAAGGATGATGAAAAATGAGAAAGGCAGCAAAGGCAGCGGCAGCTATCATGATTGGTGCAATGCTTATGGGTGGAGTTGCCCAGGCAGAGGAGCTGACAGCTCCGCCAGATACCCCGACCTATGAGGTGGGATTCTATCAGCCAATGGTTCAGCTGAAGAACAAGAAGGCTCAGAAGGCAATCAATGACTACATGCTGGAGTATGGAAGAAATCTTCCGGCAGAGATTGACACCTACACTAAGTACGATGCTGTGTGCGAGGCAACCATCCACAATATTGTAAGCTATCAGAATGACAAGGTTATAAGCATTGTAACGGACGTTTACTTCAACATGGAAAATTCTGCACATCCAAATCCTGCTAAGTTCGGCCGTATTTTCAGCAAGGAAGATGGACATGCCCTGACACTGAAGGAACTTTCCGCAATGCCGGAGTTCAAGGACAGGGCTGCAAACTACACCATTGAACACATCCGCAAGGCGATTCGTGACAAGTATGGAAAGACTTTGTACGCTGATCCCAAGTATGTGGATGAGCTGAAGGAGCCTAAGGATTTGTTTATTGATGACAAGGGCAATGTGAATGCGGTGGTGCAGATTTATGAGGTGGGACCGTATGCCGCAGGAATCATTATGGTGAATCTTGACGTCCCCGATGAACCTATCGCATACTAACAAGCATATTGTGTAGAAAAAATCCCCGGAAATGCAGAGAATGCATCGCCAGGGATTTTTTATTATGTGAGCTGTTAATTTACTTCACAATATGTTTTCCACCAAAGTACCGGGGCTTCCAATAGCTGTCGTCCAGTTTGTCAATGCGGACGCCCTTGCTGGTGGAGGTATGGATGAACTGTCCGTTGCCGAGGTAAATTCCGCAGTGGGAGGCTCCAGCCTCATAGGTGGTGAAAAATACCAGGTCCCCAGGAACCAGCTGCTTGGTATTGGTGGTTTTCTTTCCAAGCTTATACTGCTCATCAGCGGTTCTTGGAATTGTGTATCCATTCTGGGCGAAAACATACTGAAGATAGCCTGAGCAGTCAAATGCCTTTGGTGTGGTTCCTCCGAACTGATAGGGCACACCGATATATTTTTTGGCGGTAGAAATCACACTGTTTACCTTAGTTTTTGAAAGGAAGGGTGAGGTTTCAACCACCTTCAGTCCCTGCTTCGTGGTCTTTATTTCAGAAGAAGCGCCAATTCTATACTTGTTGATGGGCGTAGTTCCAGTCGTAGCTGAGCTGATTTTATTGGCGGAACTGGATGCGCTTGACGTGCTGCCGGTATCCACAATTGAAGAGCTTGGATTTCCCACAGAGGGGACGGACTTTGAGGCAGCCGGAGCCTTTTCAATTGCATCCCAGGTGCTGCTGTCCACAACGCCGGTGATTTTCAGCTTATTGTCACGCTGGAACGCAAGCACGGCACGCTTGGTATTATTGTCAAAAACGCCGCTTTCCTTTGCTGTGGTGTATCCGGCCTTTCTGAGGCGCTGCTGAAGCACCAGCACATCGTCACCACGGGAATTAAGCGTTAAATTGCTGGCAGCCAAAGTCACACCGGATGCAAGAAACATTGTAAGGGTCAGTGTGCTGATAACCTTTGCCAGACCATGGCTGTGAGATTTTTTGCTAAAAATTTTGGAATGGTAAAGCATGAGGATGTCCTTTCTAAAAATTTTTAAACAACCGAGTATATGAGCAGCATATCAGCCGTGGGTCACGTGTTCCAGCCCCTGATGCATGAGTTTTACCACATGGTCGTCATCAAGGGAATAAAAAGCCTCCTTGCCATCCTTGCGGAACTTCACCAAATGGGTGGCTCGGAGAAGCCTGAGCTGGTGGGAAATGGCTGACTGGCCCATGCCAAGAGCCTCTGCTATGTCGCATACACAGAGCTCGCTGGAGGAAAGCAGGGCAAGGATGCGAATTCTTGTGGGATCCCCAAGAATTTTAAAAATCTCTGCGAGCCTCATGCAGGTGGTCTCGTCCAGCTCGTGAAGCTTGGCTTTTTTTACCGAGTCCGGGTGTGCATGGTGAATTTCGCAGATATCGCTGTTGTCCTGAATCATAGGTGCCTCCGTGTATAAAAAACAATATCATCCATTAGACGCAGTTTTTAGACTGGCGCTGCAGGATATTTTTGACTCATGAGGTGTTCCTTTTTCAGCGGCATTCATAAAGCCAGCTTCTGTGACACCTTTCCACTTTCTAGTATATATATAAAGTAAGAAAAATGCAATTAAAAGGGGGTTATATCTGGCCTGAATGCCTATAAACCACATTGACAGCAACATGCTCTAATGCTATGATGTAGAAGGGAAACGAGTGTTTTCTGGGGTACTCAAAAAGAGGCATGGAGCGTGCCAATTTGAGTCCTTTTTTCATGTTCTTCATAGGAACAAGTACCGGTGAATTTTAAGGAGGAAATCATTAATGATTGAACGCTACACAAACCCGGAAATGGGCCATCTCTGGTCTATCGAGAATGAATGGCAGACTATTCTCAACGTCGAAATGGCTGCATGTGATGCAATGGCAGAGCTCGGCGAGATTCCGGTGGAGGCCGCAAAGAACATCCGTGCAAAGGCTAAGTTTGAAATAAGCCGCATTGCAGAGATTGAGGCTGTAACGAATCACGATATCATCGCATTCCTGACCAACGTGGCAGAGCATGTAGGTGATGATTCCAAGTACGTTCATAAGGGACTTACCTCCAGTGACGTTAAGGATACCGCATACTGCATTATGATGAGAGATTCTGCGGACATCATTCTGGATGATTTGAGAAAATTCCGTGATGTTCTCCGCCGCCGTGCAAAGGAATTTAAGCATACTCCGTGCATCGGCCGCACACATGGCATTCATGCAGAGCCTATGACTTTTGGACTGAAGCTTGCTCTCTGGAGTGCTGAGGTTGAACGTGATATCGAGCGTATCGAACATGCAAAGAAGGTTGTAAGTGTCGGCAAGCTTTCCGGTGCTGTAGGAACCTATTCCAATATTGACCCAAGAATTGAAGAAATGGTTTGCGAGAAGCTGGGAATCACTCCTGTACGCCTTGCAACCCAGGTTATCCAGCGTGACCGTCATGCTGAGTACATGACCGCTCTTGCAATTGTTGCAAGCTCTTTCGAGAAGTTCGCAACTGAAATCCGCAACCTTCAGCGTACTGATATCCGTGAGGCTGAGGAGTATTTCAGCCCTGGACAGAAGGGTTCTTCCGCAATGCCTCACAAGCGCAATCCTATTACCTGCGAGCGTGTAAGCGGTATGGCTCGTCTGGTTCGCGGCAACGCTGTAGCTGCACTGGAGAACATTGCACTGTGGCATGAGCGTGATATTTCCCATTCCTCCGTTGAGCGTGTAATCCTTCCGGACAGCACCATCAACGTGGACTACTGCATTAAGAAATTCACCAATATTATAGATAAGCTCCTGGTATATCCTGAGGCTATGCTCCACAACATGAACCGTACTGGCGGCCTTATCTACAGCCAGCGCATTATGCTTGCTGTTGTAAGCAAGGGAGTACTGAGAGAGGATGCTTACAAGTGGGTACAGCGCAACGCAATGAAGCGCTGGATGGAAGGCCAGGACTTCAAGACCAATGTTGAGCAGGATCCGGACATTACCAAGTATCTCACCAAGGAAGAAATCGACAACTGTTTCGATTACAAGTACTTCCTGAGACATGTGGATATGATTATGGAGCGTTTCGGACTTTAATTCATATTTTTGCGTAAATTATATAAGGGGCTGCAGGTCAGCCCCTTGTGTTATGTCGGAGATTCCGGCATAGATAGGAGGACACTCTTATGTCAACAGTTGTAGTAACAGGCACCCAGTGGGGCGATGAGGGCAAGGGCAAAATCGTAGACTTTCTTGCACAGCAGGCTGAGACAGTTGTACGTTATCAGGGCGGCAGCAATGCCGGTCATACAGTAGCTGTAAACGGTGAGGAATACAAGCTCCGTCTTCTTCCTTCCGGAATTCTTTACAAGGGAACACACAATGTTATCGGCAACGGCGTTGTAGTAAATCCCAAGGTTGCTCTTGAGGAAATGGATGCAATGGAGTCCCGTGGCATCGATGTTTCCGGTATCCGCATTTCTAACCGTGCTCATGTTGTAATGCCTTACCACTGCATTATGGACGGTATCGGCGATGAGGCACGTGGAGCCAATAAAATTGGCACCACCAAGAACGGCATCGGCCCCTGCTACATGGACAAGATGGACCGTATCGGCATCCGTATATGCGACCTTCTTGATGGGGACGAATTTGCCCGCAAGCTCAAGGACAATCTTGAACTGAAAAACAAGCAGCTGGTGGCTCTCTACAACCATGAGCCTCTGGATTTCGATGAAATCTACAATGAGTACATGGGATACATTGAGCGTCTTCGTCCATATGTATGCGACACCATTGCCCTTCTGAACGATGAGGTCAATGAGGGCCGCAAGATTCTCTTCGAGGGTGCTCAGGCAACCATGCTTGACATTGACTATGGTACATATCCGTATGTTACCGCATCCCATCCTGTTTCCGGCGGTATCGGCGTTGGTGCCGGTGTTGCTCCAAAGAAAATTGACAGGATTTTCGGCGTAGTAAAGGCATACTGCACCCGTGTTGGCGAGGGTCCTTTCCCAACAGAGCAGCTTAATGAAATCGGCGACAAGATTCGTGACTGCGGCCACGAGTTCGGCACCGTTACAGGCCGTCCACGCCGCTGCGGCTGGCTTGATGCCTGCGTTGTACGCTATGCAGGACTGCTTTCCGGCATTGACTACATGGCAATCACCCGTCTTGATATCCTCGATACCTTTGACGAGATTAAAATGTGCGTAGCATACAAGTACAAGGGCGAGATTCTGAATGAGATTCCTGCAAGCCTCAAGGTACTGGCTGAGGTTGAGCCTGTATATGAGACATTCCCTGGCTGGAAGCAGGATATCAGCAAGGTTCGCAAGTACGAGGATCTGCCTGAGAATGCAAGAAAGTATCTGGAGCGCATGGCAGAAGTTACCGGAATTGACCTGGGCATCGTATCCGTAGGTCCGAACCGTGACGAAACCATCGTTATCGCAAAGGAAATTTTCTAATACAATAGAATTATTGAATCTGTTTGCAGAAGGATATACCCTAAGTAGAACTTAGCACCGCTAGGGCGGCTAGGAGCATGAGTGTGTCTACACGGGGCATGTCCTTCTGTTTTTTATATCTATTTGAATATTGTATACAGTATTATTATATACAAATATTGTACTTACTAGACTAATATAGTATACTTTTAGTCGGAAATATATTGTATTTCAAGGTTTTTCGGCAAAATTGTCTGATAATAGACTTTTTTCAAAATAATATATTTACGCAAAGGGGCGATTACTGTGTCAGAAATGCAGGACTATGTACAGAGTGTGTTGGATCTGGTAAAGGCTAAGGATCCGGGACAGACAGAGTTTCAGAATACCGTAAAAGAGGTACTGACTACTATTATTCCGGTGCTGGAAAAGAATCCCCAGTACAAGGCAAACAAGATTCTGGAGCGCATGGTTGAGCCAGAGCGTGTCATCATGTTCCGTGTTCCCTGGACTGATGATAAGGGCGAGATACAGGTTAATCGTGGCTTTAGAGTACAGGCAAACAGCGCCATTGGACCATACAAGGGAGGTCTGCGCTTCCATCCAAGCGTAAATCTTTCCATTTTGAAATTCTTGGCATTTGAGCAGATTTTCAAAAATGCTCTCACAGGTCTTCCCATCGGCGGAGGCAAGGGCGGTTCTGACTTTGATCCAAAGGGCAAGTCTGATGCAGAGGTTATGCGTTTCTGCCAGAGCTTCATGACCGAGCTCTGCCGACACATCGGTCCGGATGTGGACGTTCCTGCCGGAGATATCGGCGTTGGCGGACGTGAGATTGGCTATCTCTTCGGTCAGTACAAGCGCATTCGTGATTCCTATGATGCTGGCGTGCTTACAGGCAAGGGCCTTGGATACTGGGGCTCCCTTACCCGTACAGAGGCTACAGGATACGGTCTTCTTTATTTCGTAAAGAACATGCTGGACGACAACGGCATCGACATAAAGGGCAAGACTGTGGTAGTGTCCGGCTCTGGAAATGTTGCTACCTATGCCATTGAGAAGGCTCAGGAGTTTGGTGCAAAGGTTGTTACCTGCTCTGATTCCAATGGCTATGTATATGATCCTGAGGGAATCGACCTTGCTGTGGTTAAGGAAATCAAGGAAGTTCGCCGTGGACGTATCAAGGAGTATGTAGCGGCTCGTCCAAATGCTGAGTATCATGAGGGCTGCTCCGGCGTATGGACTGTTAAATGCGACATTGCACTGCCCTGCGCTACCCAGAGCGAAATCAGCCTGGAGTCCGCAAAGGCATTGGTTGCAAATGGCGTAACCGCTGTAGGCGAGGGCGCAAATATGCCTTCAACCCTTGATGCAATCGCATATTTCCAGGAAAATAACGTGCTCTTTGCTCCTGCAAAGGCAGCAAATGCTGGCGGTGTAGCTGTTTCTGCACTGGAAATGGCTCAGAATTCCATGAGATATAGCTGGACATTTGAGGAAGTTGATGATAAACTAAAGAATATCATGGCGGATATTTATAGGTCTGCCAGTGAAAACGCCAAGAAGTACGGCGTTGAAGGCAATCTTGTTGCTGGCGCAAATATCGCCGCATTCACCAAGGTTGCGGATGTTATGCTGGCCCACGGACTGGTGTAATGTCTTAACTTAGCTATACTTTCCAACCATAAGTGTAGAATAGAAGGGTCCCTGTGCAAAGTCGATGCCAGGGGCCCTTCGTGTTTTCAAAAATAAAACTCCTGAAGGGCTGGTATATATCAGCCATTTCAGGAGTTATTTTTTATGAGTTCGTTTGTCATCCTAATCCCTCTGTTGTTTTTACAAAATCTTGAATTTTTTTATGAGCCGTTGTGAGACTTAATTAAAAATAGACAGATTTCTTAATGTATTGTATATTGAGAGTAGAACTTTGTGTTTTAGAGACATATTAAAAGGGGATGACCTTAATATGAAGATAAAGAGCTTGCTGAAAAAGGGGAGCTGCTGCCTTCTAGTTGGCGGAGTTTTACTGTGCGCAATGCCGTCCGAGGCTGCGGTAACAGGTCATCATGATGCTGCAATGTATGATGGCAGACTGGACAGATATCCCACAATCCGTGTCTATAATGTGTCGGGGCAGGAGGATGTGCCCTATGTTTCCGCTGAAGAGTACCTGACATGGCTTTTTAACGGAGAATTGGCCTTTTCTATGGACGGTCCCAGAATGACCGTCACCAGGAACAAACACTCTGTGGTTTTGGATACAAAAGCTCAGACTATTTCCTGCAAGGACTGGGATGCTTTCTTTGCTCCATCTGGCGAGCAGGCGCTTCCCAACGGTAGTTTGACTCCGGAAGAGTTCAACGCCATTGCGGTTTCCAAGATACATACTTCTACGGAAACTCCGGGCAAAGGGTTTTCCATAGATTTAAACCGCTGTGGACTTTACATGGAAAAAAATGATGGCAAGATTTTGGTTCCCTTTGCACTGATTCAGAATGTTTTTGCCATTCCCTGGACGGAAGACCAGTACTCATATAACGGCAGCGATTTTTACAATCTGGAGAAAAAGTGGTACGATCTCTCCACTTACTCTGCCATCTACGGAGAGGTAATCAATCCTCAGATTAGGATGAATCCTTATGCGGATGCCTACTATTCCGGGGAATTTTCCACGAGAAAGGAAATTTCTCCAGCCTATGCCAAGTACGCCTATGGCACTACCTGCCTTCTTTTTGACATGTATTATGGGCACAAGGCTGAAAAGGGAATAGAGAGCTTTGACAGCTATTTGGAGGAAAATGGTCTCAAAGGGAAACTGCTTTCCACAGATGCAAAGGTCGTTTCCCAGGCGTTCCAGGATCTGGTGTGCAAGCTCTTTGACAGCGGTCATGACTCTGTCAACCTCAGCAACAGTGTATTTGATGGGGGAAGGCATATCAAAACCGGAAGGATTCTCAAGGCCTATGGCGGTCTTAACCAAATGGTTGAAGCTTTGCAAAAGATTACCTACAAGGTTGCGGACATGGGTGTGGATTTCATGGCTGGCAGTACGGGAACTAAAAGCCAGTATGAAACCGCCTGTCGTGAACTGAATCTTAATCCCATAGTTCTCGACTACATTTTCAGAGATGAAAGCGGCGAGCCTTTCGACGAATGGCTTAAAAAGAGCCAGTATCTTATCCGGATAAGAAATACAAAGGAGAAACCTGTCGATGATTCACACCAGAAGGAGGACAGAATTTATGGGGATGAATCTCAAGCTCTTTTTGATACCAAGAAGCATATTGATTCCCTGAAGCCAAAGGATTTTCCAACTTCTAAGGTGGATTTTGTGGATGACACCGCATTTATTTATTTTGAGCATTTTATTAATGACATTCCAACGGACCAATTCTATTATCGTACTCCTGCAGAGTGGCTTTATGATAGCAACAGCTTTGGACTTTTCTACGATGCTTTTGAGAAAATTCAGCGAAAACCTGAGATAAAAAAGGTGGTTATTGATCTGTCAAACAATGGGGGAGGGATGTTGACAACTCTGATTGGCTGTCTGGGATTCCTTTCTCCGGATGGGGAGGTAAACTATACCTATAAGCACCTACTGAATCAAAATTACTGCTCGGAATGGTATCACGTGGATACTAACCTTGATGGCAAGTTCGATGATAGGGACGGCTTTGGAAAAAAGTATAAATTCTACATACTTACCAGCGGTTTTACCTATTCCTGCGGAAATGCTCTTCCATTTTTCGCTCAGATAAATGGCTGGGCAAAGATTATTGGAGCAGAGCCGGGAGGCGGTGACTGTGTGGTAACTGACTTCCTTGATGCCTATGGACATGTGGCAAGAATGTCCGGATATAAGAAAATAGGACATCTTGTAAATGGCCAGTTCGTCAGCGATGAGAACGCCGTAAAAGTGGACTACCCCTTTGGGGCGCAGGCGGATAAGCTTTACTACAACTATAAGGGCATCGCCCAGTGGCTGAGGGATAAATAAAAATATATTGGCTTCCAGTATGAAAAAATCCAGGTGGCGGTCAATTTTTTGCCCAAAATCGTAATAAAAGGCACAAATCCCCGTATAAAATACAGAAAGAAGATAACGTATGTAGACAAGCGATATTACAATATCGATATTGTTTCCATAGAATCCTCCTGAAGAATAGCTGTTGTTCAGTAATTCTTTAGGAGGATTTCTCTATATTTATGTTGAAAAAAGCACTTTTGGCATAGTAGAATATATGTAAGAGATAGTGTCAGAAAGGATGTGTTATTATGAAATTTGCGATATCACGCCGTGATTTTATGAAAATGGCCGGCGCAGCAATGGTAGGGGCTATGGCCGCTCCAGCAGTTCTTGGATCAGATACCTCGGCTGAGGCTTCCGGCATGAAAAGCGGCAGCGGCTCCATAAATTATGGAGGCTGTCAGGTGCCTGTGCTTTGTGAAACAGATGTCTGTGTTATCGGCGGAGGTGTTGCCGGTGTAGCAGCTGCTGTGTCAGCTGGAAAACGTGGAAGCCATGCTGTAATAGTAGAGCGTGGCATTGCCCTTGGAGGACTGCAGACTCTGGGTTGCGTTGTGCCGTGCATGACAACCTATGCTCCGGACAGCGACACATCCTTTGTTACAGCGGTGAAGAAAAAGCTTGAAGCGAAGGGCGTCCCTTATGATGATCACTACGATGAAAACGAGGTTTCCATCTGGACTAATCCAGAAGTGATGGCCCTCATTTATGACGAGCTTTGCACAGAGTCCGGTGTGGACATCCTTTACAACATGACCTTTGTGGATGTGATAAAGGCTGGTTCCTCAGTGGACTATGTAATCGTTCAGACCATTTCTGGCCTTCACGCCATCAAGGCAAAGGTATTCATCGACGGTTCCGGAGATGCAATTTTGGCAAGGGCTGCAGGAGTGCCAGCCGAGCGTGGATACGAGAAGACCGGCAATAACCAGCCCATGAGCTTCCGTTTTGAAATCAGCGGCATAGACCTTGAAAAGCTTTACAACCATGTAACCTACGAGCTCCATGACGACCTTTGCAAGACCCCACTTCCTCATTTTGAAATTGCCGAGGCACGTCATCGCACGAAGCAGTTCGTTTTGGAAAAATTCATGATGGATGGCGTGGCAGCAGGAGAACTTACAGAGGAAGATGCGGAGTACATGCAGGGTTACGTAATCGTGAGCAAGGGCGGCACCATGTCCATGAACTGCCCGGAGCTGCCGGTTAAATACAGTTCAACGGATCCCCTTTCCTATAGCAAGGGTGTTATTGTAGGCCGCCAGATGCTTCACCGTATCGCCAATTATCTTATAAAGCACATGCCTGGCTTTGAGAACGCATATATCAGCAAGGAAGCCAGCATGCTTGGAGCCCGTGAATCTTGGCGTATAAAGGGCAAGTACTATATGGTGGAGGACGATTACCACAGACGCAGCAGATTCCCGGATGCTGTGGCAAGGACAGCATGGTACATTGATGCCCATGGTGAACAGGTAGCTGACCTGCTGCCAAGGGGCGAATACTATGAGATTCCTTATCGTTCCATGATAACCAATGAAGTCCCCAACCTTATTGTAGCTGGACGCTGTATCAGCGCAAGCTTCATCCTTCAGGCATCCATGCGTATCCAGGTCACCTGCATGAGCATAGGCGAAGCCGCCGGTATCGCTGCCAACTGGGGCCTTACACATGGTCAGAATGTCAATGAAGTTAAATGGGATGCCATCCCGGAAAATAAAAGAAGCTATGTAACTAGTGGTAATTGATACTGAAATCGTAGGAGCCAGGAGCTGTGCCCTTTGGAGACCCTTAATCGACCTTGGTGCTTAACGATTCGCAAGCCGTAGGCGAAGCGAGAGTTTAGCATCCGCTAGGTCGATTTAGGAGCGAGAGCGAGTCGACAAAGAGCATGCTTCTGGCTCTTTTTCAAGTTTTTTGTATGGCGAAAACTGTGATAAAATAGAAGTAGCATCACATAAACACAAAAGGAGGCAGATCTATGAAAATACTGCTTGGGATTTTTTCCAGACATGATGAAATTCTTCATATCACAGAGACGCTGCAGCACATGGGACACGAGGTCCGCACCATATATACCGATACCTATAGGGCGGTGTGCCCCTACTACAAGCGCCGATTGGACAAAATGGGATTCAAATCATTCCGCCTGAATTGGGAGCGGAATTGGCTTGAGAGGCTGAACAAAATGGCGGAGGAACTGTCCCCAGACAGAGTGCTTTTTGTGAACCTGCCCCAGGAGGGTATGAGTGCTGAGGATTTTGAGATATTTTCAAAAAAATATAATACAGTCTGCTGGATGGTAGACGGAGTCTGGCACGAGCAGGGAATAGAATCTTACTTCCGGAGTTTTCAGAGGATATTTACCTTCGAAAAGCAGGATGTGAAATATATAAAAGAGACCTTTGGAATAGATACTGAGTACTGTCCTGTGGGCTTTAATGACGACTATATACTTGGGGGGGATATAAGTACAGCTGAAAAGGACATAGACATTGTTTTTGTGTGTAATGCCGATGCCTATCGTTTGAAATATCTGGACAGGCTTTCCAAGGAGGCTCAGAAAAGAGGCTGGAAGCTGGCGCTTTATGGTAATTTTTACCAGATGAGGCATTTTTGGAAAAAATATACCTTTGGGGCGCAGTTTCCTGTGATGGTGAAATATGTCCATAACGGAGATTTTTCCTCCAAGGAAGTGGCAGAGCTTTACCGCAGGTCAAAAATCTGCCTCAACATACATGTGGAAAATAACAGGGATTTAAATCCTCGAACCTTTGAGATTCTGGGAGCTGGCTCCCTGGAGCTGGTAGACAATCGTGAAGATTTCCGGCTGCTTATTCCAGGAGAAGACCTAGTGGTATATGCAGACGAGGATGACATGATAGCAAAGATAGACCAGATACTTTCAAACTATGAAAACTATCAGCCCCTCATCGAAAGCGGACACAAAAAAGTCATGGAGCACTACTCCATGCACCGCAGTCTTGAAAAAATTTTATCTTATACATAAAGGAAGAGGTCCTTAAGCAAACCTTTAGCCGACCTCGGTACTTTGCGATTCGCAAGCCATAGGCGAAGCGAGAGCTTAGTATCCGCTAGGGAGGCTAGGAGTGAGAACGTGTTTGCGAGGGGACCTCTTCCTTCCGTATATGTGGGCAGCAATTCCACCGTTATCGTTGTGCTTATTTCATTATGCCAGTAACTTTCAGCAAATATTCTGCATTGGTGGTTTGG
>CAVAVT010000042.1:0-12494 GCA_963592185.1 bacterium | reverse complement strand
AAAAAAGGACAGGCACATTTAAGCACCTGTCCTTCAAATTCAACCTCAATTAAAGTGAAGTTCTTGACTCCCTGTCAAACTCTTCCTTAAGGTATTCATTTTTTATCTTTATACGAGTACCACGCATACCCAGAGACTTGGACTCAATAACTCCGGCGGACTCAAACTTTCTGAGGGCATTTACGATAACAGAGCGGGTAATCTTAGGCTCCTGATCAGCCAGCTTTGATGCAACAATAGTCTTTTCCATGCCATCCATCTCATCGAGGATACGCTTTGCAGCTTCCATCTCAGAGAAGGAAAGAGTGTGGATTGCAATGTGTACCGCAGCTTTCTTCCTAGCCTCAATCTCGATTCTCTGGCTTCTGTCACGAAGCATTTCCATGCCTACAACAGTTGCGCCATACTCTGCCAGAAGCAAATCATCATCGGTAAATTCCTCATCAAACTTTGCAATAATCAGAGTGCCGATGCGCTCACCCACACCGTAGATAGGTACGATAGTGGTATTTTTGCCATTAAAGATGCAGTCTGTGTCCTCAGTGAAAGCGCACAGCCCTGTCTGAGAACGGCGGTTTGACGCTGTCTCATCTATTTTCATCAGCCAGTTTACATAATGCTTGGGGAATTTGCCCTGATTAACAACCTTGTCAACCATCAAATCACACTCGAAATCGTCAACAAATGCATAACCAAAAATCTCGCCCTTTGTACCGGCAATATATACATTTGCCCCGATAACATTGCTAAGTACCCTGGAGATTCCATCATACTCTACACTTTCAGAGCGTTGGAGAAGTTTGTTTATCTTTCGTGTCCTTTCAAGTAATGATAGCATTATATAATCTTCCTTTCATGCATTATTTTAATATCCGGTCATTTGCCAAAACTATTTTATCATACTTTTCACAATAATCATAGATATTATAGGAAAAATTTTCAGATTTTTCCCACCAATATGGTAATTTTATACAAAAAACCGTTTTACAGTATGTACTGAGTCAAATCCCTGTTGACAATGATGTCCGAAAGCATCTTATCCACATATTCCTTGTTGATAGTAAATGCCTCAGCATCCATTTCAGGTGCATCAAAGGACAATTCCTCCAGCAGCTTTTCCAGCAGAGTGTGGAGTCTTCTTGCGCCAATGTCCTCATTCTGCTCGTTGACATCGCAGGCAAGCTCCGCAATGCGCTCAATGGCATCATCGGTAAACTCCAGCTTCAGCCCCTCAGTGCCAAGCATTGCCTTGTACTGCTTGAGAAGAGCGTTCTGCGGCTCAGTGAGGATACGCTTGAAATCCTCCTTGGTAAGGGACTTAAGCTCAACTCTGATTGGGAAACGTCCCTGAAGCTCTGGAATAAGATCAGAGGGCTTAGAGGTATGGAATGCGCCAGCTGCAACAAAGAGAATGTGGTCTGTCTTTACAGGACCATACTTAGTCATTACTGTAGAACCTTCCACTATTGGAAGAATATCTCTTTGAACGCCCTCACGGGATACATCTGGACCGGAGCTGCTGCCATGGACAGCCACCTTGTCGATTTCGTCAAGGAATACGATTCCGTCACGTTCCGCAGCCTTTACAGCTGTTTCGGTAACTTCCTCCATATCCACCAGCTTTGCAGCTTCCTCCTGAGTGAAAATCTTACGGGCTGCCTCCACAGTAACCTTACGTTTCTTCTGCTTCTTAGGCATAAGACTTCCCAGCATATCCTGAATATTGTCCCCCATGCCCTCAAGTGAGGATCCTGTAAGCATACCAATCATAGGCTTGCTGTTGTCCTCAACGGTAATCTCTATGAGCTTTTCCTCATAGTCACCTTTGCGGAGCTTTTCACGGCACCATTCACGGCCAGCCTGATACTTCTTGTTATCTCCTTCAGCTTCTTTTTCCTCCGGTTCTTCCTCACCGCCGAAAAGCTTTCCAAAGGGATTAGCAATGGTTTTCTTGGGCTGGGGAACCATGACATCAAGAATGCGTTCCTCAGCCATTTCAGCTGCCTTGTCCTGAACGCCGTCCATGCGCTCCTGACGAACCATGCGGACAGCTGTCTCAACTAGGTCACGAATAATGGACTCAACGTCGCGGCCCACATATCCAACCTCGGTGAATTTGGTGGCCTCCACCTTTATAAAGGGAGCCTGTACAAGCTTTGCCAGACGTCTCGCAATCTCTGTCTTACCTACACCAGTGGAACCAATCATCAGAATGTTTTTCGGAATCACTTCATCCTGAAGATTTACGTTCAGCTGGCGGCTGCGCCAGCGGTTTCTCAGGGCAATTGCCACAGCCCTTTTTGCATCCCTCTGGCCTACTATATATTTATCAAGCTCTTCAACAACCTGTCTTGGTGTCTGTTCGTTCATTCCAAAGCTCCTCCTAGTCCAATTCCTCAACCTTGATATTGTGGTTTGTATAAACGCAGATGTCTGCAGCTATGGACAATGCCTCCTTGGCGATTTCTGCTGCTTCCATAGAAGTATGCTTCGCCATTGCACGGCCTGCAGCCAAAGCATAAAATCCGCCGCTTCCGATGGCTGCCACATCTCCATCCGGCTCAATTACCTCGCCGTTGCCAGAAAGCATCAGCATGGTGTCCTTGTCAGCCACCAAAAGGAGAGCCTCAAGCTTGTGGAGAACCTTGTCGGTGCGCCACTCCTTGGCAAGCTCCACAGCCGCCCTTGTAAGGTTGCCGTTATATCCCTCAAGCTTTGCCTCAAATTTTTCAAACAAGGTAAAAGCATCCGCCACAGAACCGGCAAAGCCAGCTATAACCTTGTCATGATAAAGCTTTCTTACCTTCCTGGCATTTGCCTTCATGATGGTATGCTCACCAAAGGTTACCTGTCCATCTCCGGCAATGGCGGTATGTCCATTATGCTTTACAGCAACAATTGTGGTTGCATGAAAAACGTTTTCCATATCAGTAAATCCTCCGTAATACTAAAGCTTCGTATCAGTCAATCTGACTTTTAAAGCTGTCCAAAACCTCAAGTGCTCTTTCCGCAAGGCGCTCCTTTTTCAGTTTTTTATTCTTAATGCGCTCGCCTAAAGGAGCCATTATTCCAAAATTCACATTCATCGGCTGGAAATGCTTTCTGTCACAGGTGGTTATGTAATTGCTCAAGGCTCCATGTGCTGTCTCCGGTGGGAATACCAGTGGCTCCTTACCTCTCACCAGTCTTCCTGCGTTCACGCCAGCCATAAGCCCAGAAGCTGCTGACTCTACATAGCCCTCCACACCGGTCATCTGTCCAGCAAAGAAAAGCCTGTCACAGCCCTTCAGCTGCATGGTGGAGCGCATGGTTTCCGGGGAGTTTATAAAAGTATTTCTGTGCATGACACCATAGCGCATGAACTCAGCATTTTCAAGACCTGGAATCATTCCAAATACCCTGCGCTGCTCCGGCCACTTCAAATGTGTCTGGAAGCCTACGATGTTGTACAGGGTAGCTGCCGCATTGTCCTGACGGAGCTGGACAACGGCATAGGGACGTTCCCCAGTAACAGGGTGCTCAAGTCCCACAGGCTTCAAGGGTCCAAAAAGCAGTGTCTGTATTCCGTGGGATGCCATTTCCTCCACTGGCATACAGCCCTCAAAAAATATTGCCTTTTCAAAATCATGGGTATCGGTTTTTTCCGCATTCACCAGCTCGTTCCAAAAAGCCTCATACTGCTCCTTATTCATGGGGCAGTTTATGTAGGATGCCTCGCCCTTTCCATAACGGGAAGCTCTGTAGGCTGTATCCATATTTATTGATTCAAGGGTGACAATAGGTGCCGCTGCATCATAAAAATAAAGATACTCATGTCCCAAAAGCCCGGCAATTGCCTTGGACAGTCCCTCGGAAGTCAGCGGACCGCTGGCGATGATTACAGTCTGCCCTTCAGTTGAAGGAATCTCTGTAATTTCCTCATGATGAACAGTTATTCTCGGGTGGTTGGTGACTTTTTCCGTAATGTAACGGCTGAAGCCCTCACGGTCAACCGCCAGTGCTCCACCTGCTGGAACGCTGCAGGCATCTGCCGCCTCTATAATAATGGAACCCAGTCTGCGCATTTCTTCCTTCAGAACCCCTACGGCATTTTCCATACCGGCGCCACGAAGGGAATTGCTGCATACCAGCTCAGCAAAATATTCGGTTTTATGTGCAGGGGATGACTTTACCGGCCGCATTTCGTAAAGCTCCACATCCACGCCCTGCTTTGCTGCCTGCCATGCCGCTTCGCTGCCGGCAAGACCTGCGCCTATAATAATTACTTTCTCCACAGTAAGATGTTACCTGCCTTTATTTGCCGGTTTTCTTTCCGGCGGATTTTTTCGTTTTTTTAACGGTTTTCTCTGCCTTTGGTTCAGCCTCAGCCGCTGTTTCTTCAGCCTTTTCCTTTTTTGCTTCAGCTCTCGCCTTTATTTTTTCCAATTCTTTATTTATCGGATGGTCTATTCTAGTCTCGCAATTCTCATTGTTGCAGTACTTCAGCCCACGGCCGTTCTTATAGTGGTGCAGAAGCATGATGGAACCGCATTTTTCACAGGTTTCCTGCAAAGGAGTATCCCAGGTGACAAAATCGCACTCCGGATAATTTTTACATCCAAAGAAACTTTTTCCTCTCCGGGTCTTTCTCTCAACAATGCTGCCGCCGCACTTGGGGCATTTTACCCCGGTGTCCTTCAAAAGGGCCTTGGTATTGCGGCACTCAGGGAATCCGGGACATGCCAGGAATTTGCCGTAACGGCCCTGCTTCACCACCATCATCCTGCCGCAAAGCTCGCACTTCACATCCGAAACCTCCACAGGAAGTTCCACATGTCCGATTGCTTCATCAGCCTTCTCAAGGGTCTGTTCAAAGGGATCATAAAATTTCTTCAGCAGGGTATTTTTCTCAACCTTGCCCTCGGCAATTTCATCCAGCTCATTTTCCAGACCTGCGGTGAATTTCACGTCAACGATATCCTTAAAGTATTCCTCAAGCATATCCACCACAACAAAGCCCAGCTCCGTAGGCTGGAAATGCTTGTCCTGTCTTATTACATAGCCTCTTGCAATGATGGTTTCAATAATTGGTGCATAGGTACTCGGACGGCCGATTTCCTTCTCCTCCAAGGTCTTTACCAGAGATGCCTCATTGTACCTTGGAGGCGGCTCAGTGAAGTGCTGGTCAGGAATAATCTTGTCCAGCTTTAGAGCATCTCCCTTTTCCAGCTCCGGAAGCTGCACATCCTTGTCCTTTTTCCCTTCTGCCCCGTCATAAACCACGGTGAAGCCTGGGAATTTCATCTGGGAGCCGGATGCACGGAGGGTATAGTCCTCCCCTACGGAAATAATCACGCCAACGGTATCATAAACCGCCGGAGTCATCTGGCTTGCCACAAAACGCTGCCATATGAGCCGGTAAAGCTTCAGCTGATCCTTGTTCAGGAACTTTTCCACAGCCTCAGGGGAAAGCTCCGTGCTGGTGGGGCGGATTGCCTCATGGGCATTCTGAGCCTTCTTGCCTGCCGCATATACATTTGGCTTTTCCGGAATGTATTCCTTGCCAAATTTTCCTTCAATGTAGGAACGAGCCTCCTGCTGTGCTAAATCCGAAATACGTGTGGAGTCAGTACGCATGTAGCTTATGAGACCCACAGGCCCCTGCTTTCCAAGAGCAATACCTTCGTAGAGCTGCTGGGCAAGCATCATGGTTTTCCTTGAGGTAAAGCCAAGCTTTCTTGCTGCATCCTGCTGAAGGCTGCTGGTGATAAAGGGGGCGGAGGGCTTCCTGCGCCTTTCTTTCCTGGTTACTTCTCCAACAATTGCCTCCGAGCTTTCCAAAGCTTTTACGATGGCTTCAGCTTCCTGCTTGTTATGGATTTCAGGCTTCTTGCCCTTTACCCCGGTAAGCTCCGCAGCAAATGCCGGGGACTTGCCCTTTTTCAGCTTTGCACCAATGGTCCAATATTCCTCGGAAACAAATGCCTGTATTTCCTTTTCCCTGTCACAAATCATCTTAACTGTAACAGACTGTACACGGCCAGCACTGAGGCCCTTGCGGACCTTTCTCCAGAGAAGGGGGCTAAGCTTGTATCCCACGATTCTATCCAGCATACGTCTTGCCTGCTGGGCATCAACCATATCTATGTTGATTTTCCTTGGGGACTTTACAGCATCCTTGATTGCCGGTTTCGTTATTTCATTAAATACAATACGGCAGTCAGATTCCGGGTCTATACCCAGAATGTACGCCAAATGCCAGGCAATAGCTTCTCCCTCACGGTCCGGGTCGGATGCAAGATAGATTTTGCCAGCATTCTTGGCTTCTTTCTTCAATTCCTTGATAAGGTCGCCCTTGCCACGGATATTTATATACTTGGGTTCAAAATCATTGTCCACATCTATTCCGAACTGACTTTTGGGAAGATCCCTCAAATGACCCATGGAAGCCCGAACCACATAGTTCCGGCCTAGATATTTCTCGATGGTTTTTGCCTTAGCCGGAGACTCAACCAGCACAAGATTTTTCTTAACCTTTGATGTTGTCTTTTTCTTGGCTGTTTTAGCTGTAGTTGTCACTTAATATTATCCCCCTTAGCACTTCGGACATATGCATGGGTGTCTGTTTCCTCCGCAAGCCCCTTCATTTCAAGCTGCAGAAGCTGAAACATGATATTGGAGACCCCTTTGCTCCCTAACCTGCATATGATTTCATCAACTGTCATCGGCACATCCGCCGGTAAAATTTCCAATATGAGCCTCTCCTCACGGGAAAGGTTAGCCGGTACTCCGTCCTGCGGCCCGTCTGCCGCCTTTTCCAAGCCGTACTCCCGGAGCAAATCCTCCGCATCCTGTACAAGGACCGCCCCCTGCTGAATAAGCTTGTTGCAGCCCCTGCTGGTATCTGAAAAGATACCTCCTGGAACTGCATAAACATTCCGGCCCTCCTCCAATGCGAAGCCAGCGGTAATCAACGAACCGCTGTGCATAGCCGCCTCCACCACAAGAGTACCCTGGCATAAGCCGCTTATTATTCTGTTGCGCGCAGGAAAAAAAGCCGGCAATGGTTTTGTCCCCGGCGCATATTCTGATATTATTACGCCCTTTTCAAGTATCTGCTGCAAAAGTCTCCGGTTCGATGAAGGATAGACCACATCCGGACCGCATCCCAGCACCGCCACTGTCCTTCCAGTGGTCAGCGCGCCCTTGTGCGCCTCCGTATCGATTCCATAGGCTGCGCCGCTTACTATGGTTATTCCGGCAGCCGCAGCTTCCGCTGAAAGCCTTGAGGCAACAGCTCTGCCATAGGGACTGCATTTTCTTGAGCCCACCACCGCCAGCCTTGGTACATCCGGCATTAAGCAGCCCTTATAAAAGAGCAGAAGCGGCGGATTGTAGATATTCTTCAGACTTTCCGGATAATCCCCGTCATTTATGCCGCACAGGGATATCTCCTTTTTCTCACAGTCCGCTTGAATCTTAAAAGGTCTGTCCGGAAAAGCTTTGCTTTCATCCTCAAAGCTTTTTATAAGCTCCTCCTTAAGACCTGACCCCCTAAGAACTTCCCCATGGCTCATCCAAATGGATTCTGCAGTGATTCCCTGGGACAGGAGCTTTACAACTGTGGCATTCCCCATGCCATGACACATCTGAATAGCAGCAAGATAATACCTTTCCAACCAAATCCCCTCCGTAATATACGCCTATTATATATAGAAGACTTTCTCTGGTACTGCATTTCTTACTGTGGCGCTCAATATTCTTTTGTACAGATACTATACTAAGTCATGATACAAAAAAATTTCAGAATTTGCAATATAGTCAAAGACATATCTGCCGAAAAAATAGCTATGTATATCCCTTGCAATAATTTTGTTTAGGATGTACCATCAAAGGTAGTGGAGGTACTTATGGGCGATTTATTTATTGTTTTTCTGACTGTACTGATGATTACTTATGTTCTTTGGGATGACATTTTTACTGAATAGTACAGCATAAAGCCGGAGGCTGTGATAATGCAGATACGCATTACCACAGCCTCTTCTTTATTTCCGCTTTTTCAAAAGCTTTGCAATTGTCGTTATTACTAAATTTACATCCAAGGGCTTCGGCAGATGTTCGTTCATGCCAGCCTCCATAGATGCAATTCTGTCTTCCGTAAAGGCATTTGCGGTCATCGCCACAATAGGAATGGTGGCTGCATCCGGTCTCTCCATACTGCGGATTGTCCTTGAAGCCTCATAGCCATTCATTTCCGGCATCATTACATCCATGAGTATAATATCGTACTCTCCCGGCTTGGAATTTCTGAATGCCTCCACAGCCTCCAGACCGTTCCAAACCTTGGTTACAACAGCATTTTGGTTGGTGAGGACAAACTCCGCTATCTCCATGTTCAGCTCATTGTCCTCAGCCAGAAGCACGTGGATTCCATCCAAAGAGAAATCACTGTCCACCAGCTCATCCACCTCATCCTCGTGGTCCTTCGCCGACTTGTCGATTTCAAACGGAATGGTTACTACAAAGGTTGTTCCCTTGCCCTGTTCACTAGTGAAATCAACTGTGCCATTCATCTGTTCCACAAGAGCCTTCATGATAGGCATTCCCAGGCCAGAGCCGCCATATTTCGACTGGACTTCCTGATTCTCCTGAGTAAATGGCTCAAAAATATTCTTCTGATACTCCTCGCTCATGCCGATGCCTGTATCTGTGCAGATAAATTGGATTACAGCCTCATCTGGATTGTCCGAGGGAAGCTCCGTGCAGCTAATGGTTATGGAACCATTGACCTTATTGTACTTGACAGCATTGCTCATAATATTCATCAGCAGCCGCTTTACATGTCCGGGACTGCCAATAAAATCTGTATGCTCTGCAGCAATGCCCTTATTAATAAGATTAATACCCTGCTCGACGGCAAGTTTTTCTATAACAGTAACAACTTCCCTATCAACATCCTTAAGGCTGAAAGGACGGTGCTCCATTACAATTTCACCAGATTCCAGCTTGCCCATATCAAGTATTTCATTTACCAGTTCCAGCAAAAGTCTTGAGGCATCACCGATTTTGTCACGGCATTCCGCCTGCTTCTCCAAATCATCCCTGTAATGCTCTGCCACCTCCAACATACCGATTATACCATTGATAGGTGTACGGATATCGTGGCTCATACGCTGCAGAAATTTGGTCTTTGACTGGTTTGCCTCATCTGCCCTCTTAGCTTCCTGCTCCAGCTGCTTCTTGTAGCGAAGTTCCTCCTTCATGGCATGTTGCTTGAGACTAAACTCCTTGCGGTAAACCATTGCCCAAATAACAACAAGGACAATCAAATATACCATCAGCACCGCCAGCAGTATTGGCAAATAGCTTTTAAGCATATTATGTGATGATACGTAGACATAAATATAATAATCCCTCTGCTTCAGCATCAAACCATAGTTTCCGCTGCTGGTGATATTGAGCAAATCTCTGCTGTTGCCATTTGCCATGAGTTCTTTTATATTTACATTGTCAACAGCATTTTGTCCTACCAGTGATGTGTCATTGGAGGCTGATACCATACCATCCTTAACTATGACAACGGTTCCATCATTCTCCACACTGTATCCTGACAGAAGGCTCTGGAGGGTAAGAACATAATTCCTTACATACTCCTCAGAGGTATAGTAGTAAGTCACAACTATTCCTGGAGCATCCAGCCTTGGGCAGGCGGACATATCCATGTAGGCACCATCCGCCAGAGAATCTCTCTTGGAATAGGATCTTTCAAAAAGCTTGCTTGACAGGAGCACTGGCTTTTTTTGAACCAGGTCCGACATAATATGGTATATTTTGACATCTTTATAATAGCTGCATACTTCCCTGCCCTGTGTGTCCATGATAATGATACCGTTCAGCCACAGCCTTTCAGTATAATCCTTCAGCAAATCCTGACTTAGGGCAACACCATTCTGGCTGTCAGTGACAAGATTACGGCTGACCTGCCTGGTGTTCTCAATGGACCGCAGCAGTCCCAGAGCCTCTGAAGCTTCATTATAATGGGTGTAGGTGGAACACTGGACCTTCATATAGTTTGCTGTTCCCTGCAGCCTTGTTTCTGTAGCACTGCGTGCCAGGAAAAAAACTATACTGGCAGCAATTACCATGACTATACAGCCAACCACAAGGCCTGAAAACCAAAAGCTTCTGCCAAGGGTAATATTTTTAATAGTCAAGCCTGTCCACCTCCAGATATTTCTCCGGATTATCCAGGTATTTGCCAATAATCCTAGCTGATGTCCCATCCTTGCGCATCTCTTCAAAGGTACGGTCCAGCTCCTCAGCCAGCCCCCTTTTGTCGTTTTTGCTAAAGGCAACACCAATACCTACCACCATCAGCGGTTCATCAATAATGCGGAAGTCAATATTATAATCCTTCATATATTGAAGTATGGCTGTCTCATGGGCAGCCACCGCATCTACGTAGCCCTTGCCCATGAAGGTATAAATCAGCGCACGGTTTTCAAGGCTGATAAAATTCCCCAATTTCGGCAGTATTCCATTGTTATGCTTGGTGTAAATTTCCTCCGGCTTTGTAGTTGACTGGGCTGCCATGGACCTGCCAGCCAAATCCTGTAAAGTATAAATCTTGCTTTCCGGCTGCACAGCCACCACCTGGCGGCTCACCATGTAGGAGCCAGCCCAGTTGTACTGATTCAGACGTCCCTCCATGGAAAAACATCCCATAATGCAGTCAATTTCACCGTTATCTACAAGTTCAGTTTTCCGTTCCCACTCAATAGTTCGGAATTCAGTCTGGTATCCCATACGTCTAAAGGCTTCCGTTGCCAGGTCAACATCGATACCTGTATAAACTCCGTCCTCGTCACGATAATTATACGGAGGATAGTTGTCACTTCCCACCACAATAACCGGCCTTGTATCCTTTTTTTCATCTGCACCCTGCAGCGAACACCCTGTAAGCACAGCGCCTGCCATTACAGCTGCCGCCATCAGTGCAAGTATTTTCCCGAATTTCGCCAGTCTCACGCTTAAACTCCTTTTGAATTATGAAAAAACGTCCCGATACTTTAGTCCTATACACCTCGTATAATTTTATCATAATAAATAATTTCAAACAAGAATTTGTGCAATAAAAAAAGAGGACCCTGCGGTCCTCAAATCAAAAAAATTTACATTATTCTACGTGCACCAATGTAACAGGATCCCCAGTAAGAGCTGTTCAGCGAGTCAATCGCAACGCCCCTGCTTGAAGAAGCATTAATGAAGTTTCCATTGCCGAGATAGATGCCTACGTGGGACGGGCCAGCCTCATAGGTAGAGAAGAACACCAAGTCACCAGCTGTAAGCTCATTCATGGATACAGAAGATCCTACTGCGTACTGCTCGTCAGCCATACGGGGCAGATAAATGCCTGCGTTGGAGAAAACATAGCGTACATAGCCAGAGCAATCGAAACCGTTCGGAGTTGTTCCACCAAATACATAGGGAACTCCGATGTAGTTCATTGAGGTCTGGATAATGCTGCGGGAAATGTAGTTAGAGCTGTGCTGAACCACAGGCATCTCCCTGCCAAGCAATGCCTTATAGGTGGTGTTACCTACAAAACCATCAGCCTGGATTCCCTTGGCTCTCTGGAACTCCTTAACAGCTTCAGCTGTTGCGGGTCCAAAATCGCCATCCGCCTCAACATCATAACCGAGACTCACGAGCTGACTCTGGATAGCTACCACGTCGCTACCCTGATCACCGATACGGAATGCAGATGCATTAACAACGGAGAACCAGCACATAAGTACCATAGACAGCGCAAAAATGCGCATCGCTTTACTCAAAAAGCCACTACTCCTCTCTCTATTCGCCTACGAGGTTAGCTGCCGGGTTAGGGCAGAGAACTACCCTTTGATTGCTGCACCAAGGCACGGCAATTCATTCACCCCAAAAATTGGTTCCCCCGCTCCTGAGCTGGATTAGGCTTTATATATAAACTCAATATGCAAATCGTGTCTTCTTCCTTTCTCCCTGCACGTAGAGGAGTGGTTTTTTACAAGAAGTCCACGAAAATGCCGAAAAAATGCTGTCGGCAAAACCGACAGCTTTGTCGTCATATTCATCACGAGTAATCAATAAGCCGAGTTCTGTACCACTTCCGTGGCGACAATCATTTATCTGGACCTGCAGTTGCCTGCAGGCTCTAGCGACACACCCGGAAGGTCTGCGGGCCGCATCATACCCTTCCCTATTCGGTCTTGCTCCATGTGGGGTTTACCTAGCCATCCAGTCACCTGAATGCTGGTGCGCTCTTACCGCACCTTTCCACCCTTACCTGCAAATGCAGGCGGTTTAAATTTCTATAGCACTTTCCCTAAGGTCACCCTCGCTGGACGTTATCCAGCACACTGCCCTGCGGAGCCCGGACTTTCCTCAAACGCACAAGGCGTCAGCGATTGTCTTTCATACTCATGACCAATACAGATAAAATTATAACACGAACAATTATCATCGTCAAACAAGTG
>CAVAVT010000041.1:0-12863 GCA_963592185.1 bacterium | reverse complement strand
AGAGTCTAAGATGTTTGAAGAAGTAAAGAGTAAATCTTCTGTATAGTTTTGAGGGTACAAACTCTCTAATATGGTGGCTATGGTGAAGCGGTTAACACACTGGATTGTGGCTCCAGCATGCGTGGGTTCGATCCCCACTAGCCACCCCATTTTGTAGGGGTATAGCTCAATTGGTAGAGCAACGGTCTCCAAAACCGTAGGTTGTGAGTTCAAGTCTTACTGCCCCTGCCATTTTTTTACAATAAAATAAGTTCTTTGGAACTAACGGAGTGGTACTCAAGAGGCTGAAGAGGACGGTTTGCTAAATCGTTAGAGTCGCAAGGCTGCGGAGGTTCGAATCCTCTCCACTCCGCCATTTTGATTTTAGAGCTATACTTAGGTATAGCTTTTTTATTTATCTTGACAGTAAAAATATTTACTGATATATTATTTAAGTCAAATCTAATGTGTATTTTTCACGAGTATACATTAGCTTCTTTGTATAAGCCCATCGATATGGGGTGGGCGTTTCTACAGGCAGCCGCAAATTGTCACAGGCTACAAAGAATAAGGCGTTTTTACATTTTCTCCATTATAAATCCTCCTTATTCTTGCTTGTATTTTACGGTGCCAGAATAGGGAGGATTTATTTATATGGTAACAACGAGTGAAAACTCAGGTATTCTTGAAAAGCTCTTTAAGCTTTCTAAGAAGAATACCAATGTAAGGACAGAGGTTATTGCCGGCCTTACAACTTTTATTGCACTGGCATACATAATGTTTGTAAACCCTAACATTATGGCGGATGCAGGTGTTCCAAAAGAAGCTGCTATTGCTTCAACAATTTGGGTAGCTGCTTTGGCAACCATGGCTATGGGTGTATTTGCAAACTATCCTGTAGCACTGGCACCTGGTATGGGTCTTAATGCGTTCTTTGCATATTATGTTGTTGGTGTTCTTCATCTTCATTGGACAGTAGCACTTGGTGCGGTGTTCTTCTCAGGTATTTTCTTCTTAATTCTTACTATCGGCGGTATTCGTCAGGCTATTATCAATTCTGTTCCTGAGAATCTTAAGAAGGCAATCGGCGTTGGTATTGGTCTTTTCATCGCTTTTGTTGGTCTTAAGGGTGCAGGTCTTATCGTTGGAGATGCTGGTACCTTCATTACCCTCGGCCATGTAACAAAGCCTGAGACTCTTCTTGCTCTCTTTGGTCTTTTGCTTACTGGCGGACTTATGGCGAGAGGTGTAACAGGTTCTATCCTTATTGGTATTATCGTTACAACCATTCTTTCCATCTGCCTGGGTTATTCCCCGGCTCCTTCCGGAGTATCTGATATTGTCAGTGCATCCCTTCCAAGCATGTCTGAAACCTTTGGACAGCTTGATATTATGGGAGCATGGAACTATGGTATTTTCTCGTGTATCTTCACCTTTACTGTTGTAGAGCTCTTCGATAACATGGGTACTCTTATTGGTCTTACTTCCAAGGCTAACCTCGTTGACAAGGATGGCAAGATTGAGAATCTTGACCGTGCGCTGACCACTGACGCTGTTGGTACTATTGCATCTGCTGTATTCGGTACTTCCACCGTTACTTCCTACATCGAGAGTGCAACTGGTATTTCCGCAGGCGGCAAGACCGGTCTCACTGCGGTAACCGTTGCTGTGTGCTTCCTGGTAGCTCTTTTCTTTGCTCCGCTTATCGGACTGGTTCCAGGATTCGCTACTGCACCTGCACTTATTATTGTAGGTTCCCTCATGATGAGTGCATGTACTCAGATTAACTTCAGCGATCTTACTGAGGCTCTTCCTGCATTCCTGACTATTATCATGATGCCTTTGACCTCCAGTATCGCAAACGGTTTTGCATTTGGCTTTATCAGCTTTGTATGCATTAAGACTTTAGCTGGCAAATACAAGGAAGTAAGCCCGATTATGTGGGTAGTAAGCCTTGCATTTGTTGCAAATCTTGTACTTCGTTCCTAATTTTATTAACAAAGGGGTTTCAGTATTATGCTGAAATCCTTTTTTTATTGTATGTCTTTTTTATTGACAGAACCTAATAGCTATGCTATATTTGATAACTGTAGGCGCATAATGCGTCTCGTCCCCAACCGCACGATGAGGTTGTGAAACAGATTTGGTCTGTACCGTAATCGGCGAGTAATTTTTAGGGAGGTGTTTTCATGTACGCAATTATCAAGACAGGCGGAAAGCAGTATAAGGTTGCTGAGGGTGACGTTATCACTGTTGAGAAGCTCGAGGCTAACGAAGGCGATGCTGTATCCTTTGACCAGGTTCTTACTGTTGTTAAGGAGGATGGCGTTGTTGTAGGCAAGCCGGTTGTTGAAGGTGCTAAGGTAACTGCTAAGGTTCAGGCACAGGGTAAGGCTCGTAAGATCCTCGTATTCAAGTACAAGGCAAAGTCCAACTACCGTCGTCGCCAGGGTCATCGTCAGCCTTTCACTAAGGTTGTAATTGAGAAGATTGAAGCTTAATTAATGATTAAGATTCAAATCATTCGCAGGAAAGATGGAATGATTTCAGGCTTTACCGTATCCGGACATCATGGGGATTACGGGTCTGATATTGTTTGTGCGGGGATTTCTTCTCTGGCACAGGCTGCCCTGCTGGGATTAGGTGAGCACTTGCATCGTGAACTCGATTATCATGTCGCGAGCGGGGACCTCAGAATGTATCTCAAGGGAGCTCCAGATGACCTAACCGAAGCTATACTAGAAACTATGCTCAAGGGAATGAAAGCCATTGAGGCTCAGTATTCCCAGGGAGTACGTATTCAAGAGAAACAGGAGGTAGAATCGTAATGTTTAATTTCGATTTGCAGCTCTTCGCTCATAAGAAAGCACTGGGAAGCACTCGTAACGGTCGTGACAGTGAGTCCAAGCGCCTTGGCGTTAAGGAGCAGGCTGGCACTTTCGTAAGTGCAGGCAGCATCCTTGTTCGTCAGCGTGGTACTCATTTCCATCCGGGCCACAACGTAGGCATCGGCAAGGATGATACGCTGTTCGCTAAGGTTTCCGGTAAGGTTGCCTTCGAGCGTAAGGGACGCTACAACAGACAGATTAGTGTCTATACCGCTGAAGAAGCTATGTAATTTCATTACATGAACAGATACCTGCGCCTTTGAAAAAAGACGCAGGTATTGTTGTATTTATAGGATTTATGCTTATGCTGTGATGTATAGAAGAATCCTAGACCAAGGGCCAGCACTGTTCTATATACCACAGTAATGAAAGGAGTGGCAGAATGCAGTTTATAGATCGTACTAGAATCCGTGTCATTGCTGGTAACGGCGGACATGGAAAATCCGCTTTCAGGCGTGAGAAGTTCATACCGAAGGGAGGCCCCTCCGGCGGAGATGGCGGAAGAGGTGCCAATATTGTTTTTGTCGTTGACAGCAATATGAATACTCTACTGGATTTTAGATTTAATAGAAAATTTACAGGCAAGAATGGTGAAAATGGAGATATAAAGAACCAGCACGGTGCAAATGCGCCGGATTGTGTTGTACATGTACCTCCCGGAACTATTGTTTTTGACGAGGACACAGGTGAAAAGCTGGCTGATTTGGTAGAGGTCGGACAGACTGAAATTATTGCAAAGGGCGGCCGTGGAGGCCGTGGCAATGCACGCTTTTCCAACAGTGCAAACCGTGCTCCAACATTTGCTGAGCTTGGTGAGCCGGGAGAGGCAAAGAACCTTGTGCTTGAGCTGAAGCTTTTGGCAGACGTGGGTCTTGTGGGCTATCCAAGTGTTGGCAAGTCCAGCCTAGTAGCCAATGTTTCAGCTGCCCGTCCGGAGATTGCGGAGTATCATTTCACAACTATTACCCCAGTTCTGGGTGTGGTAAGTGTTGGTGATGAGAAGAACTTTGTAATGGCGGACATTCCTGGCCTTATTGACGGAGCGGCAGAGGGCGTAGGTCTTGGCCATGACTTCCTGAGACATGTGGAGCGTACAAAGGTTATTATCCACATAGTTGATGCCTCCGGCATGGAGGGCCGTGATCCTGTTGAGGATTATTACAAGATAAATAAGGAGCTTAAGCTCTACAGCGAGCGCATTGCAAAGCGTCCGCAGATTTTGGCTGCAAACAAGATGGATCTTCCTGGAGCTGCGGAAAATCTTCCACGTCTTGAAGAGCTGGCAAAGAAAGAGGGGATAAAGCTGTTCCCAATTTCTGCTGCAACAAGACAGGGCCTTCAGGAGCTTATCAACTACACAGCCAAGGTTTTGGACGAGTATGTAGAGGAGCCTGAGGAAGAGGAAGGCATCAAGGTTTACGATGCAAAGCAGGATGATCCTGATGAGATTACTATTTCCAGAAATGACTCAGGTGATTTCATTGTTTCCGGAAAGGCATTGGAAAAGCTTGTGGCTATGACAAACTTTGGCAATGACGAGGCTATTAGACGTTTCCAGTATATCTGGCGCATGAAGGGCATTGACCAGAAGCTTCGTGCAAAGGGCATTCAGGAAGGAATGACTGTACGCATCGGAGAGATGGAATTTGAATACAGAGAGTAATCAGGAGGATATATTTTGATTCGCAATACTTTAAATGGAAAGCAGAAGCGTTTTTTACGTTCCATGGGCATGACCATGGATCCAATCGTAAATATTGGCAAGGAAGGCCTTACTCCTACCGTTGCAGAGGCTGTAAGAGAAGCAATCAAGAAGAGAGAGTTGGTAAAGGTACGTGTTCTTCAGAACTGCCTTTCAGAGCCGAAGGACACCATTGCCACACTGGCTGAGCGTGTGGACGCTGACCTGGTACAGGTAATTGGAAGAAATGGTCTTCTCTACAAGAGAAATTTTGATAACACAAAAATTGAACTGCCCAAATAAAGGGGAGAGATAAAATGCGTGAACGACTTAAGGCTGCAAAACGCATTGTAGTAAAAATTGGTACAAGTACCCTTACATACAGCAACGGACAGCTGAACCTGCACCGCATTGACCATCTTGTGCGTGTGCTGTCGGATATTGCCAACCAAGGGAGAGAGGTCATTTTCGTAAGCTCTGGAGCAACTGCCACAGGAATGGGCAGACTGGGGCTTAGCGAGAGACCAAAGGAAATGGGTAAAAAGCAGGCGTTGGCTGCAATTGGTCAGGGTGTGCTGATGCACATATATGAAAAATTCTTTTCGGAATATGGCAAAACCACAGCACAGGTTCTGCTTACAAAAGAGGTAGCTGTAAGGCATCATCAGTATCAAAATGCAAGGAATACACTTATGGCGCTTTTGGACATGGGCGTTATTCCTATCATTAATGAAAATGATGCCATTGCTGTTGATGAATTTAAAATCGGGGACAATGACAATTTGTCAGCTATAGTTGCCACAATAGTGGATGCAGATTTGCTGATTATACTGTCTGATATCGACGGACTTTATACGGACAATCCTCAAAAGAATCCAAATGCAGAGCTGATACATGAGGTTTCTGAAATAACCCCTGACATCGAGGCGATTGCTGGTGGAGCTGGGTCTGGTCTTGGAACCGGAGGAATGAGTACAAAAATAGAAGCCGGAAAGGTGGCTGTCAATGCTGGGGTAAACATGGTTATTACCTCTGGAGCACAGCCAGATGTTATGCTGGATATACTGGATGGCAAAAAGGCTGGAACATTTTTCCCTGCCCGTGAATCCCATCTCCGTGTACGCAAAAGCTGGCTGGCTTTTGGCAAGCGTATTGAAGGCGAGCTGATTGTGGATGAGGGCTGTGTAAAGGCCATGCACAAGGATTCAAGTCTTTTGGCAATAGGTATAACTGATGTGGAAGGGGATTTCCCAGCTGGGGCAACTCTTCGTGTACTGTCTCCAGGACTCAAGGAGATAGCCCGTGGCATTACCAACTATAGCAGTACAGATTTAAGAAAAATCATTGGGCACCATACAAATGAATTTTCCAGCCTGATTGAAGGCAAGCTGTATGAAGAGGTAATCCATAGAGATAATATGGTAATAATGCTGTAATACCCTGTTGTATTTCGTATGGGAGGCATAGGCATGGAATTAGTGGAATTAATGGAAAATAAGGCAAGAGCTGCAAAAGCAGCTGCTAACCAGCTGGCATCAACACCTACACTTATCAAAAACAAGGCACTTCGTGCAATGGCAGATATCCTTGAAAATAGAAGTTCCTTTATTTTGGAGGAAAATTCCAAGGATCTGGAGGATGCCCGTGGAAAAAGAGATATGAAAAGCTCATACCTTGACCGTCTGATGCTGAATGAAGATAGAATTCATCAGATGGCTGAGGGTCTTCGTCAGACTGCGGCGCTGCCTGATCCAATTGGTACTGGGGATTATTCCACTGTCCGGCCAAATGGTCTGGAAATCAGAAGAGTAAGAGTTCCTCTTGGGGTTATCGGCATTATTTACGAGGCCCGTCCAAATGTTACAGCAGATGCTGCAGCCCTTTGTCTTAAGGCTGGCAATTCAGTGATTCTTCGTGGAGGCTCAGATGCATTGCGCTCCAACAGAGCCATTTTTGAGCTTTTGGCAGAGGCAGCATACAGCGCTGGCATTCCAAATGGTGCAATGCAGTTTGTAGAGGTTCCTGACCGTGGAGCGGTGGATGTAATGCTCCACCTGAACGGTCTTGTGAATGTGGTAATCCCCCGTGGGGGAGCCGGACTCATTAAGCATGTGGTGGAAAACAGCTCAGTACCTGTTATAGAAACAGGCTCCGGTATCTGCCATACCTATGTGGATGAATCAGCGGACTTCGATATGGCTGTAAGCATTGCAATAAATGCAAAAACAAGCCGTCCATCAGTCTGCAATGCAATGGAAACTCTGCTTGTACATAAAAATATAGCTCAAGAATTCCTTCCCAAGCTGTCCGAGGCAATGAAAGCAAAGCATGTGGAGCTTCGTGGCGATGAAGGCTGCCGTGAAATTATTCCAGAGATGCTGGAAGCCACAGAAGAGGACTGGAGCACTGAGTATGGCGAACTGATTTTGTCAGTAAAGCTTGTGGAGGATATCGGCGAGGCCATTGAGCATATTAACAAATACAATACTGGACATTCTGAAACCATTGTTACCAAAAATCTTGAAAATGCCCATAGATTCCAGACAGAGGTTGACGCCGCTGCAGTATACGTAAATGCATCCACCAGATTTACTGATGGATTTGAATTCGGCTTTGGTGCAGAAATCGGAATAAGCACCCAGAAGCTTCACGCAAGAGGACCAATGGGACTGGAACAGCTTACAATTGGCAAGTATTTGGTATACGGCCAGGGACAGATTAGATAATGAAGCGCATTTGGGGCTATTTGAGGAGCATTCATCAATATTGGCAGAATCCCAAGGGGCGGCATGATATGGTGGATTATTTTCGCTGTATCCTGTCCGCAGTCGTTTTGGCAGCTGTCATTGCCTGTCTAATTAAGCTTTTGGCATAGAAGGTGGATTTTTATGAAAAGGAAAATTGGCATACTTGGCGGCACGTTAAATCCAATACATAATGCCCATTTGATGATTGCCGAGTCTGTACGGTGCGAAATTGGTCTGGACAAAGTAGTATTTATACCGGCTGCCAATCCGCCCCACAAGCTGGATATGGATATTGTGGATGCTGAACATAGGTATAATATGACGGTGCTTGCCACAGCTTCCAATCCATATTTTGATACTTCGAGAATCGAAATGGAGCTTGGTGGAAAATCCTATTCATTGAAAACCCTGAGGGCACTGACAAAACGTTATGGTGACAGCGAGGAATACTATTTCATAACTGGCTCGGATGCAATTCAGGAGCTTGATACATGGTATCGTCCTGAAGAACTGCTTCATTTATGCCATTTTATCGGAACAAGCCGCCCGGGATATGAGCAGGATTTGACCAGAATACAGGATTATTTTGGTGAAATCGGACATAAGCATATACACCAGGTGGTAACCCACATGTTGGAAATTTCCTCCACGGATATACGGAACCGTGTCCGGGAGGGGAAGTCCATCAGATATTATGTCCCAGACCCTGTGGAGGCCTACATTCAAAAGGAAGGACTTTATCGTTGACGAATTTATTGTAACTGTATATAATGGTTCTATTAGCGATGAGAAAGAGAGTAGATTGGCCAAAGTGCTTAGAGAGTGCCGTATTGGTGGGAGCGGCGCCGCAGAGGCTTGTTGAAGTTCACTTTTGAGCATTCTGGTGAAGGCTTCGGCTGTGTAGTCAGAACGTTGGCCGCGTTAAAGCTTTTTGAGTTAAAAATCAGGGTGGTACCGCGAAGCATGACCTTCGCCCCTATTAGTGGGGGCGGAGGTCTTTTATTTTTTATAAAGCAAATAACTGGATGTATAGTGTATCATCTATTAACAGGAGGACAATATGGAAGAGAAAATTGAAGCGTTAAAGCAGGAAGCTGCCGATGCAATACGCCAGGCTGCAAAAAATTTAAACGAGCTTAATGATGTTCGTGTAAAGTATTTGGGCAAGAAGGGGGAAATCACCGGACTTCTCCGTGGCCTTGGACAGCTCAGCAAGGAAGACCGTCCCCGTATTGGTCAGATTGTAAATGAAGCAAGACAGCAGCTGGAGAACCTTATTGCTGAAAAGAATGAGGAGCTTAAGGCAGAGGAGCTTAACAACCGTCTCGAAACTGAGAAAATCGATGTGACCCTTCCTGGACGCCGTCTTCCTGAGGGACATCTCCATCCATTGACTATTACCTTGGAAAGAATAAAGAAAATCTTTGTAAGCATGGGCTTCAGTGTTGAAGAAGGACCAGAAATCGAGACAGATTACTTCAATTTTGAGGCGCTTAATCTTCCAAAGGACCATCCGGCACGTGATATGCAGGATTCTTTCTACATCACAGAGGATATCCTCATGCGTACTCAGACTTCCCCAGTACAGGCACGTACCATGCAGAAGCATAAGAATGGTGAGCCTATCCGCATGATTGCTCCCGGACGTGTTTACCGCCGTGATGATTATGATGCTACCCATTCTCCGATGTTTACCCAGGTCGAAGGTCTTGTTATTGACAAGGGAATAAGCCTTGCTGACCTGAAGGGAACCTTGGAGCTTTTCCTGAAGGAAATTTTTGGTGAGGAAATCGGCGTTCGTCTTCGCCCAAGCTTCTTCCCATTTACTGAACCAAGCGCAGAGGTGGATATTTCCTGCGTAATGTGTCATGGTCATGGCTGCCGTGTGTGCAAGGGCACTGGCTGGCTTGAGATTCTTGGTGCTGGTATGGTTCATCCCCATGTGCTTGAGATGAGCGGCTATGATCCCAAGGTTTATTCCGGATATGCCTTTGGTCTTGGTGTTGAGCGTATAGCTATGCTGTCCTACGGCGTTGATGATTTGCGTCTCTTCTATGATAATGATGTTAGATTCCTGCGCCAGTTCTGATGCTACGGGAATAAAAAAGCTTAAAAAGTAAAGGAGAAGAATTATGCAGGTTTCTATTAAATGGCTTAAGGATTATATAGATTTTAACGAAACGGCAGAGGAGCTTGCCGATAAATTAACCATGGCAGGAGTGCCGGTTGAGAATGTTATACGTGCTGATGAGGGGCTTGACAAGGTTGTTACCGGCTGCATTGAAAAGCTGGAGCCACACAAGGATTCCGACCATTTGCAGATTTGCACCATGAATGTGGGACAGGAAGAGTGCCTGACCATCGTAACCGGTGCCCAAAATGTTGCTGAGGGACAGGTTGTTCCTGTGGCATTGGTGGGAGCACATCTTCCAAACGGAATGAAAATCTCTAAGGGAAAGCTGCGTGGTGTAGTATCCAACGGTATGCTTTGTTCAGCTGAGGAGCTTCATATGGATCTTTCCAAGCTGCCTGAGGAGCAGAAGATTGGTATTTATATTTTGCCAGAGGATACCCCGGTTGGCGTTCCTGCAAAGGATGTTCTTGGTCTTGATGATGTAGTACTGGAATTTGAGCTTACCGCAAACAGAGGAGACTGTTTCAGCGTATTCGGACTGATTCGTGAGATTGCGGTCCTTACTGGAAATGAGCCAAAGTGGCCTGTTATTGAGGTAAAAGAGGACGATAGCGCAAAGGCAGCAGAGATGATTTCCATCGGAATTGACGATGCAGATCTCTGCCCACGTTTTTCCGCAAGAGTTGTACGCAATGTAAAAATCGGACCTTCCCCAGAGTGGATGCAGCAGCGTCTTGAAGGTGCCGGAATCCGCAGCATCAATAATGTTGTTGACGTGACTAACTTTGTAATGGTAGAGCTTGGTCAGCCTATGCATGCCTATGACTATGACCATATTACCGGACACAGCCTTACAGCCCGTAGAGCGGTTGCCGGTGAAGAACTTCACACACTGGATGATTCTTCCCGTCTTGCAAAGGGCGGCGAACTGGTTATCGCTGATGCTGAAAAGGCTGCAGGCCTGGCTGGAGTAATGGGCGGTCTTGAGACTGAGGTAACTGAAAGTACCACAACGGTTGTATTTGAGTCGGCAGCCTTCAATGGTCCAAGCATTAGAAGAACTTCTCGTGCATGCGGACTTCATTCTGAAGCTTCAGGACGTTATGAGCGTGGCACTGATGTAACAAAGACTGAGCGTGCGCTGAACCGTGCTGCACAGCTTTTGCAGGATATGGGTGCATGTACCGTTACACAGGGAATTGTGGATGTATATCCTAACCCGGTACAGCCAGTATTCATTGACTTTACCGCAGATGAAATCAATGCCCGTCTCGGAACTGACCTTACTGGTGAAAAAATGGTTGAAATCCTTGAGGCCCTTGGGTTTAAGACTACTGAAACTGGAAACGGAACATATCATGTAGAGGTTCCTTCCTGGCGTAATGACTGCACCTGGATGGAGGACCTTTCTGAGGAAGTTGCCCGTATTTATGGCTTTGACAATATTGCTTCAACTACTCCGAAGGGCAGCATGATGCAGGGTATGCAGAGCCCGAGACAGGATTTCATTGAGGAGATTAAGCATATTCTTGTTGGTCTTGGTATGTACGAGGAGCTTTCCTTCAGCTTTACCCATCCAGATATGTTCGATAAAATGCAGGTCCCGGCTGACAGTAAGCTGAGAAAAGCTATTCCTATTATGAATCCTCTTACAGATGATTTCCCTCTTGTACGCACTACACTTCTTTCCAGCGTGTTTGAGAATGCACTTCGCAATTTCTCCCGTAAAAACGAGGATGTACGTCTCTTTGAGATTGCTCCTGTTTTCTATCCCAAGGCTCTGCCGGTAACAGAGCAGCCTGTTGAGGTTATGAAGCTTGCAGGTATCCTTACTGGACGCCGTGAGCCACTTGGATGGTGCAATGGCAATGAGCAGATTGATTTCTACGATGCAAAGGGTATTGTGGAGTCTCTCTTTGAGAAGCTGTCCATCGGAAAATACACTGTAGAAACTGGAGAACATTTCGCAATGCATCCTGGCAAAACAGCTGTTTTCAAAAAGGGCAGAGAGGTTATCGCAATCGTAGGAGAGGTTCATCCTGCGGCAGCAGAGGCAATGGATACCCATAAGAAGATGTACGTCTTTGAAATGGATATTGATACTCTCATGAAGTATGCTGGAAGAAAGTCAGGATACGCAGCACTGCCCAAGTACCCGGCAATCAGCCGTGACCTGGCTATGCTGGTGGATGAATCCATTAATGAGGGCGATATCGAAAAGGTAATTGCTAATAATGCTGGCAAATATTTCAAGGGAGTGCAGCTCTTTGACCTTTATACTGGAAAGCAGGTTAAGGCTGGCATGAAGAGCCTGGCGTTCACAATGCAGTTCCAGTCTGAGGATAAGACCCTTACTGACAGCGAAGCGGACGAGGCTTTCAAAAATATTCTTGATGCGGTACAGAAGGAATTCAATGCAGAGCTTAGAGCGTAATTTTGTATTAAGTTCGGCAAAATAAAGTATGACAATGGGGGCCGGAGGCTTTTAAAAGCTGGCTCCCATTTTTGGTACATTTAAAATGCAGGAATATGAGGATTTTTCACGAAAAAAGAGAGTATAGAAGGGCGGGTGATGATGTTGGAGGAGAAAAAAACTTTTACCCGGGTGACTGTGGAGATATTCGGAGAGGAGTATCACCTAAAGAGCCAGGACAATGCTGAGTATATTAAAGAAATTGCTGATATGGTTGATAAAAAAATGAGGAATGTGGCTGGGAGGACTAACAGCCTTTCAGACAGCCGGATTGGGGTCATGACCGCATTGGAGCTTGCTGACGAATACAGCAAGCTGAAAAAGGATTATGATGAATTGGTAAAGCTTTTAGAGGAATAATTTTTTTCAAAAAGGAGAACGTTATGGGAGATTTTATAAAATTGGCACAGGATAGATATTCTGTTCGTAAGCTTTCAAATGCGCCAGTGGAGAAGGAAAAACTGGATGCAATCATTAAGGCTGGAATGGCGGCGCCTACAGCTGTAAATAAGCAGCCTGTAAAACTCTGGGTTATTTCCAATGATGAGAACAGGGAAAAAGCATTGTCCACAATTCCCTTCCCTTTTGTACAGGATGCTCCAGTGCTGATTGTTGTTGGTGGAAATCCGGAGGAAGCATGGGTTAGAAATTTTGATGACAAGAATTTCAATGAAGTGGATGCGACTATTGTGGCGACACATATCATGCTTGCAATCCATGACCAGGGTCTTGGCTCCACATGGATTGGCAAATTTGATGCGCCAAAACTAAAGGAACTGTTCCCAGAAATGGCGGAATACAATCTTATTGCAATATTCCCCGTTGCTCACCTTGCGGAAGATGCCAAGCCTTCCATAAGACATGAGGAGAGCAAGCCATACAGCGAAATGGTGGCAGAACTTTAAGTAAAAAATAAATGTCAGTGCCATCAATTGAAATTGGTGGTACTGACATTTTTCCT